>JAEZYZ010000200.1 GCA_023418705.1 Pseudomonadota bacterium | reverse complement strand
TCACAGCGAAACACGTCGCGCCGGTGGAGATCGACGCCGATCGGGGACCGACGACGTCGGTCCTCCTTCCGCTCTTCCGCTCTTCTTGTGACCCATCTCCGAGCCAGACTCGTCGACCCAGCTCGCTGTCTCCGTCGTGAAGTCCGTTTTCCCCGACTCGAGGTGGGCCGAAGGCCCTGATGGTCTGCCTGTGACCACGCTCCGCCTCCGCACCCTGCGTCAGCTGGTTGGGATCTGGACCCCGTTCTCGCGCAGCATGTTGGCGAGCACGTGCCGATCGAGCGCCTTGTTCAAGGCCTCCTCCGGAGCCACCACCCTTCGCTTCACGAGATCGAGCAGGCTGTCGTTGAGCAGGCGCATCCCGATCTTCTTGCCCGTCTGCATGATCGACGGGATCTGGAAAATCTTTCCCTCGCGGATCAGGTTGGAGACGGCGGGCACGCCGATCAGGATTTCCAGCGCCGCGACCCGCCCGCCGCCCACCTTCTTGCAGAGCGTCTGGGCGATCACCCCCTTCAAGCTCTCGGCCAGCATGACGCGGATCTGGTTCTGCTGAGCAGCGGGGAACTGATCGATGATGCGGTCGATGGTGGCCGGCGCCGAGGTCGTGTGCAGCGTGCCAAAAACCAGGTGACCGGTCTCGGCGGTCTCGAGCGCGATCGAGATCGTCTCGAGATCGCGCATCTCGCCCAAAAGCACGATGTCCGGGTCTTCGCGCAGCGCCGCTCGGAGCGCGGACTTGAACGACTCGGTGTGCTCGGAGACCTGGCGTTGATTGATCAAGCACTTCTTGTTGGGGTGAACGAACTCGATCGGGTCTTCGATGGTGATGACGTGGTCGTTGCGAGTCTCGTTGATGAAGTCGATCATGCCCGCGAGCGTGGTGGACTTGCCGGAGCCGGTGGGGCCGGTGACGACCACGAGCCCCTTGGGCAGCTTGCACAGCTGGAGGACCTCCTTGGGGATCCCGAGCTGCTCGGCGGTGAGGATCTTGCTTGGGATCACCCGGAACACGCCGCCCATCCCCCGCAGATCGACGAAGAGATTCCCGCGGAAGCGACAGCGACCGGGAAGCTCGTAGGAGAAGTCGGTGTCGTGCGTCTTCGAGAACTCCTCGCGATTGCGCCGCGGCACGATCGGCCACAACATGCGCTGCACCTGCTCCGCGGTCAGCACCGGGCGATGGGGCACCGGGCGCAAATCGCCGTCGACTCGGATCATCGGTGGGGCCCCGGTGGAGACGTGGAGATCGGAGCCGTTGAGCTCGAGGATCATGCTCAAGAGCTCGTCGATTTCCCTGCTCGATCCGCCGCTCAGGTGAGCCTCGGCGACCTCGATCGGCGGCGGAGGGGGCTCGGTGGGCAGCGGGCTGCCCGCCGGCGCCGCCGCGGCGGGCGGAGCGGCACGAAAGGCCCGTGAGAGGGGGGCGCTGAGCACGGCGGGCACGTCGTGCGCGCTCGACAGACGGCGCGAAGCGGCGGGGGAGGCCTGCGGCGTCTCGGGCGCGCTCTGCCGGCGCAGGTCACGCGCCGTGGCGGCTTCCGCCGGACGGGTCGCGGGCGCCCCATCGCACTCGGTGAGCGACAGCACGACGTGGGGCAACCCGAGCTTCAGCTCGGCGGTCGCTCGCACGGTCCCCTTGTCGCTCAGCGCGAAATCCCACTCCGCCCATCCGCCCGCGAGGCTGCGCCGGGCCTCCACCGGCAAGATCGGCTCGAGCAGCGCGTTGATGCTGTCGGGGGTTTGAACCTCGCCGCGCACCTCGCTCTCGCCGCTCGGCAACACCACCACGGTGCGACGACCAGGGATCAAGCGCACCTGCAGCGCGCCGGCGAGCAGCGCCCGCTTCAGCAGATCTTCCAGCGACATGCGTAGGTTCAACGACGCCTCCTCTCGTTCGCCCACGACACGAACGAAAGGAACAGCGTAACACCCCCGGGCGCCGGGCGTCATCACGCGAAGTGACACCGCGATCGGGCGCACGGCCTTCAGCGCCAGCGATCTTCGCTCGGAGGCAGCGCTGGCGGAGACGGCGATACGCTCGGCTCTGCGCGCCGCAGCATGAACTCGTGCAGGCATTGGCGCGGCCGTCGGCCGCCGTTCACGCAATCGACCAGCTCCCGGTCGTAGGGTGTGGTCAGGCATTTGACCACCAGCTCGTCGAACGCTCGCTTCAGCCGCGGCGAGCGCAGGACCTGCTCCTCTCGCACACCCAGCGCCGCTTCGGCGAACTTCACGCACTCTTCTGGCCCGGGGGCTCGCCGTTCACAGCTCGCGATCAAAAGCAGGCCAAGCAACACACCGGCGGGCGTTCGGGCCATCGTCACAGGACCAAGTGAAGTCCGGCGAGGCCCGTGAGCGCGCTCGAGAACCCGGGGAACGGTCCGAGCGTGCCGCGCTGCCCGTTCGCGTCGAAGGCCTGCACGTCCTCGAACAAGCTGCCGCGTTCGTTCTCGACGCCGCTCGCCGACAGGTTGAGATCGATCGCCAGACGATCGGGGATCACATCGACGATCAAGCCCGTGGTCGCGATGAGCTCCAGCGCGACGCCGCTCCGCTCCGGCGCCGCCAGCTCGTCGTCGTGCAAGCGCTCCGTCCAGAGTCGGTTCCAGGAGAGGCCGGCGCCGACGTAAGCCCGCAGCCCGGAGGTGACGACCAGCGTCGGTTCGAGGTGTCCGCCGAGGCGCAGCAGGGTGATGTCCGGGTGGGAGGTGCGCGCCGAACCTGCCAGCGCGCCGGGACCCATCCGAACCGGCAGATCCGAGAGCGTGAAGAACAGTCGCAGCCCGAGCCAGCGCAGCGCCGCGACGGGGCGGCCGAGCCACTCCGGCGACTCGACGCGGAGTTGAGCGCCCCAGGTGAACGCGGGGCCGTACTCGAACGCGCCCGCTTGAGCCGGCCGCGATATGACGCCGAAGGCCGGACCTATGGCCAAGGTCCGCGGCAAGCGCGTGGGACCCGCAGGAGCGAGGTACGGATCGGGACGATCCTCGAGCACGAACGGGGTCTCCGGCGCCGTTTTCTCCTCGGGTGGCGATGCCTCGAGATCACGGCGCTCGGCGGCCTCGGCTGCTGCGTCGGCGACGGGCGGCGCGACGTCCGCGGGATCGGTGACCTCCCCGGTCGCGTCCTCGACGGCGTCGTCGGTGGCGCGCGACACGTCGCTGTCGACGTCGACCTCCGGCTGCGGCGTTTCGGCGGCCCTGGGCGCGTCCAGGACGTCCTGCCCCGGGAGATCGTCGTCGCTGACCGGGCTCTGGCTGGCGGCGAGCGGGGCCCAGCAGAGCACGCACGCGACCAGTCTGCCGGAGGCCCGCCTGCTGCCCAAACGTCTCAAGCCTTCACCCTCTGAGCTGGCCGCCGAGCTCGGCGACCGCGGCGATGACCCGTGCCTGCTGCCCGTCGACCTCCTCGTCCGTCAGCGTTCGAGCCTCCTCTGCGGCCGTTCGGGCCTTCGGGTAACGGTACACGAGGTGGAAGGCGAGCGAACGTTTGCCGGCAGCCACGGAGCCGCCCTTGAAGACGTCGAAGAGCTCCACCGACTCACACAGCGGCCCGGCAGCGGATTCGATGGTGCGCTGCACTTGCTGCACGGGGACGCCCTCGTCGAGCTCCAGGGCGAGGTCGCGCGTGATGGCCGGCAAGCGCGGGATCGGACGGTAGCGCGGTGTGCGACGGCCCAGCGCCTCGACGGCGGCCAGGTCGATTTCGACGACGAACGCGCTGCCGCCAAGATCGAAAGCATCCACCAGGTCGGGGTGTAGCGGTCCGAAGGAGCCGACCGCTCGATCCCCGACGACGACCTCGGCGGCGCCGCGCGGGTGCAGGTGCTGAAGGTCGGCCGGAGCGTGGCGAGCTTCGGGTCGGACCCCGGTCAAGCGCTCGACCAGCTCGAGCGCGACACCCTTGGCGTCGTACACATCCAGGTCTTCCGGCTTGGCCGCGAGGTAGCCGGGCCGGGAGCCCGCGAGGACGGCCGCGAAGGCGGGGCGCTCTTCGGGAAGGAGGGTGTCCTCCGCCCGCCGCGGCCTGGCCGCCTGCGCGGCGTCGCCCAGTGGGCCTCGGGGCGCCGCCAAGAACAGGCTGCCGACCGAATAGACGCGCACATTCGCCTCTCCGTGGCGCCGCGCGCGCCGCAGCGCCTCGAGCAAGCCCGGCAACAGGCTCGTCCGCATCACGCTGCGCTCCTCGGTCAAGGGATTGCTGAGCGTCACGACCGGTCGAGGGGCGGCGAGCCGCTCGAGGTCACGCGCCGACACGAAGGCGTAGGTGAGCGCTTCGCTGAGGCCGAGGTCCGCCGCCACCTGGGCCGCCCTGCGCTCGAGCAGCTCGCTCGTTCGCGGTGTGCCGGGGGCGATCGCCGGCAGGCGGGTGGGGATCCGATCGAGGCCGCGCACCCGCGCCACCTCCTCGATCAGGTCGACCTCCCGCGCCACGTCCGGTCGAAACGAAGCCGAGCGGACGCGGAGCTCGCTCGCGCTCTCCGTCTCGATCACGAAGCCGAGGCGGGACAGCACCTCGCGCGCTTCTGCGAGCGGCACCGCGGTGCCGAGCAGCGCCTCGAGCCGCGCGGCTCGGAGCGGGATCGAGGCGGGCGCCGGCAGCGAGCCGCGGGCGTGCACCTCGGGATCGACGGCGCGGCCTTGCGCCAGCTCGCACAGCAAACCTTTGGCGCGCGACAGCACCTTGGAGATGGCCGCGGGGTCCACGCCGCGTTCGAAGCGATGGCTCGATTCGGTGTGCAGGCCGTGCCGTCGGGCGGCCCGGCGCACGCCGCGGGGCTCGAAGTACGCGCACTCCAACAGGACCTGCCGGGTCGTGTCGCGGATTTCGCTGTCGAGGCCGCCCATGATGCCCGCCAGCGCGCTCGGCCCCTCGGCGTCGGCGATCACCAAATCGTCGTCGCTCAAGCGGCGCGCCACGCCATCCAGGGTGGTGAAGGGCTCACCTCGGGCCGCGCGGCGCACGATGATTTGCCGGCCGCGCACCCGCTCCAGATCGAAGGCATGCATCGGCTGCCCAAACTCGAGCAGCAGCAGGTTCGTGATGTCGACGACGTTGTTGATCGGGCGCACCCCGAGGCTCGCCAGGCGGTAGCGCAACCAGGCCGGCGAAGGGCCGACCCGCACGCCTAGCACCACCGCCGCGCCGTAGTGGGGGCAGCGCTCGAGATCGTCGTTGCGCACGGCGATCCACGCATCGCTGCTGGCGTCTCTTTCCAGGACGACCGGCGGCCCTTCGGGGGGCACGAGCGGCAGCCCGAGCAGGGCGCCAAGGTCCCGGGCCACTCCCAAGTGCCCGAGCGCGTCGGGGCGGTTGGGGGTGATGTCCAGCTCGAAGATCGTGTCCTCGGCGAACGCTGGCAGCTCTGAGAGCGGGGTGCCGGGCGCGGCGCTGCCCGGGGCGAGCACCAGCAGACCGTCGGAGCTCTCGGCGAGCCCGAGCTCCGCTTCGCTGCAGAGCATGCCCTCGCTGGTCACGCCCCCGATGTCTCGCCGGGTCAAGACCCCGAACGTTGGCAGCTCGGCCCCGAGCGGCGCGAGCACCACCAGGCCGCCCGGTTCGGGCACGTTCGGGGCGCCGCACACGACGCGCTGCTCGCCCCCCCCGCGGTCGACGGTCACGAGCCGCAGGCCAGAGCGCTTGGGGTGTGGCTCGACCCGCCGGACCTCGGCGACGACGCAGGCTCGGGCGCCACCGCCGAACGTCCGGATCGCGTCGACGGCGAGCCCTGCGCCGGTCAGCGCCACGGCCACGTCGGCAGGAGTCGCTGCGAATCCGGGAAGGAGCTCCCGCAGCCAACGATACGAAACCAGCATGAGCCGCGCCCTCTTAGCATGGTTGTCCGCGGCCAAAAACCACCCGCTCGCCGGCTCACCGCCCCGCTCTCGGGCGGCGGCTCGGCGGCTCGGCACTCGACCCCGGCGGGCGCGGGGTCGCTGCCGGGCGCGGGCCTGCCGCCAGCGCTGCCCGATCCATGAGCCGCCCGGGGATCTCCGCGCAGGCGAGGCCCCGTCGTCGGCGAGGGCGCCGCTTCCGTCGGGGCAGCCCACTTTCTTTGCTCGCGGATCGGGGCTCTGGACCGTCTCATTTTCCGCGGCAAACGGTTTTGGTCTAGGGTCCCGCGATGGACGGCTTGCGCTGCAGACCGTTCGTCGCTCCTAGCCCCCGCCGGAGGGCCGTGACCGAAGCAAGAACCCCCGCGCGCCGCGTGCAAGACATCGACTGGCGCGCCTGGCGACCGCGCGATCGCGCCACGCTGCTGTTCGTCCGCAGCGCCGATCGGCTGCTGCTCATTCAGAAGCGCCGCGGCTTCGGCGCGGGCAAAGTGAACGCCCCTGGCGGCAAGCTCGAACCGGGCGAGACGGCGCTCGAGGCCGCCGTGCGCGAGGTCGAGGAGGAGGTGGGGGTCACGCCGCTCGAGCCTCGGCACCATGGCGAGCTTCGATTCCAGTTCACCGACGGCTACTCCCTGCACGCCAGCGTGTTCGTCGCGCCCGCCTACCGCGGATCACCGCGGGCGACGCCAGAAGCCGATCCGTTCTGGGTCCCGGTGACGGCCATTCCATTCGAGCGGATGTGGGCCGATGACCGACTTTGGTTGCCGCCGGTGCTCGATGGCCACTGGGTCGACGGCTACTTCGTCTTCGACGGCGATGCATTGCTCGATCACCACTTGCAGCAGCGACCCATGCGGCCCGGGCCGTAGGAGCTATACGTCTCGGCAGCATCCGCGCCCGCTCGAGGGCGTGCTCGGCGTCCCGACGGTGGATGGAGACGCATGTAGGAGAGCGCGTCCGCCGCTCGCTGGCTCGGGCGTGCCCAGGCAGGCCCGCTGGATTTCGCGCAAAAATGCGGCATTATATCAGGATGTGTGTTGAGGGACGGGTCCGACGAAGCGTGCCAGATGGAGGGGGACGAACGAACACACCCAACCAGCCTTCGGGTCGAGCCGAAGTGAGCCGCTTCGGCGAGCGCTCCCGAACTACATGAGGGGACGGGTCAGGGCATGGCGGGCAAGACACTGGTTTTGAGCTCCTGGTACCTGCCTCACAAGATCATCGGCTGGCAGCAGGCCGTCACGCTCGTTTGCCTCGAAAAGGTCGAGGTCCTCGTCTCTTACTCCGAGGAGATCCGCTCACCCTCCACGGCGATCCGGCTGCCCGCCGTGGTGCGGCTGCAGCGCCAGACCCCGGCCGTCAAGCGACGCATCCGCTTTTCGCGCAACAACGTCTACGCGCGGGACGGCTTCTGTTGCTGCTATTGCGGGCGGCGGTTTCCGGTGAGTCAGCTCACCTACGACCACGTCATCCCGCGCGCTCAGGGAGGGCGGACGGTTTGGGACAACATCGTGACCGCGTGCCGGCGCTGCAATGCCGTCAAAGGGAACCGAACACCGGAGCAGGCGAGCATGGCGCTCACCCGGGTGCCCGTTCGTCCGTCGAGCTTGCCGCTGAGCCCCCCGCCCATCGACCTTTCGACCGCACCGAGCGAGTGGCGGCAGTTCTGCGTCGCCTGACGCGCGTTCTCTGGCTCGTCTCCGCTCGATCGGCGCTCACGGCCCAGGCGGCGGCTTCGGCAGCGCGCTGGCGTCGCTCGCCTTGGCCGTGTCGCCGCCTCCGGGCGGGGGCGCGGCGTCATCGGCGGCTCGGGGCGCCGCGGCTGCGTCGCTCGCTGGCGGCGCTTTTTCTGTCGAGGCGCCTGCGTCCACAGGGGCGTCCGTCGGCGCCGTGCCGGGGTCGCGGGGACGTTCGGTCCCGGTCGCTCTGCTCGGCCCAGCGCGTCCCGCCCGATCCGCGTCACCGGCGGCTGGGGGCGGTTTCTTGACCGGGGAGGCCAGCACCGGCTCCGGGGCGACCACGCACCCGCGATCGGGCTCGAGCCGGTGCGACGTCATCGTCAAGAGCAACGCTCCATACTTGCCGTCGGCCACGATGCGCAGCGGCGTCCGCCGCTCGTCGGGAGCGAACCACAAGACGAAGTTCCGCGGCTCCGTGTCGTCTTTGGGGTCGGTCTTGACCTTTCGCGCGACGCCGTCGATGCGCAGCGCCGGCACCTTCTTGTCGTCGTCGAGCTCGAGCATCTCGCTGCCTACGAAGAGCACCTCTGAGCGCCACAGCGTGCGCCCGAGCACCACGTGGAAGTAGCCGCGCTCCCTCGGCTCCGGCCGCCACGCGCGCAGCAGCAGAAATGCAGACTGCACGTCGTAGGCGCGATCACCGAGAGGGACGGGCTTGGTGGCCTCCTGCGGCGCCTGGCCATCGCGCTCGTAGACATAGTGAAACTGTCCCGGCGAAAACTTCAGCTGATACCGCCGCTGCTCCCCACTGTCGTTGACGCGCATCTCCTGCTCGATCGGGAAGCTGCTCTTCGGATCGAGGATGGTGGATGCGGCGCCATCGGAGCGCTTGAACCAACGGATCACACCCGCGGTGTGCAGCGACGCGCGCGCCGTGCCGAGCGGGCGTCCTTTGGCCGGGCACGCCCCGGAGCTCACCCACTCGAGCGTGCCCGCCTTCAGACCGAGGAGCTCTGCTTCCGCGGAGATGGTCTCCGTCCCCGGCAGCTGCGTCGCCTGGCCTTCGGGGACCGAGACCCGGGGGACGTCGCGGTCCGAAGGCGCCGCGGCCTGCGAGACCACGGAGCCACCGCAGCCCGCGAGGGCGGCGGCGCCGAGGCCCGCCGCCAGAGCGCCCAGCAGCTTGCCACGCTGGCGCCCACCTGATCTCGGGGATCTCCCGCGGGCTAGGGGCTGGTCTGCGGCGAGCGAAGCCGCAGCCCGCTGACGGTTCGTCCCTCCACACGGTCCCGGTGTTGCGCGACGAGGCGCTCGTCGCTCTGGCAGTGCCCGCTTCATGATTGCTCGCTGATGGTGCCCGCGCCGCCCAAGTCTGGCCCCAACCATGTCGCGTCCCTGTGCCGTTCGCAACCGGCCGCTCGCGGCCCGAGCGCTCGCTTGGGGGCGTCGATGTAGGTGCACGCGGCGCATCAACTCCGAAAAATGACGATGCTTCAGCGGGCTGCTCGCCCCACGCAAGCCCGCCGTGTGTCGGTCTGCTTCCGTACGCCGCTTCCTACGAAGACGAGGTCCGAAGATAGGCCCCATGGGGCTCCCCCGTCTCTTTCACAGGAAGACCATCAGGGCCTTCGGCCC
Source organism: Pseudomonadota bacterium (assembly GCA_023418705.1). GTDB lineage: Bacteria > Myxococcota_A > Polyangia > Polyangiales > Polyangiaceae > JAEZYZ01. Next base: position 28,383 of record JAEZYZ010000200.1, on the reverse strand, counting down.
ACCTCGAGCCAGTGAAAACGCATCTCACCACCGAGCTCGCGTCGTGCGTCGACGGGCCTAGATCGGAGATTGGTCACAGAGAAGACCATCAGGGCCTTCGGCCCACCTCGAGCCAGTGAAAACGCATCTCACCACCGAACTAGCGTCGTGCGTCGACGGGTCTAAATCGGAGATTGGTCACAGGAAGGATCGGACGAGCGGAAGGGGGGACAGACGTCGTCGGTCCCCAACTGGAGTTTCGATCTCGGCGGCGCGACTCGCCACCGTGGTGGCTACCGGACGCGAGGATCGCCCCGGGCTCAACCGTCGAACTTCCAAAAAATCTTCCGTCCTTCCGCCCTTCCTGTGAACAAAAACAGCGGAGCCCGTCGCGGCGGATTCCCCCGTGTTTTCGAGGTGTGGAAGATCGGAACCGATCTTCGATCCTCACCTTGCTGTCTCAGCGGTCGACGAACCCTGAACGACCTCGGGCGCCTGGGGTGCGCACGCCACAGCAAAAAGGCCGCCCCTCCGCGGGAGGGACGGCCTTCGGCTCGACCGAGACGACCGCGGGTCAGCCCGGCTCCATGCCGTGCGCCGGCATGGTGTCGGCCTGGCTGTCGTCCGCCTTCGCCTTGTCGTCGGCCTTCTGGAACTTCTCCGGCTTGGCCGTCGCCCAATCGGCAGACCAAGAGCTGATGCTGAAGATCTCCTCGGCACCTTCCTTCTGCACCCAGCGGCTCGAGCCCTCGGCGGTGCCGCCGACGTTCAGCACCTTCTTGGCGCCGTCCTCCAGCGTGATCGTCACGGTCGCCGCAGGCTTGTCCAGCCCGACATCGCTCGGTTGCTTGCCAGCCTCGGCGAAGTTGTCTGCCGTGAGGCCCTTGTAGGACCGCAGCATGTCCTTGACCTTGTTCTCGTCGAAGCGCTCGATGGCCTTCGGCGCACCGGCCTTGGCGGGCTTGAACTTGGAGCTCCACGTCTCCTGCTCGCCGGCGCCAGCGTCGCCCTCCGCCTGCTTCTTCTCCTTGTTGAACTGATAGGTGCCGTGCTCGTTCTCGATCGTCAGGCTCGCCACCTTCTTGTCGTCGAAGTCGAAGAGCTTCAGGTCGCGCCAGCCTTTGACGTCGCGCTCGTAGAGGAAGCTCGAGTAGCCCTTGAGCGCGAACACCCCGTCCTTGCCCCCGATCCGGGTCATCTGTCCGCGGGAGCCGCTCTCACCGAAGTACAAATCGGCGACCGACTCCGCGCCCTTGAAGAAGGTCGCGTGGACCGCCTTGTCATCGGACAAGCCATAGCGGCCGTAGCCGTCCTTGGAGCCATCGATGCGCTCGCTCACCTTCAGCGTCTTCAGGTTGTCGAGCAGGCTCTTGACGTTGGTGCCGTTGGCCTTGGCCTGGATCGGCTCGGCCACCTGCCACTCCTCGCCCTGCTTCTGCAGCACGATCTTGGTCGCCGCCCCGGCGTCACCCGCAGGTTTCTCCAAGACAATTTTGTCGATCGTCTTGACCTTCTCGTCGGTGACGTCGAGCTTCGGCAGATCGGCGGTGCGCCCCTCCAGGGTGTAGCTCGCCTGTTCCTTCTTTTCGTTCTGCTTCTGAACGTAGAGCGCGCCGCCGAGCACGACCAAAACGCCCACGGCGATGTACAGCTTCTTATCGGTACTCAGTGCCATGTGACGACCTCTCCTCAGATACGAGGCTCGGACTTCTTGTTCTGGCGCTGCCACCAGCGCCCGATGCCGAACAGCCCGAACAACAGCGGCATGCCGAACGTGAGCGACCATTGAACGCGGTTTTGCAGCGTCTGCCGGGCCACGCGGTACTCTTCGTCCTTCTTCTTGATGGACGCCTCGTCATCGGCGGCCGTGATCTTGGGCGGGTCGATGTCCGCGTAGGTGAGGTTCGGCTCCTGGAGGATCTTGGCGCTCGCCGCCAACAGGTCCGTGTCGCCGCTCATCCAATCGAGCGTGTTTTTCACCGCCAGGATGGTGTTGGTCAAGTAGCGCTGCGCGTAGGGCTGCGCGATCATCTGCAGCTGCGGGTCACCGCCCACGCCGCCGAACATCTGGAACTGCGGCCCGAGCTCCGGTCCGTTGCCGGCGTACGCGAACGGGTTGGTCAGAAACAGGCTGGAGGCGACCACCAGGATGCGCGACGGCTCCTTGGCCTGCTCCGGGTAATCGAGCTCGCTCTTCGACCCGTTCGAGAAGGCGGCCTTGAGCTTGCCCTCGACGGCTGCCGCGATGGGCTGCTGGGTGTAGGGGGGCTTCGACAGCCACTCCCGCTTGAGCTTCATGTCGACGGTCGGCTCCGTCACGACCGAGGCGTTCTCCGTCGTCCGCGCGACGATGGTGTACTTGACGCCGTCGGGCTGCTTGCCGTCTCTGATTTCGAGCGTCGAGGGGAAGGGGAACGCCACCTCCTCCATCCGGAAGAACGCCGCGAACTGCGTGTCGAGCCGCTGCTCGTCTTCCTCGAACCGGGGGTCGGCGATCACGTGAGCGATGCCCGGATGCCGAATGGAATCGATCTTTCCGGTCTGGGTCATCACCGGCAGGCTGAACTGCGCGCCGTGGTCCAGAACGGCGTTCTTCTTCAAGTCGATGCCGTAGCCGAGCAGGAGCTTGTCCAAGTTGTGCAGGTTCAGCTCGGCCGTCATGCTCGCGTCTTGCGGCTTCAGGTTCACCGCCGAGGCGAACACGGCGAGGGACTTGCCGCCGCGCATCAAGAACTCGTCGATGCGCTGCAGCTCCCTGTCCGTGAAGTCTTTGCGGGGCTGGGTAACGATCAGGCCGTCGAGCTCCGCGTCGATCGCGGCGTCCTCTTTGAGCTCGACCTCCTCGATCTTGTAGAACGGGAACGACCGCTCGAGGATCGCCTGGATGCTGGGCGCGCCCTGTCCGCCGCCCTGCTTGGCGATCAGGTTGGTGTCGCTGAGCTTGAGCTCGTCCTTGCCGGTGACCACCCCGATGCGGTGCTTGATGTCCTCGGCCTTGTCGCGGATCTCACGAATTTTGTTGGTGATCCAAAACTCGAAGCCCTGGGTCTGGGAGGGGTGCAGCGGGATCACCTCTTTCTCGCTGCCGTACTTGAAGATCAGCCCCATGAAGCCCTGCGCGATGGAGGCCTGATCGCCGCCGCTGGTCGCGCTGGTCTCGCCGAAGGCCATGGGCTGCAGGCCCGCCTCCTGGCAGCGCTCGCGCAGCTCCTCCGTGTTCGCCTCGATGATGGTGAAATCGAACTTGTCGCCGCCGGCGCGATCGTACTCCTTGAGCAGATCCGTCAAATCGCGGACGAAGGCGTCGAGCTGGGCGAGACCCCGGGTGACGCAAGCTTCGACCTGGAGCGGCTTGCTGAGGTTGTTGACCAGGCGCGCGCTGCCTTTGCTGAGCGTGTGGCGCTCGGTCTTGGTCATGTCGATGCGCTTGTACCAGCCGGTCGCCAGCACGTTGGCCACGACGGCGATGGCTGCGATGACGGCCAGGTAGATGCCCGTCTGGGCGGCGACTCTTCGCTTTCGATCTTGGGTGGCCATGTTCATGCCCATTTGCGCCGCTCGAGCGCACGGAAAGCCACCACCAGCGCTAGCGCGGCGATGGACAGGAAGTAGACGACGTTGCGGGTGTCGATCAGACCGCGTTCGAAGCCCTCCAGGCGAGACTGGAAGCTGACGTAGTTCACGACGTTGGCGAAGGTGCCGCCCATGTTGTCGGCGAAGGTGCCGGAGTACCACAAGCCGAGCAGCACGAAGAAGGTGACGAAGAAGGCGATGGCCTGGCTCTCGGTGATGGAGCTGATCAGCAGCCCCACCGCGACCGCCGCCGCCGAAAACAGGATCAACCCGATGTAGCCGCTCACGATCGGGCCCACATCGAGCGGCCCCAGGTTCCACGGCCACTTGAACATGACCAGCGGATAGAGGGCGCTCGTGAGCACGACGGTCAGCACGAGCCCAAGCGCTCCGAGGTACTTACCGAGGACCACGTCGCTGTCCTTGACCGGCAGCGTGATCAACATCTCGAGCGTGCCGGAGCGCCGCTCCTCCGCCATCAGCCGCATCGTGACGACCGGCACCACCAGCAGGCTCAGCCCTTGCGGGAGGTACTCGAACATCAGCTGCAGGCTGGCGCGGTCGAGCTGCCAGAACCCGCCGCGGTACATGAAGAAGAACAGCCCCAGCGCCAGGAAGCTGATGCAGATGACCACATAGGCCAGGGGTGAATCGAAATAGGATCTGAACTCGCGTTTGGCGATGGTCAGCATCGGGGACATGCATCAATCCTTTCGGTTTTCCGAGCGCGCCTCGGAATCCTCGTCTGAGTCCTCGTCGCGGTCGGCCGTGTCGGACGTCTCGTCGCCGTCCTCGTCCTCACCGTCGTCTTCGTCGTCCGCCAGGTCGGACGTCTCGTCCTCGTCCTCGTCCTCGTCCTCGTCCGGCTCGTCGTACCCGCGGTCCCAACGCTCGTCCTTGCGGGTCAAATCGCGGAACACGGCGTCCAGGCTCTGGGCGTCGCGCCGGAGCTCGAGCAACGTCCAGCCCTGGCCGACCGCGAGCCGGAACAGGTCGGCGCGCAGGTCGCCATCCTGTGCCCCGCTGATCTCGAACTTGAGCACGCTCTCGTCCGTCGGCAGCTCGCGGACGGCGTTGCTGCCCTGGAGCTTCTGGAGCGCCCCGGTCACCTCCGCCGACTTCGGCGCGCTCTTGCCGGCTTCACCCCCACGCTCGTCGAGCGTGATGACGTAGCGGACGCTGCCGGTCTTGGCGCGGATCTCTTCGAGCGGCCCGTCGGCGACGACGCGGCCCTTGCTCACGATGATCGCGCGGGCGCACGCCTCTTCGACCTCGCTCAGGTTGTGGGTGCTGAGCAAAATCGTGCGATCTTTGCCGATCTCCTTGATGTACCGGATGACCTCGGCCTTCTCGTTGGGATCGAGGTCGCTCGTCGGCTCGTCCAGGATCAGGATGGGCGGATCGTGGATCAGCGCCTGCCCCAGCCCGACGCGCTGCCGGTACCCGTGCGACAGCGTGCCGATGTCCTTGTTGAGCGACTGGGCCAGGCCGCAGACCTCGACCACCTTCTTCAGGCGCGACTTGAACGTCGAATCGTCCAAGCCTCGCACCTGCGCCGCGAAGCGCAGGTACTCCCAGACGGACATGTCCGTGTACAGCGGTGCGCGCTGCGGCAGGTAGCCAATCGAGCGCCGCACCGCCAGCGGATCGTCGAACACGTCGTGACCGTGCACGGTAGCCGAACCGGACGACGGCGACAGAAAGCAGGTCAAGATGCGCATCGTGGTGGACTTGCCCGCCCCGTTGGGGCCGAGGAAGCCCACCACCTCTCCGCGCTGGACTTCGAAGTTCACCCGGTCGAGCGCGCGCACTGGGCCGAATCGTTTGCTGAGCCCATTGGCTTGAATCATGACGTCGGTAGTCATCCGACCTCCATCGAGCAGTTCTGAAAAACCCCGAGACCCTTGAGAGCACCGAGCTCACGGGCGGGCCCTGGACCGCCGCGTTTCATCGGGCGGCGCATCCTAGCGGTGAGGCGATCACTGTCAACACACGAAACCTGGCCGGCCGAAATCGGCTGGCACCGCAAAAACCCTTGATTGTGCCGGCTATTCCCGGCTGAAGGTCAAAAACCGACATGCTGAAATTGGGGGCGATGCCCCCCAATTGCCCGAGCACCCTCGGGTGGCGTGGCTGTAACCGCGAGGGGGGCACGATTGTTTCGAGGCGCCTCCGGCGACCGCGCCAGGTTGGTCGGATCACGGCCCCACGCGGTACCCCGTGACGAGCGACTGCGCGAGCAGGCCCCAGCCGTCGATGGCCACGAACAGGAGCAGCTTGAAGGGAAGGCTCACCTGGGTTGGGTTCACCATCAACATCCCCAGGGCGACGAGCACGTTCGAGACCACGAGGTCGATGACCAGGAACGGCAAGTAGAGCGCGAAGCCAAGCGCGAAGGCTTCCATCAGCTCGGTGACGACGAAGGCCGGGATCAGCACCACCAGATCGAGCCGGCTCACCCCGTCTCGCTCCTCCGCGGGGCGCGCTTGCCGAGCCACCTCGAAGAACCGATTGGTCTCCCGCTCCGAGGCGTTGGCGCGCATGAAGTCGCGCAGCGGCTCGCGCACGGCCTCGACGACGCCGAGGGCGACGTCGGCGCTGTCCTGCTTGCCGTCCAGCAACGGGGCGGCGCGATCCCAAATCCGCGATCCCACCGGGGCCATGGCGATCACGGTGAGCGCCGCCGAGAGCGCCAAAATGACCGTGCTCGAGGGGACGTGCTGAGCGCCAATCGCGCCGCGAACGATCTGCAGCACCGTGGAAATCTTCACGAAAGCCGTCAGCGCCATGAACGCCAGCGGCAGCACGGCCAGCAGCGCGAACACCAGCAGCAAGGAGGCTGGCTGCGACTCAACCATGGCGATCCTGCTCTTGCCGTGGCGCGGGACTGGCCGCAGGCCGCCCGAGCGCGCGCGCCAGAATGGCTCGAAAGTCCGACGGTTCCGGCGCCTGCAGCCCGCTGAGATCGAGGGCATCGTCGCGGAGCTCGCCGAGCTTGCGCAGCCCCGCCTCGCTGGCGCCGATGACGTACACCGCGTGGCCCACACGCACCAGATACACGACCCGACGCGGGTCGAGCGGGAGGCGACCGATCAGCTCGAGCGGCCCGGCGGGTCGTCCGACCCCCATCCGCCGCGCCCCGTAGAGGACCAGCACCGCGAGGACCACGATCGCGACGAGCGTGACGAAGGTCTCGATGGCGTAGCTGGTCAGCGGGCTCATGCCGTAGGGTCCCGGGGCGGCGGGAGCCTAAATCAGCCAGCCCGATTCCGCTACGACCGCGCTCGGCCCCGCCCCGATGCCGAATTTCGAGGAGCCGAGGAGGGCGCCCCGCTCGCGCGGGTTTGCCCGCCGCTGGTGGGGCGCCGCCGGTATCGCCCGTCGAATCCCGCGAAAGCGCCCGGTGGCGCGTGGACCGTCATTGACGCGCCGGGCGCCGGGCGCTAGGCGATGGCCCAATTCCGTGGCCCTCATCGTCCAAAAATACGGCGGGACCTCCGTCGCCAACCTCGACAAGATCCGAAACGTGTGCGAGCGCGCCATTCGCACGCAGCGCGAAGGCCACCAGGTGGTCATCATCGTGAGCGCCATGGCCGGCGAGACCAATCGCTTGCTGGAGATGGCGCACAAGATCTGCGCGACGCCCGACATGCGGGAGATGGACGCTCTCGCCTCGACCGGCGAGCAGGTGAGCGCGGCGCTGACCGCCATCACCATCCAGGCCCTCGGTGGCGAGGCTCGCAGCCTGCTCGGCCATCAGGTACGGATCCATACCGACGGCGCCTTCACCAAGGCACGCATCCACACCATCGAAGGCTCGAAGCTGCTGTCGACCGTGCAGGCGGGGCGTATCGCCGTCGTGGCCGGCTTCCAGGGCGTGGACGCAGAGGGAAACATCACCACCCTGGGGCGGGGTGGTTCGGACACCACCGCGGTCGCGATCGCCGCGGCGATCAAGGCCGACGTCTGCGAGATCTACACGGACGTCGACGGGGTCTATACCACCGACCCGAACATCTGCGCCAAGGCTCGAAAGATCGACAGAATCAGCTACGAAGAGATGCTCGAGCTAGCTTCACTCGGGGCCAAGGTGCTCCAAATCCGATCGGTGGAGCTGGCCATGAAATATGGAGTTCCCGTGCACGTGCGTTCCTCCTTCAGTGATCGTCCTGGTACCATGGTCGTCGGTGAGCAGGGGCTCGAGGCGGTGGTCGTCGCCGGCATCGCCTACGAGAAAGGCGAAGCCAAGGTGCAGATCATCAACGCTCCGGACCGCCCCGGCATCGTGGCCACGCTGTTCAGCCGGCTCGCCGAGCAGAACGTGTCCGTCGACATGATCATCCAGAGCCCCTCGCGCGGCGGCAAGGGCAGCACGGACGTCACCTTCACCATCCCGAAGGCCGATCTGGCGCGATGCAAGGCGCTGATCGAGGACACCCTGCGCGAGATCGGGGGCGCCTCGATCGAATACGATCCGGAGATCGTGAAGGTGAGTGTGGTGGGGCTCGGGATGCGTTCGCATGCGGGCGTCGCGAGCAAGATGTTTCGCCTGCTCGCGGACGAGGGCATCAACATCGAGGCCATCAGCACCAGCGAGATCAAGGTGAGCTGCCTCATCGCCTCGAAGTACACCGAGCTCGCCGTGCGGGTGCTGCACGAGGGCTTCGGGCTCGACAAGGCGCCGACCGGCAAGTGAACGCCGGCGCGTCCGGCGCGCCGTCACCGCCGCGCGCGACGGCGGCCGGCGCGGATCTGCGCCGTGCGGTAGCAGCCGACCACGTTGCGCAGCTGCTGCACCTGTGCCTGTGGCAGCGACCCACGGATCATCACGCGCGGCTGTCCGTCGTCGACGACCACCCGGACCTGAGCGCGAGCGACCGGCGGGCGGCCGACCACGTCGTTGATGTCGTTCAACAGCCGCTGCGGGAGCCGCCCGCGCCGCAGCCGCGCCGTGCCGGCGTCCACCTCCAGGACGAACAGCTCCGTGGACCGTCGCAGCGCAATGGCAAGGGGCACGCACGCGGCGGCCAAGAGCAGCAGGGCAAGGCCGAGCCCGGACATCGCGACCAAGTGTAGGCGCACCGTGACCCGGGCGCACGCGCTTGCCTGCGCTCGTGGCCTCCCCCGCGCGGCCTGCGGCCAGCGCTTTTTCGCGGCGGATCGCCGCCCGTGCGCTCTGTTCTTGACCTGAGCGAGGGGCGGCTGCCATTCCTAACCCGTGACCCAGGCGGCCGCCGAACCGTTGCCGCGCCGATTCGGGCGCTACTTCTTGTTCGACAAGATCGGCGAGGGGGGCATGGCCAAAATCTACCTGGCCCGCAGCCGCACGGAGCTCGGCGGCGAGCGGCTGGTCGTGCTCAAGCAGATGCTGCCGTTTTTGTCGCGCAGCAGCGAGTTCAGCCGCCTGTTCATCGAGGAGGCGAAGCTTGCCGCCGCCCTCAACCACGGCAACATCGTGCAGGTCTTCGACCTGGGCCGCCACGACCCGGACGGCCTGCTCTACATCGCGATGGAGTACGTCGAGGGGTTCGACCTGCGGGATCTGCTGCGTCAGTGCTCGCGGCAGAAGCTCCCGCTGCCGATGGAGTTTTCGCTGCTCATCGTGATGGAGGCGCTGCGCGCGCTCGACTACGCGCACAACCGCCGCGACGATCAGGGGGAGGCCCGCGGCGTCGTTCACCGTGACGTCTCTCCGTCGAACGTGCTGCTGAGCTTCGAGGGCGAGGTCAAGCTCTGCGACTTTGGCATCGCCCGAGCCATCGGCGCGACGCCGAGCATGCCGGAAGAGGCGGTGGCGGGGAAGGCGGGGTACATGAGCCCGGAGGCGGCCCGCGGTGAGCCCATCGACGGGCGCGCGGACGTGTTCTCGGTGGGGGTGTTGCTCTGGGAGCTCTTGGCGGGGCGCCGTTTGTACCGAGGCCAGGGGGGCCGCCCGCCGACGATCGAGCAGGCGATGGCGGCCGACATCCCACCGCTGACGCCGCGAGGGCTGCCGAACGAAGAGGAGCTCTTCTCGATCTCGAGCCAGGCGCTCGCAAAGGCCGTCGATGACCGGTACGAGAGTGCTCAGGCCATGCTCAAGGATCTCGAGGGCTACGTTTCCGGCTCCGGGCTCATCGCCAGTCCGCTCCGCTTCGGGCGCTGGTTGAGCGACCACTTCGGCACCGAAATCGTCGACCGTCGCCGAGAGCGCGAGCGCGCTGCGCGCGCCATCGAGGCCGGTCCCTTGGTCGAGCTGTCGATCGTCCAGACGGCCCCGGAGACGGCGTCGCCGGGTGAGCTCGAGGGCGCGCCGCCCGGGCCGCCGCTGCCCCGCGTCGCCGAGCTGCCGCCCCGTCCCACCGACGAGGACGGCGCCGAGCCGGTGATCGTTCCCCCCATCGAGCCCCCGCCGGCGTCGCTGCAGGCGATGGTGCGCCGGATGCCTCGCCCGGCGCTGCCGCAAGAACCGCCCGCGGGCAAATCCGCGAGCCTGCGTCTGCTTTGGCTCCTGGTCGCCGCCGCCGCTGTGCTGCTGGTGTTGATGGCGCTGCTTTGATGGCCGATCGGTTCGCAAGGGTCGCTGTCCCCGTTCCCCTTGGCCGTGCCTTCACCTACGCCATCCCGGCGTCGCTCGAGCCGAAGGTGATCGTCGGGGCCCGGGTGCTTTGCGAGTTTGGGCGCCGCAAGCTCCTGGGCGTCGTCCTGGAAGCGGGAGCCTTCGAGCCGGAGCTGCCCGCGGAGAAGATCAAGCCGCTCTCCGCGGTGGTCGACGACGAACCGGCGCTGCCGGGCGAGCTGGTCGCGTTCCTCGTCGAGCTGGCCCGTTACTACCTCGCGCCGATCGGTGAAGTGCTGCGCCTCGCCCTGCCGGCGGTCGAGCGGGCGGCGGCCGAACGGCTCGAGCAGCAGGGGCTCTTGGAGGGATCGGAGCTCGACACCGTCGGCCGCTTGATCCAGCGGGCGCGCGCCGTCCCTGGCGTCCCGGAGCCCAAAGATCTACGCGGCCAGGCGATCGAAATCCTGCAGGCGCTGCGGCGAACCGAGGCGCTGGCAGTCGCCGATCTCGAAAAGACCTGGAAGAACGCCCGCAGCGCCGTCCGCCGGCTCGAGCGCGCCGGGCTCGTCACGATCGAGCGGGTCTCGGCCGTGGTCGACCCATTCACGGCGGCCGCCGCCGAGCCCGAGCCAGCGCCCGATCTCACCGCGGCCCAGGCGGAGGCGGTCGGCGCCATCGTCTCGCGGCTCGACGGTCGTCAGCCCGGCCACGTGCTCCTGTATGGCGTGACCGCCTCCGGCAAGACGGAGGTGTACATCGAGGCTGCCCGGCACGCGGTCGCGTCCGGCGGATCGGCGCTGGTGCTCGTCCCGGAGATCGCGCTCACCCCGCAGCTCGTGCGGCGCTTCCGGTCCCGGCTGGGGGAGGGGATCGCGGTGTTGCACAGCGGCCTCGGCGACGTCGAACGCTACGCGATGTGGAAGCGGCTGCGCTCGGGGGAGCTCAAGGTGGCCGTGGGGGCGCGCAGCGCGCTGTTCGCGCCGGTCGAGAACCTTCGCCTCGTGTGTGTGGACGAAGAGCACGATCCTTCCTTCAAGCAGGAGGAGGGGGTGCGCTACAACGCGCGCGACATGGCCCTCTTGCGCGCGCACCGCGCCGGGGCGGTGTGCGTGCTGGGATCGGCGACGCCCAGTCTGGCGAGCATGGCGCTGGTCCAGGCGGACAAGCTGACCTGTCTTCGGCTTCCGGAGCGCGCCCGCAAGGCAGCGGTGCTGCCGGTGGTCGAGACCGTCGATCTGCGGCGCGTGGGCCCCGGTCCCACGGGAGACCGTCTGCTCACCCTGCCGCTCGTGCGCGCCATCGAGGAGACGCTCGCCGCCAAGCAGCAGGCCATCTTGTTCCTGAACCGGCGCGGCTTTGCGCCGAGCCTGATCTGCGAGGCGTGCGGCAAGATTTGCGAGTGCCCGAACTGTTCGGTGTCGCTGACGCTGCACCGGGCGCATGGCGAGCGCCTGCGCTGTCACTACTGCGACTATCAGGTGACGCCGACCCGGTGCCCCAGCTGCAAGGCCCAGCGCTTCGCCGAAGAGGGCGCGGGCACCGAGCGCATCGAGGCGGCCCTGGCGGCGGCCTTCTCGAGCGCGCGGGTCGCTCGCCTCGACCGGGACGTGGCCGGCGGAGCGAAGAGCGAGCGCATCCTGGAGCGGGTGCGCAGCGGCGAGGTCGACATCCTGATCGGCACGCAGATGGTCACCAAGGGCCACGACCTGCCGAGCGTGACCCTGGTCGGGGTCCTCAACGCCGACGCCGCGTTGTCGATGCCCGATTTTCGCGCTGCCGAGCGCACCTTCCACCTGCTCGTGCAGGTGGCGGGGCGGGCCGGGCGTGGGGATCAGCCCGGGCGAGTGATCATTCAAACCCGTGATCCGGACGCGCTGCCCGTGCGGATGGCGGTGCGCCACGACGTCGACGGGTTTTTGCAGAGCGAAATGCGAGCGCGCCGCGAGCTCGACTACCCGCCGTTCTCGCGCATGGCCCTGGTGAAGCTCGACGCCGCCGAGGAAGGCCGCGCGCGCGCCGAAGCCGAGCGCCTGTGTGCGCTGGCGCGGCGCCACGCCGGCCCGTCGGTGGTGATCCGGGGCCCAGCGGCGGCGCCGATCGCCCGCCTGCGCAACCGCTACCGCTTCCACTTCATGCTGCGCTCGCCCGACCGGGCGGCGCTGCGCCAGAGCCTGCTCGCCGTCGCGCGCGCCGAAGCCCACCGGCAGGTCCGCGTCGCGATCGACGTCGATCCGCTCAGCATGCTGTGAGCGGCCGGCGGCGGCGCGTGCGCCGCCAGCGGCCGCCGGCAATACCGCTCAGTCGGCGCAGGGCTCGAGGATCGTCAGGTACCAGGGGGCCGGGTTGGTGCAGTTGCCGCACATGAGCGAGACGACCCACGTGCTCGTGTCGTCGATACCGGGGAACGCCGCGCCGCTGTCATCCGTTAGCGTCGCCAAATCGACGCTCGATCCCGACGTCACGTCTTTGCGCCAAAGACCTTGGTGGATGGTCTCGAGCCGCAGGAGCTGATCCTCGAGCTCGCCTGGGTCGAGCGAATAGCGGGCCACCATCACGTCGGTGATCACGTTCGCATAGAAATTGCTGCCAAAGGCGTTGACCTGCAAGGCCGACCAATCGATGGTGACGCTGGTCGCTCCCGCGGGCACCTGCACGGGCACCAGGCTGGTCAGGTCAGCCTCGTAGCTGAGCTGGGTCGACTCGGCATCGAGCGCGACCTCGGTGTTGGTCGAGCTCGGATCCAGCCGAAATGCCTGGATCATGCGGGTGCCTTCCCCCAGCACCGTGCCGCTGGCGGCCATCGCCGTGTAGGTGTGGTTCTCCGGCGGGTAAGCCTCGGCGTCCATGTACTGCAGGATCTCCTCTTCCAAGAGCGTGGTGCCCGCGGCGGACAGGAAATCGAAGAGGCTCGCCGAGGTCTCCCCATTTTGGGGCAAGTACATGGTGGGGCTCACGGGATCGCCCGCTTCGAGCGCGTCATGGAGCAACTTGGCGGCGAGCTCTTCGGCGCTGAGCCTCCACAAGGTGAGCGACACGCTGCCGATGTCCCGAACCGGGTCGAGACGGCCGCCCGTGAAGTCCTCGGTGACACCGCTCCAGTCGACGGTAAGCTCGGAGCTCGGCGCCACCGTCAGGGCCTCGAAGGAGAGGGTACCCGAGAAGGCGTAGTTGGTCGCCTCCGTCGCCATGAACACGGCGGGGCTACTGCAGCTACTCGTCGTCCCACCCACGCCAGCGCTCGCGCCGCCGGTAGAGCTGCCCGCCCCTGCGCCAGCGCTCCCGCCGCTCGCCGGTTCGCCTCCAGAGGCGCCGCTGCTCCCCTCAGGATCCTCCGAGCTGCAGGCCGAGCCCGCGGCCGCCAAGAGGGTCACCGAAGCACCAACGAGTCGATTTCTCATGCCGAGCCTATCGTTTGCTGGGCCGGCCGCCCCCCTGCTGTGAGCGGCCGCTGGAAGCGCGTGCGCTGCCAGCGGCCGCCGGTGATACCGCTCAGTCGGCGCAGGGCTCGAGGATCGTCAGGTACCAGGGGGCCGGGTTGGTGCAGTTGCCGCACATGAGCGCGACGACCCACGTGCTCGTGTCGTCGATACCGGGGAACGCCGCGCCGCTGTCATCCGTCAGCGTGGACAGATCGACGCTGGCCCCGGTCGCAATGCTGCCGCGCCAGATGCCGTCGTGGATCGACTCGAGCTGCAAGAACTGCGCTTGGAGCTCGGTCGGGCTGAGCGAGTACTTCGCCACCAGCGCCTCGTTGACGCGGCCCGATGCGAACTCCCGTCCCATGGCGTTGGTCTGCATCCCCGACCAGTCGATCGTGATGTCCGGGCTGCCTGCTGGCACCTGGATCGGCTGCAGGTCGGTCAGGGTGGCGGAATAGGTGAGCCCCGTCGACTCGGAGTCCAGCACGATCTCGGTGTTGGTCGAGCTCGGGTCGAGCTGGAAGGCCTGGATCATGCGGGTGCCCTTGCCCAGCACGGTGCCGCTGGCCGCCATCGCCGTGTAGGTGTGGTTCGCCGGCGGATAAGCCTCGGCGTCCATGTACTGCAGGATCTCCTCTTCCAAGAGCGTGGTGCCCGCGGCGGACAGGAAATCGAACATGCTGGCCGACGTCTCCCCGTTCATCGGCAGGTACATGATCGGCGCCACGACGTTGGCTTGCTGGAGCTCGTCGTCGTTCATCTTCGCGGCCAGTTCCGTCGGGCTCAAATTCCAGAGGATCAGGGAGACGAGGTTCACGTCGGCCACGGGATCGAGGGTCACCTCGGTAAAATCCTGAGTGACCCCGCTCCAGTCGACCGAAAGCTCCGAATCAGGCGCGACCGGGATGACATCGAGCATGATGGTGCTCGAGAAGCTGTAGTTGCTCGCCTCGGTGGCCTGCGCGACCGCCGGGCTGGCGCAGCTGTTGGTGGTTCCGCCCGTCCCGCCCGTCGGGCCGCTACCCCCGCTGCCGCCGCCGGTGCCTGCGTTACCGCCGGTGCTGGCTCCGCTACCCCCGGTGGCGCCGTTGCCGCCGTTTTGCGGGTCTTCCGAGCTGCAGCCCACGGTCGCTGCTGCACATGCCGTCAAGATGCCAATCAGAGCGTGCTTCATACGAGTCCTGCTTGTCGATAGGTCATCGGCGCCGTCCCGGTCACGTCACTTCGGGGGCGGGCCGTAGAGCGACTGTCGCTTCATCGCATAGCCCAGGGCGGCGCCCAAGCCGAACGAAATCGACTGCACCATGTTCCGGTTGGCGTCCACCTCGTGGATCACGCCGGCGGCCGAGTAGGTGATGAGCGTATTGCCGTTGTGCAGCCGTTGCACGTCGCCCATCACGTTGCTGGCCGATCCGCCGTCGTACTCCCAGACCTTGGTGGCGGTCATGGTGTTGAGGTCCAGCTCGAGCTCGATCGCGAGCGAGTTCCCCTGGCCGCCGCCAGGTCCTGCCGACACGACGTTGTTGAAGAACAGCAGATGATTGTTCGGCAAGTTGTGGTGCCCGTGCTGCGCGTTCCAGCTCGCACCCATGAAATCGCTGGTGGAGCCGCCCACCACCCAGATGACCTCTCCCTCGAGCGTGATCTTGGTGTAGGCGTCCTGATAAAGGTCCGAAAACGTCAGCGTTTGGTCGGCGGGGTCGTAGTGGATGGAGTTGGCGTGGCACATGGAAGTGCCGCCGTGCGCCTGCTGGACGTCGATGATGTCCCTCACGTTGCCGTCCGGCGTGCGCAGCTTGATCGTGTCGCAGCCGTCGTGGGAGATGAACGCGATGGATTCGTCGGGCAGCACCGTGAAGTCATGGTGGCTGTTGCCGAACTCGCTGTGGAGCTCTTCTTCGGTCCCATCCATCTTGACCCGGATGAAGCGTGACATGCCGCCCTGCACGTTGGTGTTGCGGATCCACATGTACTTGCCGTCGTAGCTCATGCGCGCTCGGCCCAGCTCCGGAACCGGGTGCCACCAGACGTAGTCGCCGTCGGCGTCCAGGATGAACGCCGGCCCACCTTGCCAGCGGCCGGTCAGCAGGAACCCGCCGGCGAGCGCCCCCGGGTTGGGGGTGTTGATCGACTTGTCGGGCAAGTTGTTGGGGAGCGACCCCGTCATGATCGTGAAGTCTTGGCTCTCGCAGCGCTGATTGCCGGCGTTCGCCACGATGCGGTAGTGGTACTCGCGCTGGGCCTTCATGCCGAGCAGGAGGGTTCGGTACCCGGGCTCGTTCAGGTCCACCGGGGCCGCCATGCCGTACGACGTGTCCAAGCCGAACTCGATGTTCGCTCCGGAGAGCCCCGCCAGATCCGTCGACCACTCGACGATGCCGACGGTGGAGATGGCGCTGCTGATCTCGGAGCTGGTGACGGAGATGTTGCAGGTGACCGGCTCTCCGCCGCCGCCCGTGCCTCCGGTCGCGCCGCCGCCCGTGCCCGTGCCACCCACGCCGGGAGGGATGCCGCCGGTTCCTCCCGTTTGGCCGATGCCTCCGCTGCCGATCCCGCCCGTGCCACCGGTGGCGACACCGCCCGTGGCCCCGGTACCGGTCGTCGTGGTGCCACCCACACCCGGGGTCATGCCCGTTCCGCCACTGCCGCTCGCCGCTGCGCCGCCAATCCCGCTGCTCGAACCACCGCTTCCGGGAGAAGGAGAGGGGGTTTCGCTGCCACAGCCCAGGCCGCCAGCCGCGAAAACAGAGCCTAGGAAGAGCAAACGCGAGACATTGTTGCTTCTCATGATGTTTTCCTCCCCGAGGGGCAGATGCTGGCTACTGGCACGTCGGGTCCAGCGTTCCGGTGTCGATCGGTTGAACGGTCAAATCGCTGGGTTCGGCGACGACCCCCTCGGCTTTGATCGTCAGGCACAACGGTTCGCCGTCCCGGCACGGATCGCAGGGAATCTGCGCCGAGGACATAAACGCCATGCAGACGATCTCGGGGGTTGGAGTGATGAGCTGAGTGAAGAGCGGGTACAGCTCCCGCATGTCCATCGTCGCCGTCAGCTCGCCGACCTCGCCGCCGCCGGGCAGGACATTGGTCAGCGTCAAGTCGTAGGCGGTCGCAGCGACCGCGAGGTCCTCCTCGCGCACGTGGCGAACATAGATGGGATGGTCCACCGGGCCGATCTGCATCGAGGGATAGCTCGAGCTCGCGGTGACCGTTTGGGTCGGCCCGCACGTCTCCTGTTCACCCACGAGCCCCGTACCCATCAAGACCTCGACGTCGCTGCCGCTCGCGCCCTGCACCTGCATCAAGAACTGCGGAACGAAGCCGCTGATCTCCGCGCCGATGCCGGGCGGCTCGGTCCACCTGGCCTCCGGCACCTCCAGGACATACGTGTTGCCGATCCAGGCGTCGGGCTTGGACGACGGTTCGCCCTCGTCGCTTCCGCAGCCTACTGCGGAGAGGGACACGCCGAGCAGCAGCGGCCAGGCAGCCGTGCCGCGGCGGATGTTGGAAGCGAAAGGAGCGGGGAGCCGGAGGAGCATCATGGGAGCGAGGTGGGATTGCATGCAGGGATAATAGCGGTCCCGGGGAAGAATCCTTGTTCTGGATTCAAGGAAAGTTTCATTCTGGTCGCAGGGGTGTGAAGACGACAGCGCGAGCCTGAGTGACGAGTGTCACCAGCGGCACCAGACGGCTCTCGAAACCGCACGTTTCTGCACCCGCGGCGCGCGGTCAGAAAACGGTTTCGAAACGGAATTGCTGCCGGTCGCCATTCCGGGGGATCCGTCCATTCCCGGTCTTCCTTTTTTTGATCGAGGCGACCTGTGGACCACCGGGCCGCGGCACGGCGAACGTCCTGCCTGTCGCGGCGCGCCGTCGTCGTTGAATCCATCACACGCACTCGCGAGCAGGGTTGATGTGAAGCCCTCACTTGAGGCAGATAGTCAATGAGTCACGCGCGCCCGCGAACCCGAAGCTCGTGGTGCCCGTGCATCGACGACGAATGAACGTCATGAATGCGACAGTGTTTCGCGGCGCCGCCCGGCGGCTCGCGCTGGGCTCCTCCGTGTTGTTGGCTGCGATGTTGCTGTCGACCGCGGCACACGCTCAAGGGTATTTCTGGGGGAGCACCGGGGCGCGCGCGTCGGGGCGAGCCGGTGCCTTCACGGCGAAGGCGGATGACCTGGCGGCGGTGGAGTTCAACCCAGCGGGCCTCGCGAAGCTCGACGGCACGCTGCTCCACGTCGGCAATCGGTTTTCGTACAACGCCCACAGCTTCACGCGGGCTCCGACGCTGGACTTCGGCAACCTGCAAGCTGGCGCCGCTCCGCTGGTCGAGTTCTCGACGGTGGAGAACCAACAGCCCTGGCAGCTGCTCGAGCCGCTGCTCGGGGTGGCGTCGAACTTGGGCCTCGACGATTTCGGGTTCGCGCTGGCGATCTACGCGCCAGCGGGCGCGGGGCGCAAAGAGTTCCCGGTCGACGGCGGCCAGCGCTACATGATGGTGCGGCGGGACGTGCAGGTGCTCGCGTACTCGGCCAGCGCCGCTTGGTCGCCGAGCCCCAAGTTTGGGGTGGGCGCCACGTTTCAGTGGATCCACGTCCCCAAGCTCCACTACGAGCTCGTGGTAGACGGGGTGCCGTTCCCTGGGGACGCGAACCCGGTCTCCAGTGAGTTCGACCTGCTCGCGCGCGTCGAAGGCTCGGACCCCATGACCTTGAACGCGATCCTCGGGGCCTGGTACCGGCCCGCGCGCTTCTTGGAGATCGGCCTCTCCGGGCAAGTGATCCCGACGGCCATTCAAACCGACAGCACCCTGACCATCGACCCGCTCTCGACGGGGATCCAGGGCGGCGTGGAGCTGACGCGCGACGGCCGCCCTGCCGACGACGTCACGCTCACGCTCCCGCTCCCGCTCACGGCGCGGGTCGGCGTGCGCTACATCCACGAAGCTCAGGGAACCGAGCTCTTCGACGTCGAGCTCGACGTGAACTACGAGAGCTGGTCGCGGGTGGAAACTTTCACGCTCGATACCGACGGCCTGAGCGCGACGCTCCTGGGCCAGACCTTGGACGTCGGCCGGATCGACATCCAAAAGCAGTGGCAGGATACGCTCAGCTTCCATCTGGGGGGCGACTACGCGCTCGTTCCTGACCTGGCCGCCCTGCGCGCGGGCGTGTTCTACGCCACCCCGGTCGCGGAGCCGCGCCACGCACACGTCGACTTCGTCAGCGGTCCGCAGTTGGGGGGCGCGCTCGGAGGGTCCGTCTTCCTGGGAAGCTTCGAGGTGGCGCTGGCGTATACATTCCGCTACCAGCCGAAGGTCGAAGTGAGCGAGGACGACGCCAGCGTGTTTCAAGAGGCTCCGGCGAGCCAATGTGAGCCGCCGTACACCGATCCGAACACCTGCCATCCAGAGTACCTCGGTCAACCCGCCCCGGCTGTGAACGCCGGCAGCTACCGAGCGCACGCGCACGCCCTATCGCTCGACGTTTTACACAGGTTCTGACACGAGCCGCGAGTTGCGGCATCGCCCAGCCAAAGCTACTTTTCCGAAAGCTCGGAGGGTCCGAATGACAACGCGAATTTCACGCAGAGCCGCCACACATGCCTTGGTCGCTGCTATCGGCGCCGCGCTTTTGTGCCCGGCCCCTGCGGCGCTCGCTGCGCCGAGCGCGCGGGACATCATGAACAAGGTCGCGATGACTCGAAAGCTCGACGGCTCGGAGGCGGTCGTCAAGATGAGCATCATCAACGCCAGCGGTCAGGCTCGGGAGCGCAAGCTCAGCATGGCGACGAAGCTGTTCGACAAGGGGGAGACCGAGAAGCGTATCTACCGCTTCCTCTCCCCAGCCGACGTGAAGGGCACCGGGGTCTTGGTCTTCGACTACGACAAGAAGGCGGACGACTCCTGGATTTACCTGCCGGCGTTGCGAAAGACGCGCCGCATCGTCAGCTCGGACCGCTCGAAGAGCTTCATGGGCAGCGAGTTCTCCTACGCGGACTTCAACATCCCCGAGCTCGACGATTTCACCTACAAACTGGTCAAAGAAGAGGACTTTGGCGGAGAGCCATGCTTCGTCATCGAGGTGCTGCCGAAGAACAAAGACGTGGCTAGCGGCGAAGGCTACTCGAAGAAGACCTACTGGGTAAGCAAGGACAAGTTCGCGGTGCGCCGTGGCATGTACTACGACATGGACGGCAAGCTCTTGAAGGAGCTCCGCACGGACAACGTCAAGCTCCTCGACGCAAAGAACAAGCGTTACCGCGCCATGCGCATGGAAATGATCAACAAGCAGAACGGGCGGCGCTCGGTGTTCGAGACGGAGAAGGTCACCTTCGCTCCGGACACCAAAGACGAGTATTTCACCACGCGCTACCTCGAGCGCCCGTAGAGCACCGATCAGCTTGCCAGACTGGAGAATCCCGATGAATTCGGGGCCCCAACGAGTGAGGGCCCCGAACTCATCGGGAAACCTTCTCGTTTGCTCACGGATCGGTGCTCTGGATGGTCTCATTTTCCGCGACGAACGGTTGGCGCTGCAAACCGTTCGTCGCTCTAGGCCCCCACGCGGGCCCCTTCGACGCGTCTAGACCCGAGCTTGGTGGGTGCGTGGGTCGTCACAGCGCTTCACGTCTCGCCGGTCGAGATCGACCCCGATCGGGGACCGACGACGTCGGTCCCCCTTCCGATCTTCCTCCCTTCCTGTGACCCATCTCCGAGCCGGACGCGTCGACACAGCTCGCTGTCTCAGTCGTGAAATCCGTTTTCACCGACTCGAGGTGGGCCGAAGGCCCTGATGCTCTTCCTGGTGAACAAAAAGTAGCGGAGCTTGCGGCTCGGTCACCGACTCTGCAAGACACCCCGGACGATCTGATAGCCGATGCTCAGGGCGAGGTCGTCGCCGTTCGTTGGATCTTTCGGGATCTCACGGGCGACGCCCAGGTGGGTCGACGAGCCCTCCTGGTCCGAGCTCTTGCGCGGCTCCGGGGTTGGCTTCGGGGCTGGCCCGCTGCCGGGGGGCCCTTCGGCGGGCAGGTGGTTCTCGAGGTCGGCTTCGCGCACGACGCCGAAGCTCTTGTCGGCCACGTAGGCGGCGTGCACCTTGACGTCCGGTTCGATCCCCTGGGCCTGGATGGCCCGTCCGGCGGGCGTGTAGTAGCGCATCGTGGTCAGACGCAGGCCAGCGCCGCCCGGCAGGTCGATGATGCTCTGCACCGATCCCTTGCCGAAGGTCTGCGCGCCGACGACGGTCGCTCGGTGGTGATCCTGGAGCGCTCCCGCCAGCAGCTCGGAGGCGCTGGCGCTGTACTCGTTGACCAAGACCACCATCGGGCCGCGCTTGAGCGACCCGTTGCGGGTCGCCCGCACTTCGTCGACGACCTCGTCGCGGTGACGGGTGGTGTAGATGATCCCGCCGGACAACATCTCGTCGGCGACGGCGCTCGCCTCGTTCACCAGGCCTCCGGGGTTGTTGCGAAGGTCGAGCACGATCCCGGACAGGCGGGAGCCGGCGCTGTTCTGCAGCTCCGTCACGGCGTCCACCAGCTCCTTGTGGGTCCCGCTCTGGAAGGTCTTGATGCGAAGGTAGCCAATGCCTCCGTCGAGCAGCTTCCCCGATACGCTCGCCACCTCGATGATGCGGCGGGTGAGCGTGAAGTACAGGAGCTTGTCGCTTCCGGGGCGGCGCACCGTCAGCACGACGCGGGTCCCGGGGGCGCCGCGCATCAACCGCACGAGCTGGTCGGAGCTCTTGCCGCGCACGCTCGTGTTGTCGATCGCGATGATCCGATCCCCCGAGCGTATGCCGGCGGCGTCTGCCGGCGAGCCTTCGATCGGGGCGATGATCATCACGTACTCGTCCCGGAAGTCGACCTCGACACCGATGCCCCCGAAGCGCCCTTCGGTGTCGGCTTGGAAAAGCCCGTAGTCCTCGGGCGGAAGGTAGGACGAGTGCGGATCGAGCTCGGCGACCATGCCCTTGATCGCCCCTTCGGTCAGGCGCCGGCGGTCGATCGGCTCGACGTACTCGTTCTCCAGTAGAACGAGCACTCGGCCGAGTTGATCGAGCAGCGCGTAGGGCGTCTCGGCTTGAGACGTGGCCGACGCGAGGCTCGTCGCGACCGCGCCACCGCCGAACGCTGCCAGGCTCAAAAGACAAAGCGTCCCGGCCCTGCCGAGCCTTCGGCCAAGACGACGGCGGCCCCCTCGCGCTGGCGCGCCCCTCGAACCAGGCGCTCCCGAGCCGCCGGCATCCAGGTGGGATTGGGTTGTCACGCTGTTGAAGATGATGGCCTCGGGTGCGCTGGTCGAGCGGGTGGACGGTTCAGCGTCGCCGGCCTGACGGCCTACTGTTTGGGGTGAAGACCATGCCCCGAAGCGCTTCCGGGTGTCGAATCTATTGATTTCCGGAATTGCCGGGGGTAACTATCCAAATACGGTGACACTGAAGTCGCCATTGACGTTGAAGAGGTCCAGGTTTGGCGGACAACGAAACGAGCACGAAGAGCGGCAGCGACAAGCGCAAGCAGTCACTCTACTTCCCCGAGGCCATGTTGCAGGAGATCAAAGACGAAGCGGCACGGCTTGATCGCTCGTTGTCTTGGGTCGTTCAGCGCGCCTGGAAGATGGCCCGGCTCGAGATCAAGAAGATCCCGAGCGTGAACGACATCGGTGACGACGAAGAGACCGAAGCCGGCAGTTGAGGCTCCGGTCGAAGAATCGCTTGCGCTGGCGCCGGACGGCACACGACTGTACGTCCGGCGCCGTCCGGGGCCGTCCGAGGTAACGGCCGTCCTATGCGACGGCCTGGTCTGCGACGGGTTCATATACAAGTACCTCTGGGAGGACTTGAGGGAGCGTGTATCCGTCGCGCATTGGCACTACCGTGGCCATGGGCGGAGCGCGCGTCCGGTCGATCCGGCGCTCGTCAGCGTAGAGGCACATGCCGCCGACTTGAACGCGGTTCGCGCTCACATCGGCGATCCCGGCGTGGTGCTCGTCGGGCACTCGTTCGGCACGCAGGTCCTGCTGGAGGCGTACCGGGCCCGTCCCGAGAAGATCAAGGCCATGGTCTTCCTGTGCGGCAGCTTCGGGCGGGTGACGCAGACGTTCCACAACACGAACCTCTTGGCCACCGTGCTGCCGTCGCTGATCGATTTGGCGGAGAAGCGGCCTCGGCTCGCGCAAGCTTTGTGGTCGCGGGTGCCCGCGCGCGCAGCGCTGCGCATCGCGCTGCTTACCGGAGAGGTGGACCCGAAGAGCGTCGAGGAGGCCGACATGGAGCCGTACTTCCGGCACGTGGTGCACGTCGACTTCCGGATGTTCCTGCGCATGTTGTCGCACGCGGGCGAACACACGGCCGAAGATCTGCTGCCGCACGTCGACGTGCCCGTGCTGGTGGTGGCCGGTGATCGCGACACGTTCACGCCCGCGGACATCTCCTGCACCATGGCCGAACGCATCCCTGGCGCGGAGCTGCTGCTGATCCCGGGCGCCACGCACGTCGCGCCGCTGGAAAAGAAAGACCTCGTCGCGGCCAAGATCGCCGAATTTTTGCATCAGCGCGGCATCTGCTGAGCGGCCGGCAGCCTGCGGGCTAGAAAAGATTCGCGTTTGCGGATAGTAAACGAAAGGTGGCGGAAGCGCTCGATGCCCGATTGTTGAGCGAGCTCTTGGGGCTGCTCGCCCACGATCTCAGAAACCCCTTGTCGGCGCTGCACAGCAACGTCGGGTTCTTGAACTCCGTGCTGCGCGATATCGACAACGACACGCGTGAAGCGCTCTCGGACACGCTCGTGTCCTGTGATGGACTGGCGTCCATCATCGACAACCTCGAGCTGCTCTCGCAGAGCTTGATCGGGGCGCGCGGGGGCGCAACGGCCCCGGTGAACCTGCACCCGATCGTCGCCCAGGGCGTGCGTCGCTCCGAGGCGCTCGCGAAAAGCCACGGGATGCGGCTGGCGCTCGGCGAAGAGCAGGAGGGGCAGCTGCTCGTTCAAAGCAACCGGGAGATGCTCGAGCTGGCGTTCGGCAACCTGCTAAGGAACGCGATCCAGCACGGTGCCCCGAGCGCACCGGTCTGCGTCCGTATCGAGCGCCGTGGCCCGGAGGCCGTCGTGCGGGTAGAGGACGCGGGACAACCCGTCGATCCGGACCTCAGCGATGAGGTGTTTTCCGCCGCCGGCCAGGTGCGCTGCAAGGGCATGTCGTCTGGGCGCTATGGCCGCGGGCTCGGGCTGTTCTGTGCGCGCGTCGCGGCGGAGGCGGCGGGGGCGCGGGTCGCCGCGGTGGCGTCGCCGAGCGCTTCGGGGAATGTGTTCGAGCTGGTCGTCGGCCTGGCCTGAACCATCGCCGGCGCGCGCCGAAGCTGCCTCGGCGACGGCCGATCGCGGGCGCGTCACGGCTGCAGGATCGCGACCGTGTCCGGCGATCGGTGGAGGATCTTTCCGGTTTCTCCGGGGCAGCCCCAGCAGGTGCTGAAGTGCAGGCGCGGGCGGATGTACTGCGAGTAGGCGAAGGCCACCGGGCCCGGCTCGTCCTTCATGATGAAGCTGGCGGCGAGCTGGTATTCGTCGTCGCCGAGCACGTAGTAGGCGACGACGAACGAGACCTTGTCTCCCGAGCGGCCGCTCAAGAGCAGATACTCGGCGCCCGCCACCGGGTTCCAGCGCAGCGGCGAGACGGTGAAGTCGAAGCCCTTGGTGTCGCCCGGGCCGCGCGCGATCACCGTCCTCGTGGCATCGGGCTCTCTGAAGAATCTCACGTCCTTCGCCAACCCCTCGGTGCGAGGGTCGGAGCGGAACAGCTTCTCCACCCGTGCTGCGGTCAGCGTCAGCTTCTCGAAGGTCGTCCCGAGCTTCGGCTCGCGCACCACGGCGGCGTTCGGTGCGCCCTCGCAGCAACGAAAGCCGAGCGTTCGCTCGGTTTGGTCCGGCGGCAACGCCTGCCGGTGCGCGCAGCGACGATCCGGCGCCGCGGCGTCGGGCGGCGCACCTTTGACGGCGGCGCGGCGCGCGCCGTCGTTCGGCGAGACGTCGCTCGCCGTCCATTCGAGCAAGCTGCCCATCGCGAGCACGCCGAAGCCGCTGGCGCAGTCGTTGGGTTTGTCCTGACACGCGGACGACCAGCTCTTGCCCGTCGCGAAGGGCTCGCTCGCGGGGCCTTTGCAGGCGCGCTCCCACTCGAGCTCGGTGCACAGGCGCGCTCCCCGCTCCGCGCACGCGCGCTTGGCCTCGTCCCGCGTCTTGACCAGCGACGGCGAGCGCGCCGGATCGTTGGGATACGGCAGCAGGTCGATCGCGTACGGGCCGAGCTCCACCGTATACTTGCGCGGCTCGAGCTCGGGGTCGCGGCCGGCCTCTCCGGGCGTGCTGCCGGCCGAAAAGGCCCCGCCGGGGATGTCCACCGACTGTTCGGCGCGCGCCGGCTGTCGGGGTTTGCGCGGGCCGCTCGGCGACCCTGCCGGCGCGGGGGTAGGCGCCGGAGCAGGCCGAGCGTCGGGCCCTTGTTCCTCGCAAGCCCAAGCAGCAAGGCCAACGGCGAGGGCCCGGACAAGACTGGCAAAGTTCATTCGCAGTGTACGGGTTGTAACGGCAACGAAAGGTGGGATGGTGGCGCGCAGCGAGCTACGCGGCTTCGGCGAACACTCTAATGCAACCCGGCCGAAGTTGGTCGTGTCAACTTGAGCTCGGCTGCCCCGCCCCGATCCGGCTGCTACGCTCTGGGGCATGGCGCATCCGCTGGCGACGCAGCTTGCACCCCTCATCGACCGCGATGTGGAGGAGCTGCGCCAGATCGTGGCGCGCTGGATCGTCAACGAGCCCTGCGAGACGGAGCGGGCCCGCTACCGCGCGTTTGGCGTCGAGCTGCGCGCGCTCAAATCGCGGATTTTGAGGCGCCCCATCCCTCCCAGCGAGGAAGAGATCGAGATCGCGCTCACGGCGCTGCTTGCGCTCGCTGGGCGGCGCCGCGCCTGACGACCCCTCGAGGCTTGCGCGATGTCGAGCGTCGTCGTCCAAGGACGGATCTTGTACTTGCTCGAGTCGCCCGAGCTGCTGCGCGCTCAGCTGGCCGGCGAGGCGGTGACCCCGGCGCGCCAGGCGCTCGTCGCGGCGCTGTCGACGGACGAGATCGCTCCCGGGTGGGCTTGCTACTACTACGACGAGACGCTCGGACGCTATGCGCTGGTTGGACTCCGTGGGGGGACCATCGAGCCGGACGCGGTGCGCGCGGGCGGGTTCGAGGTGCTGGTCAGTGGACGCTCGACGGGCTGCGGCAGCTCCAGGGAGACGGCCCCCTACGCCCTGCGCTCGGCGGGCATTCGCGTGCTCATCGCCGAGAGCTTCGAGCGCATCTTCGAACAGAACTGCCACAACGTCGGCTTGTTCACGGCGACCGATTTCTCCCTGCTCGACCGCATCGAGCGGGGTGAGCCGGTCGAGCTCGAAGCGTTCACGCGCGGCCTCGATCCGATCAGCCAGGGCGTGGTGCGCAGCGGCGGACTGTTCGGCTACAGCCGCGGTCGGCTCGAGGGGCGCATCTCGTCGCCGCGCGTCGCTACGCCGAAGCGCCCGATGACGATGTGTGAAAAGATCATCGCGGCGCACACCGTCGCCGGCCCCGACAGCCGGCAGCTGGGAGTGACCGCGGTGGCGCCCGGCGACGCTGTCTTCATTCGCACCGACGTGCGCTACACGCACGACTACGTCACCGCCATGGCCGAAGCGCTGTTCCGCGCCGGCTATGGCGCTGGCGCGCGGGTGAGCGATCCCGCATCGGTGTTCGCGTTCCGCGATCACCTGACGTTGCTCGAGACCGTGATGCCGGAGGAGCACCGCCGCCTCAATCTCCATCATCAAGCGCGGAGCTTGAAGCTGGCGCAGGAGGACTTCTGCCGCCGCCAGGGGATCCGCTTGTTCGGGGAGGTGGTCTCCGACGGCGGCGAGGTCGGCAGCGAAGCCATTTGCCACAATAAGATCCTCGAGGACATCGCGCTGCCGGGGCAGGTCGTGGTGGGCACCGACTCCCACACCTGCATGGTGGGCGCGCTCGGCTGTCTGGCGTTCGGCATCGGCAGCACCGATATGGCGGCAGCCTGGTTCAGCCGCGACGTTCGCACTCGGGTCCCCGCCACGATCCGGATCGTCCTCGAAGGACGGCTGGCGGCGGGGGTCTGCGCCAAGGACGTCATGCTCTACCTCTTGTCGCGGGAACCGTTCGTCAGCGGGGGCGGCATCGGACGCGTGCTGGAGTTCGGCGGCGCGGGCCTGTCCGAGCTGCCGCTCGACGAGCGGGCCACCCTGACGAACATGGCGGTCGAGGCGGGCGCGTGGACCGGCATCTTGGTGCCCGATCGCGCCACCATCGAGGAGGTCGCCAAGGCGCGCGGGCTGCTGCCCAGCCAGGTCGCGCGACAGGTCGTCGAGCCCGACGCAGGAGCCAGCTACGAGCGAACGCTGCACGTCGACCTCGCGCGCGTGCCGGTGATGGTCGCCCGCCCCGGCAACCCGAAGAACGGCGTGCCGCTCTCGGAGCTGCGCCGCGAGCACGGCGGAGACATCGCGATCGACATCGCCTACGGCGGGTCCTGCACCGGCGGCAAAGCGGCGGACATGGATATGTACGCGCAGGTGCTCGGGGCGGCCGTCCGTGCGGGTCGGCGCGTGGCGAGCGGCGTCGAGCTCTACATCCAGTTCGGCTCTCAGCGCATCCGTCGCTACGCCGAGCAGCGCGGCTACTTCCAGGTCTTCCGCGAGGCGGGGGCCCGTTTGCTCGAGCCCTCGTGCGGCGCCTGCATCCGGGCGGGCCCTGGCGTCTCGTTCCGGCCAGACCAGGTCACCGTCAGCGCCCAGAATCGGAATTTTCCCGGGCGGAGCGGCCCAGGGCAGGTGTTCCTCGCGAGCCCGCTGGTCGTTGCGGCCAGCGCAATCGCCGGTAAGCTCTGCGGCCCCCACCGCCTCTGAGCCATGCCCTCTCCGACCCCCAGCGATTCAGGATTCCAGATCGGGCCCGACATGCTGGCGACCATCCGCTATCGCGTGTTCGACGCCGAAGGCGCGCCGGTGGACGCGGAGGAGCAGCGCGTGACCTTCGTGTTCGGTTACGGTCAGCTGCTGGAGCCCATCGAGGCCGCGCTCGAGGGGCTTGGCGTGGGGGCGACCCGGAGCATCGGCCTGCCGCCCGAACGCGCGTTCGGCAAGCGGCGGCCCGCCGCCGTGTTGGAGGTGGACCGGGAGGAATTTCCGCCCGACGCCGCTCCGGGAGACCGGTTCGAAGCCGAAAATGAGCACGGGGCCGTGATCGTGATCAAGCTGCTCGACGTGCTGGACGACCGGGTCGTCATTGACATGAACCACCCGCTGGCGGGTCAAAAAGTGCGTTTCGAGCTGTTCGTCGAGGCCGTGCGCCCGGCGACGTCCCAGGAGCTCGCGGCCGCCGCGGAGCGCCTGCAGGCGGCCGGCGCGGCCCCACCGAGCGTCGAGCAACTATTACCTGCGGAGCGCTTGCTTCTGGGGGGCCGCAGGCGCTACGAGACCTCCGAAGTTGCGGCTGTCGATGCCGAAGGCCCAGCTCGGAAGACGGAACGGAGAGAACGATGACCAACCAAAACCTCTTCAAATACGACGTGCGCGTGCGCGAGAGGATGCTCCGCAAGGGCCTCATCAGCGATGCCGACGTGAAAAAGCACCTCGAGGCGCTCGCGGATCTGCAGCCGAGCTGTGAATCCCTCGATCTGGGGCAGCCCGCGCTGGCGCGCACGGAGAGCGCGTCGGTGCGCCCGGCGAGCCCGCCGCCCTCCCCGGTGCCGGTCGCCGCTCGCCCTGAGGCCGCCGCGCCGGCTCCAGCCGCAGCCCCGCCCAGCGTCGAGGCGGGGA
>JAEZYZ010000160.1 GCA_023418705.1 Pseudomonadota bacterium | reverse complement strand
CGCTCGACCCGCCGGCCCCGCCGTCCGCGCCCGCGGCGCCGCCGCTCGCCGTGTCGGGCGGGCGGTAGCGGAACTCCTCCCCGGCGCAGGCGAGCGTCGCGAGACCGGCGAGCAACGGGCTCGAGCGCCGCAGCGCAGCGCCGAAACTTCGGTCCGGCTTGATCGTCGACACCGCGCGCAGGGTACCTCGACTGCGGCGCCGTTCGCCCCAAAAATCAAGCCGCTCCGCCGCGAGCACGCGCGCCGGAGCGGCGCCGTTTGGTGCTACGGTCCGGGCCATGAGTGAGCTGCCCAAGGCCTACGATCCGGCCGACGTGGAGCCGCGCTGGTATGCGTTCTGGCTTCAGCACGGCTTGTTTCAGGCAAACTTCGAACCTGACGATCCGCGCCCCACCTACAGTTTGGCGCTGCCGCCGCCGAACGTCACCGGGTCGCTGCACATGGGGCACGCGATGATGGGCACCATCGAGGACGTGCTGGTGCGCCACCAACGGATGTTGGGCAAGAACACGCTCTGGCAGCCGGGCATCGATCACGCCGGGATCGCGACGCAGACGGTGGTCGAGCGGCAGCTTCGACGCGAAGGGCTCACGCGCCACGATCTGGGCCGCGAAAAGTTCGTCGAGCGCGTTTGGGCCTGGAAGGAACAGAGCGGCGGGCGGATCGCGGAACAGATGCGCGTGCTGGGTTGCTCGGCGGACTGGCAGCGCATGAAGTTCACGATGGACCCCGACCTGTCGCGGGCCGTGCGTGAAGCCTTCGTGCGCCTGTACGAGGAGCAGCTGATCTATCGCGACACCCGGCTCATCAACTGGTGCTACGACTGCCGAACCGCGCTCAGCGACCTCGAGGTGGAGAACGAGGAGACAAACGGAGAGCTGTACTCCTTCGCGTACCCGGTGAAGGACGCCGACGCCGCGGGCGGCGCGACCGAGCTGGTGGTCGCGACGACCCGGCCGGAGACGATGCTCGGCGACACGGCGGTGGCAGTGCACCCGGACGACCCGCGCTACCGGCACTTGCACGGCAAGACGCTGCGCCATCCGTTCCTCGACCGCGAAGTCCCGATCATCACCGACGCTATTTTGGTGGACCCGGAGTTCGGCACCGGTGCCGTCAAGGTGACCCCCGCCCACGACTTCAACGACTTTGCCACCGGCAAACGCCACGGCCTGCAAGAGATCAACATCTTGAACCTGGACGGCACGCTCAACCAGCAGGCCGGGCAGTTCGCCGGGCTCCGCGTGGCCGAAGCCCGGAGGGCCGTGAAACAGGCGCTGGCCGAGGCCGGGCTCGAGCGCGGCGGCAAGCCGCACACGCTGCAGCTGCCGCGCTGCCAGCGGTGCAACACCATCGTCGAGCCCATGATCTCGACCCAGTGGTTCGTGCGCACGAAGCCGCTGGCGGAGCCAGCGCTGGCCGCGGTGCGCGACGGCCGGACCCAGATCCTTCCTGCCGAATGGATCAAGACCTACGAACACTGGCTCACCAACATCCAAGACTGGTGCATCTCGCGCCAGCTGTGGTGGGGGCACCAGATCCCCGCTTACTACTGCCGCTGCGGCGCCATCACCGTGGCCCGCGAGGCGCCTCGTGCCTGCGGCACCTGCGGGGCGGGTGAGCTCCGACAGGACGAAGACGTGCTCGACACCTGGTTCTCGAGCGCGCTCTGGCCCTTCTCCACGCTGGGCTGGCCCGACCGCACACCGGCGCTCGAGCGGTTTTATCCGACGAGCGACATGGAGACCGGCTACGACATCCTGTTCTTCTGGGTCGCCCGCATGATGATGATGGGCTTGCACTTCATGGGGGACGTGCCGTTCCGGCGCATCTTGCTGCACGGCATGGTGGTCGACGAGACCGGCGACAAGATGAGCAAGGTCAAGGGCAACACCATCGACCCCATCGATCTGATCCAGGGCGCGGATTTCGAGGCCGTCGTGCAGAAGGCGCTGCCTGGAGCGCCCGTGAAAGAGGCGCTCGCCAAGTTCAAAAAGGCCTACCCGTCGGCGGCGCAGATGGGCAAGGGGTTCCCCGCCTACGGCGCCGATGCGCTCCGGTTTACCCTCTGCAGCTATTCACCACAGGCCAAGCGCATCGCGCTCAGCCCCAAGCGCATCGAGGGGTATCGCAACTTCTGCAACAAGATCTACAACGCGGTGCGGTTCGCGCTCGGCCACATCGAAGGGCTCCCCGTCGCGGGCGGTCCCCCGGAGAGCCCCGCCCTGCTCGCCAATCGCTGGATCTTTTCGCGGCTATCGGGCGCGGTCGAGGCCGCGCACCAAAGCATCGAAGAGTTCCGTCTCGACGACGGCTCGCAGACGCTCTACCACTTTTTCTGGGACGAGCTCTGCGACTGGTACCTTGAGCTCAGCAAGCCGATCTTCTCGAGCGGCACGGACGCGGAGAAGGCCGAGACGCGCGCCACCCTCGCTCACGTGCTGGAGGTGGCGCTGCGAGCGCTGCATCCGTTCATGCCCTTCATCACCGAAGAGCTCTGGCAGAAGCTGCCGCGGCCTGCCGGCGCACCGCCGTCGATTTCCGTCGCTCGCTATCCGACCGCAGCCGACGGCCGGGCGGACGCCGAGGCGGAGCGTCACATGGGCGCCATCATGGCGGTGATCTCGGCGGCCCGGTCCGTAAGGAGCGAGCACGAGGTACCCCAACCCGCGCGCGTGCCGCTCCTGCTGCGCGCCGCGAGCGCCGACGTCCGGTCGCTGCTCACGGCACAGAGCCGCTTCATCGAGGCGCTGGTGCGCACCGACGGCGCCCCCAGCGTCGAAGATCTCGGCGGAGCGCGGCCGCGGGGCAGCGTGCTCTCCGTCGCGGGCGACGTGGAGGTGTTGATCGCGCTGCGCGGCCTGGTCGATCCCCAAAAAGAGCGCGAGCGGATCGAGCGCGCGGTGAAGAAGGCCGCCAAGGACATCGACGTGCTCGACAAGCGCCTGCAAAACCCGAAATTCGTCGAAAATGCGCCGGCCGAGGTCGTCAGCGAGGCCCGCGAGCAGCGCGCGGCGCTCGAGCGGCAGCGCGCGGCGCTCGAGCAGGCCAAGGGCCTCGCCGAAGAGCTCGAAGGGTGAGCCCGCAATTCAACTCGGGGAATCCACCGCGACGAGCTCCGCTGTTTTTGTTCACAGAAGCAGCGGAAGGACGGAAGATTTTTTGGGAGCTCGACGATTGAGCCCGACGCGATCCTCGCGTCCGGCAGCCACCAACGGTGGCGAGTCGCGCCGCGAGATCGAAACTCCAGTTGGGGACCGACGACGTCGGCCCCCCCTTCCGCTCGTCCGATCCTTCTGTGACCCATCTCCGATTTAGACCCGTCGACGCACGACGCTAGGTCGGCGGTGAGAAACGCTCTCACCGGCTCGGGGTGGGCCGAAGGCCTTGCTTCCCGTGCGGCGGTCGCGCGGCGCGAGCGCGGCTCGGCGTCGTCTTGGCTTGCGGATTCGGCCAGACAGTCGACAATGGCGGGGTGTTCGGCTGGTTTCGCCGCGCTCCCAAGCCCGAACGCCCCGCCTGGGCGGCGCTCCCGATCTTCGCAGGCCTCGATGAGCCCTCGATCGAGGCTGTCTCTCGCGAGGTCGAGACGCGGCATGCGTCTGCCGGCGAGGTGATCGTCCGCGAAGGCGATCCGTCGTTCGAGCTGCAGATGGTGCTCCGGGGGCGGCTCGAGGTGAGCAAACGCGATCCGGGCTCGGGGCGCGAGCATCGGATCGGATCCCTGGGACCCGGCGACGTGATCGGCGAAGCGGGGGTGGTCGGCGAGCTGCCGCGCACCGCCACGGTCCGTGCCGTCGAGCGCTGCGAGCTGTTCGTGCTCAGGTTCCACGAGCTGCGGCGACGCGCCGAGGCGGAGGAACGGACCGACGCGCCGCTGCGCGCCGCCTATCGGGGCGTCGTGGAGAACCTGGCACGGCTGATGAGCCAGCGGCTGCGCGACAACGCCGAGTCGGCGCTCGCCAGTGAAGTGCGACGCGCCGCGATGGGGCAGTTCATGGTCAACATCCTGATCGTGCTCTGCCTGTACGTGATCCTCTTGGGGCTCTTGCCGGAGGTGTCGAGCAAGCTGCCGAAGAGCAGCTCGTTTTTGAGCATCCCGATCCAGCTCGTGTTCGCCGTCGGCAGTGTCAGCTTCATCCGGAGCACCGGCTACCCGCTCTCGCTGTTCGGCCTCTCCACCCGCCACGCCATCGGCTCGGTGCTCGAAGCGATCGTCTTCACCGTGCCTTTCCTCGGCGTCATCACCGCGGTCAAGTGGCTCGTGATAACGCTCGCGCCGGCGTATCAGAATGCCCCCTTGTTCGAGCACCCCGACGTGGTCGCGCGGCTCACCGACCCAGCCGTGACGCCGCTGCTGGCCGTCTACGCGCTGTCGAGCGTGGTTCAGGAGCTCATCGTTCGATCGGCGCTGCAGAGCAGCTTGTCGATGTTCTTGACCGGACGGCGCAGCCGGGAGCAGGCGATCTTGCTGAGCGCTCTGGTCTTCAGCGTCACGCACCTGCACATGTCCGCGTTCTTCGCCGCCCTGGCGTTCTTGCCGGGCGTGTTCTGGGGATACTTGTACGCGCGCCGCCCCAATTTGCTCGGCGTCAGCCTCTCGCACACCGCCGTTGGCGGCTACGTCTTCTTCATTTTGGGGACCGCCCCCGCCTGATCGGACCGTCGCCGCAGCACTCCGGGGCGGGGGCCGACGGCTTCGTCCGGTCTCTTTCTCCTACGAACGAGCTTCGCTGCTTTGGGTCGCAGGAAGACCATCAGGGCCTTCGGCCCACCTCGAGCCAGTGAAAACGGATTTCTCGCCTGAGCAGCGCGGTGCGTAGGATCGGTGACAGGAAGATCGGAAGGGGGGCCCCCGGGGGCGGGG
>JAEZYZ010000128.1 GCA_023418705.1 Pseudomonadota bacterium | reverse complement strand
CCCGCGGCAGCGCCCGCTCAACCCGCGACGCCCGCCCGACCCGCTCAGCAGGCAGCACCTGCCGACCCTCACGCCGGCCTGGCCGCGGGCGCGGGCCACGATTTCCACGACACCAGCGTGCCGAGCGCCGACCTGCCCGCCGGCACCGTCGACGTCCAGCTGTTCGACGACGACGGCCGGCCCGTCCCGAACAAGCCGCTGCGCCTCGGCATCTTGCGCCAGAGCATCGCCGAGGGTGAGAGCCGCAGCGAGAAGACGACGACCACCGACGCCGCTGGTCGCGCGCGCTTCACCGGGCTCGAGGTCGGCAGCGGCTTCGCCTACCGCGTGACCGTCGCGCACCAGGGCGCCACCTATGGCTCGAACCCCTTCAACCTGAGCGCGGACGCCGGCCAGCGGGTGACGCTGCACGTGTTCCCCACCACCTCGGACCTGCGAACGGCGCCGATCGGCATGCGCGGCATCGTCTACTTCGAGCCGCTCGACGACGTCTTTCAGGTCGACGTCATGCTTCGCGTGCTCAACGTCGGCAAGATCGCCTGGTTGCCGAAGAACGTGACGGTGGAGCTGCCCGACGGCTACAAGGCCTTCAACGCCCCAGAGTCGATGAGCGACACGCGCTTCGTCGACGCCGACGGCACCATCCAGCTCGTGGGGACCTTCGATCCGGGACAGCACGACCTGCGTTTCCGGTTTCAGGTCCCGCGCGAGCAGACGTCCGAGCAGTCCTTCGAGCTCACGCTGCCGCCGCGGGTGGCGGAGCTGCGGGTCATGGTCGAGGCCTCGGCCGAGATGGACCTCGACGTCGCGGGCTTTCCGGAGCCCACCGCCGACCAAACGCAGGCGGGCGAGCGTGTGCTGGTGACCGGGAGGCGCATCGCGACCGCCAGCGATCCCGAGATCCGAACCCTCAGCGTCACTATCAGCGGCCTGCCAACGCCCGGTCCGGCGCGCTGGATCGCCGTGACCCTGGCGACAGCGATCGCCGCCGCCGGCGTGGTCGCGGCCCGGCAGACGCGCACGCGCCGCGCGTCGAAGAAGGACCTGAACGCCGCCAAGCAGATCCTGTTGAACGAGCTGGTGGCGCTCGAGCGCGCGCGCAAAGCCGAGCAGATCGGCCCTCGCACCTACGATCAGGCGCGCCAGGCCATCCTCAGCGCCCTGGTGCGCCTCGAGAAGGGTCAGCCGAGCACCGAACCGGGCGACGCCCGCCCGCGCAAGAAAGCGCGCTCGGCCGCCCGCGCCGACGCGAGCTCGAGCCGGGAGTCGGACGCGCCGCCTGACGCCGTCGCCCCCGGCGCCTCCAAGGAAGCCCCTCCCTCCGGCGCCGCCAGCTCCGAACCGGCCCAGTGACCAATCGGGTCCAGATGCCCTTCGGCGCCGGATCGCCGGGATTTCTGGGGCTGTGTACAACCGCTGCATAGGTCTGCGGATCGCCTCGGTACGATGGAGGGGAAACCCGGCAGGGGGTGGCTTGTACCCAATCTGGCTACAGAGACCGACGCCTGTCCCTCCCCAGGAGAACCGGCCACAAAGTTCAGTCATCTCCGACACTTGTAGGAGTTTTCCCCAGTCTCCACAGCACCTACGATGACCACTACATTTATTTAAATTTGTTTGTTCGATCTCAGAGGGAGCGGTCACCCGGGGCGCGCCGGCTCCCCTTCGGCGAATGCGATCTTCCCGGCCGCAACCGCTAGCCCCCTGGCGCGTCACCGAGTAAACCGACTGCCGAGATGCACGTCGTCGTCAGCAAGAAGGATTTGTTTCGGATCCTGGCGCGCTGTCAGGGGGTCGCGGACAAAAAGAGCACCATGCCCGTGCTCGGCAACGTGCTGCTCGAGGTCGATGGGACCGATCGTCTGCGCCTGGCGGCGACGGATTTGTACCTCGCCGTGAGCGGCCACATCCCCGCGACCGTCGAGAAGGGCGGATCGATCGCCGTCGGCGCTCGCGATCTGTTCGAGCGCGTGCGGATGATGCCGGACGGGCAGATCGCCATCAGCTCGAGCGACGGCGCACGCGCCACGATTCAGGCAGTGGGTTCTGCGCGCCGCTTCACGCTCCACGGGATTCCAGGGGAGGAGTTCCCGGCGCTCCCGCAGCCCGACGAGGGCGCGGCGTGGATGACGCTCGACGTCACGACCGTCAGCCGGTTGATCGCGGCGACGCACTTTTCGATCTCGACCGACGAGACGCGCCTGCACCTGAACAGCGCGATGTTCGAGGCCGACGGCGATCGCGTCCGCATGGTGACGACCGACGGCCACCGGCTGAGCAAGCTGGAGGTCCGCGTCGACGGCAAAAACGCCCACACGACGATGCTCATCCCGCTCAAGGGCGTGCTCGAGCTCAAGCGCCTCTGCGACGAAGCCGCCGCCGAGCCGGGTCGCGACGCTGATGGAGACCAGCAGCTCAAGCTGGTGCAGAGCGGCCCCAATGCGTTCTTTCAGCTGGCCGGCTTCCAGTTCAGCGTGAAGCTCGTCGACGCTCAGTTCCCCCCCTACCAGCAGGTGATCCCGGATCAGACGGAGCGGGCCATCCGTGCCCCGCGCCTGGCGATGGCCGACGCGTTGAAGGCCGTCTCGATCGCGGCCAGCGATCGCACCGGAGGCGTGAAGCTGACCCTCGGCAGCAACACGATCCGCTTCGAAACGGAGAGCCCCGAGAGCGGCGAGGGCTTCGACGAGGTCGCGTGCGAGTACACCGGCGCCGAGGTGACGATCGGCTTCAACGCGCGCTACTTCTTGGACGTGCTCTCGGCCATCGACGACGACGAGATCATCCTGGGCATCAGCGGGGATCTGGATCCGGCGTTGCTCAAGCCCGGCAGCGAGAGCGCCAGCGCGAGCTACGTGGCCGTGATCATGCCGATGCGGATTTGATGAGCGTGGCTCGCCGGCTCGGGGCCGCCAGGCGGCGCCAGCGCGGGGAGCGCCGCGCTCGATCCGGGGCCGATCGCGGGGCATGATGGCCGGCCAGGTGCTGTTCGAGCGCGTGTCCTTGCGCAACTTCCGCAACCTGTCCGAGGTCGAGTTCGAGCCGGCGCCGAGGGTCAACGTCATCTCCGGCGACAACGGCCAAGGCAAGACGAGCCTGCTCGAGGCGCTCTACTTCGTCGCCACCACCCGCAGCTTTCGCACGGAAAATCTGCGCGAGCTGGTGCAGCAGGGGCAGGAGCAGAGCGTCGTCCGCGCTCGCATCGCCGAAGCGCCGCTCGCTCGCGAGCAGCGCGTGGTGCTGACCGGCGGGCGGCGCACGGCGCTGGTGGACGGCAAGGCGCCGCCGAGCCTCTCGAGCTACGCCACCCGGACGCCAGTGGTCGCGTTCCATCCGGGACACCTGCAGCTCGTCAGCGGCCCATCGGCGCTCCGGCGCACGCTGCTCGACCGCCTGGCGCTCTTCATCGATCCGCCGAGCGCGGAGGCCCGTGCGCGCTACACGCGCGCGCTGAAGGAGCGTCAGCGCGTCCTCGAAGAACGCGGGACGACGGCCGTCGAGCTCGAGGCCTACGAAACCATCGCCGCGGACCAAGGCGCTCGGTTGTCGGTCGCCCGCGAGCGCGCGGCCGGTCGGCTCGGCGCAGCGCTGCTGCCGATCTTCGAGCAGATGGCGTCGCCCGAGCTCGAGCTCGGGGTCCGCTATGTCCCCGGCGGCGCGACGGAGCCGGAGCGCTTTCGCGAGGAGCTCTTGCGGCGTCGCCCGACCGACCAGCGCCGCAAGCGGGCCACCTTCGGTCCGCAGCGGGATGAGCTCGAGCTCTCGCTGGAGGGGCGGCTCGCGCGCCAGCACGCGTCGCAGGGCCAGCAGCGCATCTTGACCCTGGCGCTCAAAGCGGCCGAGCTCTCCTGCATCGAGCAGGCGCGCGACGCCCACCCCGTGCTGCTGCTCGACGACGTCTCGAGCGAGCTCGACCCGGGGCGAACCGGCGCCGTGTACGAGTTTTTGAGGCGCTCGAAGAGTCAGGTGTTCGTGACCACCACCCGCCCCGAGCTCTTCGTGACGCCCCTGGCCGACGCCGCCGACCGCGCCGATTTCAGCGTCGCGCGGGGTGTCCTCGCGCGCCAATGAGCCCGCTGCCGGCAGCCCCGAGCAGGGTCGCGAAAGGGCTCGGATCGAGGGGCTGAAAAACCGCCGTTCCGAGGCCGGTTCGGAGCGGGTCAAAAACGAAGAATTTAGGCGTTTTGACGCTGAATCGTGCTTGCGCAGGGGCCCCGCAATGGCTATACAAATAGCCTCTGATTTGCGGCGCTATCACCGCTGTTTCGGCCGCTCGAAGACCCGCCCGCACTTCCCCACCGATGCGCTGTTCGACAGTCGACGATCGGACGATTCCGGCGCCGACGGGCGGTGGCCGGCGCCGGGAAGTTTCCCGGGCCGGGGGTGCGCGATCCCTCCGCTACAAGATAGGTTGAACGTTGACCACCGAGGCCATGACCCAACCGCCGCCCTCGTCGGCGAGCGACTACGATTCTAGGAACATCACCGTCCTCGAGGGGCTCGAGGCCGTCCGCAAGCGCCCGGGCATGTACATCGGGGACGTGCACGATGGCTCGGCGTTGCACCACCTGGTCTGGGAGGTGGTGGACAACGCCGTCGACGAGCACCTGGCCGGCTTCTGCACCACCATCTCCATCACCATCCACTTCGACGGGTCGGTGACGGTCGAGGACGACGGTCGCGGCATCCCCGTCGGGATGCACGAAAAGGGCGTCAGCGCCGCGGAGGTCGTCATGACCGTCCTGCACGCCGGCGGCAAGTTCGACCACTCCAGCTACAAGGTGAGCGCCGGGCTGCACGGCGTGGGCGTCAGCGCGGTGAACGCCGTGTGTGAGACGCTGCGGCTCGAGATCCGCCGGGAAGGGAAGGTCTGGTTTCAAGAGTATCACCGGGGTGTGCCGCAGGCGCCCCTGGCGGAGCTGGGTGAGGAGAACACGCGGACCGGTACGCGCGTCACGTTCAAACCCGATCACCTGATCTTCAGCTCGACCGACTACAGCTTCGACACCCTGGCCAATCGCCTGCGGGAGCTCGCCTTCCTCAACTCCGGGCTGATCGTGAAGCTCGTCGACGAGCGGGGCGAAGGGCACTCGGAGACCTACGAATACAAGGGCGGCATCCGCGAGTTCGTCTCGCTGCTCAGCCAAAAGAAAGAGGCGATCCACGAAGACGTCATCGCCTTCACGACCGAGGTGCCCGCCGCCGATCCGAAGCAGGCTTCGGTGGTGGTCGACCTGGCGATCCAGTGGACGAACAGCTTCGCGGAGCAGATCTTCTGCTACACGAACAACGTTCACAACAAGGACGGTGGCACGCACCTGACGGGCCTGCGTTCGGCGCTGACGCGGACGCTCAACAACTACGGCCAGACGCAGAACCTCTTCAAGGACGTGAAGAGCGGCCTCTCCGGAGACGACACCCGCGAGGGCGTCATTTGCGTCATTCACGTCAAACACCCCGATCCCTCCTTCGACTCCCAGACGAAGTCGAAGCTCGTCTCGAGCGAGGTCAAGGGCGTCGTCGAGAACGCCGTGAGCGAGTTCATCGGGCGCTACTTCGAAGAGCACCCCCAGACGGCGCGCAAGGTGATCGAGAAAGCCGTGCTCGCGGCCAAGGCGCGCGAGGCCGCGCGCAAGGCGCGTGAGGTGGTGCGCAAGGGCGTGCTGGACAACACCTCCCTGTCCGGCAAGCTGGCAGACTGCCAGAGCAAGGATCCCAGCATCAGCGAGCTTTACATCGTCGAGGGTGAGAGCGCCGGCGGCAGCGCCAAGCAGGGCAGGGACCGGCACTTTCAGGCCATTTTGCCGCTCAAAGGCAAGATCCTGAACGTGGAGCGGGCCCGGCTCGACAAGATGCTCTCGTCCCAGGAGGTCGCGACGCTGATCTCGGCGCTCGGCTGCGGGATCGGTGACAACGGCGGCTTCGACATCTCGAAGCTGCGCTACCACAAGTGCATTTTGATGACGGACGCGGACGTCGACGGCAGTCACATCCGCACCCTGCTGCTCACCTTCTTCTACCGGCAGATGCCGGAGCTGATCGAAAAAGGCTACCTCTACATCGCTCAGCCGCCGCTCTACGGGGTCCGCAAGGGCAAGAAGATGCTCTACATGAAGGATCAAGCGGCGCTCGATCGCTTCTTGATCGAAAACGGCATCGAAGGGCTGACGGTGCAGGCCTCGAAGGGACCAGCGCTCGGCGGGATGCTGCTGTACAACCTGGCGAGCCGGCTCAAGGCCTTTCGGTCCATCCTGACGAAGGCTGACCGGCGCTGTGACGCGCGCGTGCTGGCCGCGCTGCTCCGGACCAGCGGGCTCACCTTGGCCGACTTCCGTGACGCGGAGAAGGTCAACGCGGCGGCCGATGCGCTCCGGAGCTATCTGGAGGAGCGGTATCCGGACCTGATGCCGCTTTCGGTGAAGGTGGAGTGGGAGAAGGAGCACGGGGCGGGCAAGATCGTGGTGCGTTTCCGGCCTGGGGCGTCGTCGCGACCGGCCGTGCTCGACTGGGAGCTGGCCGATTCGGCGGAGTACCAGGAGCTTCTGTCGATCGAGGAGGACATCCAGTCGATTGGACCCGCGCCGTACACGGCGACCGTCGAGGGCGGGACGCCGAAGACGCTCGAGGACGCCGACGCGCTCGAGGCTTTCATCGCCGAGCGCGGGCGCAAGGGTCTGCAGGTCACGCGCTACAAGGGCTTGGGCGAAATGAACGCCGACCAGCTCTGGGAGACCACCATGAACCCCGACGGGCGCACGCTCTTGCAGGTCAAGGTCAACGATCCGGTCCGCGCCGACGAGCTCTTCAGCGTGCTCATGGGCGACCAGGTCGAACCGCGCCGCAACTTCATCGAGACGAACGCCCTGAACGTCCGAAACCTCGACATCTAGCCGCGCGCCCCCCGGACCCTGCCGCGAGCCCTTGCGATGGGGCGAGCCCCCCCTGAGGCGAGCGCCCCGACGTTCACGGGGCCTAGCGAAGCGAGCCCCGGCGCCGGTCCGCCCGCAAGGCGAGCGCCCACGAGGCGAGCACGCCGCGCAGGGCAGCGACGCGGCGAGCGTCTGGGGGTCGGCGTCTATCCACGTCTCTGCGTGAGGTCGAGCTGGAGGTCTCTGCGCGCCGGCGTCCCTTCAGGGGCGTGCTTCGCGGGTGCGAGCCGCGCAGGGCAGCGACGCGGCGAACGTCGGCAGGGTCGGCATCGCTCCTGCGCGCTTGCCGCCTGCGCGCTTGTGGCCTGCGCGCATTCTCGCGATCCACGCGCGTTCTCGCGACCCACGCGACACGCTGCTCGTAGCCGGCGAAGGGCCCGGCAGCACAAACGGCACCATCAACGTAACCGGTGCGCGTGCGCCAACCCCATCTAACGCTATGCAGCTCGTGCCTGCGATGACGCGGACACGCGAAGACGACACAGTTCGGAGGATCGGGAGCGATTTGTGGCGGAGCTCGAGCGTTCGGGCGATCCGGTGAGGCTCGTGGCCGAGCGAGTCGGGGTCGGGGTCTCGGCGGGGTCTCGATCATCGCGTCGTGCAGGTTGCACTCGCTTGCCCCACCAGTACCTCGACCAGTACCTCGACGAAGTTCTCAGGGTCCTGCGGTACTGGCGGAGGTACCGGTCCGTTGAGCTCGCGCCCAAGTACTGGGCCACCACCCGCGCCAAGGCTCGACCCCCGGGAGCTGGACGCGCCGCCTTGCTCGTTCACGATCCCGCCTGC
This sequence comes from Pseudomonadota bacterium, assembly GCA_023418705.1. Classification (GTDB taxonomy): domain Bacteria; phylum Myxococcota_A; class Polyangia; order Polyangiales; family Polyangiaceae; genus JAEZYZ01. Next base: position 23,080 of record JAEZYZ010000128.1, on the reverse strand, counting down.
GTGATCTCGAGCCCGGCGCTGCCACGGGGCGGTGCGCCTGAAAGATGGGGGCGGTGAACCGGTTGCCCATCAACGGCAGGTGTGCGGACGGCCGCAAGTCGCCGAACATCCGCCCCGCAGGAGCAAGAACAGGGTCACCCCCGAGCACACGTCGGCAGGTCGATACTGATTGGCGTGCGCGACATGCGGGTCGAAGCTTCGCTGAGGAACGGCCGAGACGAAGACGAAGCGGGTCGAAATTTCGCGGAGTGGGTGAGGGGGGCGAAATTTGAGAGCTCGTGGCAGGGGTAGGGGTGAGGCAAGCGGGTCGAAATTTCGCAGAGTGGTGAGGGAGGCGAAATTTGAGAGGTCGTGGCAGGGGTAGGGGCGAGGCAAGCGGGTTGAAATTTCGCAGAGGTGCGGCCGATGCGAAGGCGAGCGGGTCGGAGCTTCGCCGGTGGGCGTCGGGTGTGCAGGTCGAGGGCTCGTGGCTGTGTGAGCAACCGAGCAACCAGGATGAGCCAGCCCAGGCGACCAAAGGTCGAAGGGGGCGACCAGGTCGAAGGCGACCAAAAAGGTCGAAGGGGGCGACCAGGTCGACGATGACCAAAAGGTAGAAGGGGGCGAAGGGGGCGACCAGGTCGAAGGCGACCAAAGGTCGAAGGGGGCGACCAGGTCGACGGTGACCAAAAGGTAGAAGGGATCGTGTGCGGCGGCGAATTGGGAGCGACGAATGACGGCTTGGCCGTCGAAGGCTCGCGGGTCGGGGGATCGTTGGGAGCGGGCCAGCACGCAACCATCAGGGCGAACGCTCCGATGCGCAGGGCATGGCTTTCGTGCATCTGGTGGCCCGCGCCAAGGCCGGCCGGCACCCCTTCGAAGATCCAGCGGCAGCCTGGTGGTTTTGGTGGCGGCTGCGCCAAAGGTTCCCAAACATCGCCGCCGCTTGTTTGATGCCAAACCACCTGCACCTGCTGGTTCGGTCGAACAGGCCGGAGCTGGACCGGAGGCGGCTAGGGGTGTTGCTGGCGGGGTTCAGCCGCCACTTGGGCCAACGCTCGCTGTGGCAGAAGGTGCCGTCCCCGGCGCGCATCCCAGATCGAAAACACCTACTCAGACAGGTCCGCTACGTGCACCTCAATCCCTGTCGCGACGGGCTCGTCGATGACCCGCTCCGCTGGCCGTGGTCCACGCATCGCGGCCTGTTGGGTGCGGCAATGGATCCATGGGTGACACCCGCCACGCTCGCGGGGGCGCTTGGACGCGCGACGCGCGGGTTCGGAGCGTGGCTGCATCACTACGTATCCTCGGATCCATCGGTATCGGTGAGCGGCACACCACCACCCGCCGGGTTGAAGGCCGCATTGGAGCGGCGCCCGGAAGTCCCGGCTGAGCGGCGCCCGGAAGTCCCGGCTGAATGGCGCCCGGAAGTCCCGGTTGAGCGGGGCGCAGGGGTCGCATTGGAGCGGCGGTCGGAAGCCCTGGCTGAGCCACGCCTGGAAGTCCCGGCTGAGCGGAGCGCCGGGGTCGCGTTGGAGCGGGGACCGGAAGGCTCGGCTGAGCGTGGCGCAGGGGCCGCCGCTGTGAATCCAAGCTCGCTGGCCGAGGTAGCGCCCGGCGCGGCGATCATCGAGGCGGCGCAGCAAGTTGCGGAGCGGCTGCCGACGCTGACGCAAGGGGTGCTCGCTGCCGTCTCGGCGGCGCCTTATCCGTGGCTCGTGATGCGCTGCCGCCGCTCGATCGTCGCGGTGAGCACGAACGTGGCTGCCGCCAATGCCGAGGTCGCCGCGGTGCTCGGTGTGAGCCCGCGTCGCGTTCAGCAGCTCCGTCGCGAGCCGATCGCACCTGCCGACCACGCCTGCGTTCTACGCTGCTTGGCCGACCCGCGTCTGCTTTTCGACGAACACGCTGCCTGGCCGTTGCTCCACATGGCGGGCCTGCGTTTGCCCCGGTGACACCCACGACCGGCGAAACTGCGGGTCCGTCACCCGGAAGAGTCCCGGCACGTGTGCGGTGCGCGTGGGGGAGCGGGTCCCGGCACGTGTGCGGTGCGCGTGGGGCGGCGGGTCCCGGCACGTGCGGTGCGCGTGGGGCGGCGGGTCCCGGCACGTGGACGAGGGTGCCCCAGGTCGGAGGTCATTGCGGCCATCGAAACACCATCATGGCCAAGGAGGCCAGAAGCGGTGCGAGGCAAACGACGACCGGGAGCACTCCGCGGCGCCGGCTGCCGTAGAACAAGAGCAGAAGAATGCTGGCCGTCGACAAGCCCATCGCAGAGAGGATCCACCCCGCGAGCAGCGACGTGCCGGTCACACTAGCCAGGCCGATGCCGATCCCGCTCGTCAACACCCAGCCCGGGAGCGCGAGCCCGAGCGCGAAGCGGTCGCGCTCGGGCTGCTCCTTGGCGAACAACGTGCCAATCGTGCCGGTAAACAGCACCGCGACCGCGACGAACTTGGCAAACCGCACCAGAAAGTAGATGACCATCGATCGACGGGCGTAGCCTACCTCACCTGACACGCGGGTCAGAACAGAATGACGTCGCCTTCGTCGGCCGCGACTCGCTCGGGCGAGAACACCAAGCCCGAGAGCTCGAAGGATCCCTCGAGGGTGACGTAGATGAGGTCTTCTCGGGTCCGGAAGGAGTAGACGTGCCGCGTCTTGCCAGCGGGCACCGGTCGCTCCACGGCGGAGCCCAGGACCGCGCTGGTGGGCACTCCCAAGCTGAGCTCGAGCTGGAACTGCAGCAGCCTATTTTTGACGCGGCCCATCAATTGATTGGTGAGCTCCCGCACCAGGTCGCGCGCCGCGAGATGGCCGCCGTCGCCGTTGATCCGGCTCAGGGTCGTCTCCGACAAGGACAGCTCCAGGGTTCCGGAGAACTTCGGCGCGTTGAAGCGGATGCTGCCCGCCATTCGCGCTGTCGTCTGCGGCGGCCGCAAGCTCCTGTCGTACACTGGCGCCAGCGCGATCTGATGCGCGTGAAAGAGCCCGACCGCGCAGCTTTGCACGATGACGTCGAGGATCTTTCGCTGTTTGTCTTCCAGGTAGGACAGGGGTGAACCATCCGCGCGGGGTGGCAATCTGCCGATAGGCGGCAGGGCGCACTCGCGCGACTACCGCTGATCGATCTAACGGCGCGAAATCAGCCAAGCCCTAGGGGCCGTCCGCCGATTTGATCGGGCGGCGGGCTGCTGTGGCGCGCTGGCGCGACGGTGTCGTCGTCCGGGATCTCGAAGCGGAAGGTCGTCCCCCGTCCGGGGTTGGAGGTGACGCGCACGTTGCCCCCGAGCGCCACACAGGCGGCGTGCACCGCGGCGACGCCGGCGCCGCGCCCCGAGACGGCGCTGACGCTCGTCTTGGTCGAGATCTGCCCCCGCAGCAGGACTTCTTCCAGTTCCGCCTGCGTCTGGGCGACCATGCCGCGCTCGAGCGCACGCGCACGGAGCCGCTCCCAATCGACACCGCGGCCGTCGTCGCGGATCTCGACCACGATCTCCGAGCCCGTGTGCTCGATGCTGAGGCGGACCTCTCCGCGCTCGGGCTTGCCCAAGGCGCGGCGCTCGTCGGGCGGCTCGATGCCGTGGTCGATGGCGTTCCGCAGCACGTGAACGAACGCAGCCCAGAACGAGGACCACCGCTCAGGGTCGAGGCGTGCCCCGTTCGAGGTGGTCTGCACCACGACGTCGCCCTTGCCGAGGCGCCGCGCGATGCTCTGCACCTGCTCGGTGACACGCGCCAGGCGCCGCTCTGCCGGCTCCCGCTCGAGCTGGCGCAAGAGGCGAAGGAGCTCGGCGGAGCTGCTCTCGGCCCGCACCGCGTGACGCAGCGCCTGGAGCTCGCCGCGGGTGAGCTCCAGGCGCTCGCGCTGCGAGCCGCCCGTCAGCCGGCGGTAGCGTTGCGCGAGCGACTCCCAGATCTCGCCCAGGGTCAGCTTGTCCGAGGCCGTCAGCGGGGTGCCCGTGTCGACCAGCTGACCTTCGAGCTCGTGGCAGGTGCGGGCGACGAGCTCCAGGCCGTACATCGCCGCGTTGCCTTTCAGGGTGTGCAGCGCCCGGAGCACCGCCGCCGCATCGGCGCTCGTCCTGGCCGTTTCCACGAGCCGCGCGCTCTCGTTGAAGAACTCCTCGAACCCGATCGGGTCGGCCATCGCGTGCTCGAACATGGCGAGCTGATCCTGCTGCTCGGCTTCCCTCCTGGCGCGCTCGTTGTTTTCGGTGACGTCCGAGGCGACGACGAGGACCTTCTCGAGCCCACGGTCCCCTTCGATCGGCCGGTACTCGAAGGCGTACTGCCTTCCGGATGCGACCACCTGCTTGGGCAGCTGCTCGAGCACCAGCTCGCGCGGCAGCACGTCATCCCGGAGCTCTTCCCACCCGAGGCGCAGCCAGCCGGCCGCCACCGGATCGCTGGGCTCGAGCGCCGACCAGAGCGAGGTGCCTGGCGCGGCTTCGGGAAACCAGCGGTCGAGGGCCGCCGATCGTTCGCGGGACACCTTTCCGTCGAGATCCACCGTGAACAGCGCCTGCCCAACGTTGTCGAGCACCGCGCGTAGCTCGAGGTTCCGCAGCGCGAGCTCGCGCGTGCGCTCCTGAACCCGCTGCTCCAGCCGTTCGTTGGCGGCCGCCAGCTCCTTCGCGGTGTGTCGCAGCCGGGCGACGCCCGCCGCAACCAGCGCGAGCAGCAGGACGCTGACGCCGTACATGCCGAGGCGGTAGCGATTGGCGACGGCCGCGGCGCTGGCGTAGCCGGCGTAGTAGGTGCGCGCCACCGTCTCCTCGTGAGCCGTGACCGGCTCGGCGAAGATCTGGTGCAGCAGGGTGTCCACCTCCGGCTTCAAGACGAGCAGGCGCTGGGAGTTCAGGACGAAGGTGCGCACCCGGCGTCGGATCGCGACCGACCCGCTCTTTTCTCCGGCCTCCGACAGCGCCGCCAGCTCCTTCTTCAGCGGCTCGGCCAGGCTCTCGTCGGAGCTCAGGTTGTAGACCAGCATGTGCTGCAGGTGTTCGGTGACGAGGACCGACAGCCGTGCTTCCCCCTCGGCGGACGTCAGCTCGGCGATCCCGGCGCCCGAAGCGGGCAGATGACCCAGAAGCTCGCGCAGCTCTGCCGATCGGTACTTGAAGGCTTCGATCACGGTCTGCTTGCGGGTGACCGCGGCGCTGTAGCCGGCGACGGCGCGGCTCAGCTGCTGGCGCGCCTCGCCGGCGATGTAGGTCGGGGGACTCGCCAGCACCTGCTCCAGCTCCTCGATGCGCCGATAGCTCTGGAGCACTGGGTGGTAGGTGCTGACGAGCTGGTAGCGGGCGCGCAGCACGTCCTGGTTGATGGTGCGGTCCAGGCTTCGCAGCTCGCGCAGCGCGGAGTCGATCTCCGCGTGGTCGTCGGGGTCGACGCTTTGCGTCTTCGACCACAACCACGTGAGCAGCGCGACGGCGAACAGCGCCGACAGGGCGAACAGAAGACGTCCCTTCACCGGCGCCTGGCCTCTTGCATGACATCGGCTACGGCACGCTCCTTCCCCATCTTCAGGCCGCTGGAAGCAGAACACGACGGCTCGTCTTCCGCCGCCTTCCGCCCCTCAATTTTCGGCTGAGACCGTCGTTGTGCGGAACAGGACGAGCGCGACCGGAACGGCCCGCTCGCGGTCGAGGACGGCGAATGAGACGACGAGCTGCGCTGATTTCGGGACTTCTGTGGTTGAGCGTCAGCGGGTGTGGGCAGCACCCCGACGGCGCGCGCGTGGTCCCCGGGCACAGCGACGCCGTCGTCACCCGGCCCTTGATCGAGCTGTTCTCGTGGTGGACGGCGCGTGGCGAAGCCGAGGCGCTGCAGGCCTTGATCGACACCCACAAGCGCGCGCACCCGACCGCGCGCCTGTTCAATGCGGCGGCGGCCTCCGGCAGCAAGGCGCGAGAGAGCCTGTCCGAGCGCATCGCCAGCGGACAGCCTCCGGACATGTTCCAGCAGAACGCGCACGATCTGCGCGCGTTCGTCGGGAAACACCCCGGGCAGCTCCTGCCGCTCGACGAGCTCTTCGACGGCCTCGATCTGGGAAAGAGCGTGTACCCGGAGGTGATCCGCGACGTGACCCTGGGCGGTCACATCTACGCCATGCCGGTGAACATTCACCGGGAGAACACACTATTTTTCAACCGAAAGCTGCTCGCGGCGCACGGCATCGCTCCGCCCTCGAGCTTCGAGGACCTGCTCGCGGCCTGCCAGCGGTTGAAGGAGCGTGGCGTCGTGCCGCTCGCGACCTCTCATCAGGGCTGGATCTTGCGCATCCTGTTCAACTCGATCGCGATGGGCCGCCTTGGCAGCGAGCAATACTATCGCTACTTCACGGGCGACCTGCCGGCGGACGATCCTAGTCTGCGAGAGGCCATCCGCGTCTTCGCTGAGGTGCTGGAGAACTACGTGAACCCCGACGCCGGAGAGGAGGGCTTCGGCTGGACCAGCGCCGCGCAAGCCGTCTACACCGGAGACGCAGCCATGTTCTTGCACGGCGACTGGGCCAAGGGCTACTTCGCTCAGCTCGGCTGGGAGCCCGGTGTGGACTTTGGCGCGGTGGGCGCGCCGGGCGCCCAGGGCTTGTTCTTGTATGGAGTCGACACCTTCTCGCTCCCGCGGGGTGCGCCCAACACCGAGGGGGCCAAGGCCTTTTTGCGCACCATCGCGTCGACCGAGGGGCAGGTGGCCTTCAACAACCTCAAAGGCTCGAGCCCCATCCGCTCGGACGTGGCGGCGGCGGATCTGGACGCGGTCGCGCGAGTGACGGCCGCCGACCTGCAGCAGGCCTCACGCCGCATGCTGGTGCGCGGCCGCGAGGCGTGGGATGAGGCGCTGGCGCAGTTCGCGAAAGACCGGGACCAGGAGAAGCTGTTTCAGGCGTACGTGCAGAACCCACCCTGAGCGCCCGCGCGGGAGCGATCCCGCGCGCGAGCTCGCACGTTTAGGAGAGGGGGGCTGCACGCGAGCCCGCGACGGGCTCTCGGGCCAGCCTCGGATCAGAACAACAGCGCTTCGCCTTCGCTCATCACGGCGCCGTCGGTCGGCATGCCCAGGACGAAGTCAGGGCTGGTCTCGAACTCCACCCACAAGAACACGCCCCCTCCGGCCGTGCCATAGGCGAATGGCCGAATGCGTTGCTGAGGGATGGGCGCCAGGTGCTCGCCGCGCAAGACCACGGGCATGCTGACGTAGGCCTCGGCGCCATAGGCGACGAGCTTGTTCTTGATCCGACCGATGAGCTGATTGGACAGCTCCGCGACCCAGTCGCGGGCCGAGGAAGGGATCGGGCTCGACTGGCTGATCGGCTCCTCGGTGGCGGCGAGGATACAGGTCGCGCGAATGTTCTGGCCGGTTAGACCGACGATCCCGCAATAGAGGACGTCATGGCGCGGGGCGTGGTCGACCGCCACCCGCTTCAGGTCCACGCCGTAGGCGCCGAACAGGCTCAGGCACGCTTCGTCCACGAAGCGCTCCAGGATGGCCCGGGTCTCTTGGGAATCGCTCATGGTCCGGCTCACTTTCGCAGGGAAGTCCATCAGGCAGAGGTCGCCATCAGCTTGCGCACTGCCGCGAGCAAGAGCTCGGCTTTGAAGGGTTTGACGATCCAGCCCTTGGCCCCGGCCCGCTTGGCCCGTTCGATGAGCGACAGCTGCCCCTCGCTGGTCAGCATCACGACCGGCAACGCGGCGTTGCGGCTGTCTTGCTTGATGGTCTCCAGCATCTCGAGCCCGTTCACGCGCGGCATGTTGACGTCCAAGATCACCATCCCGATATCACGGTCGGCAGCGACCTTGGACGTGCCCTCCGCGCCATCGCTCGCCTCCACGACGTCGAAGCCAGCGTCGCGCAGCACCGTTCCCACCTGCTGGCGCACGGTGGGAGAATCATCCACGACCAAAACTCGTTTCATGGCGGTTCTTCCTCAAATCGACAATCATGCTTCGTGCAGCGGCTTGGCGACCGCCCGAGCTGCCGAGCGGTCGGCGCGCGGCCCAGGCTCGAGCTCCTCATCGGGCTCGTCGGCGGCCCGCTCGACGGGCGCCGTTGCGGCGGCGGCGTCCCGTCTGACGTTGCCAGCATCTCCCCACACGACGACCCGATTTCTGCCGTGCGCCTTCGCCTCGTACATGGCGCGATCGGCGCGATCGATGAGCGGGTCGAACTTCTCTTCGGCTTCATAGCTGGCGACACCGAGCGACGCGGTGACGGGGATGCGCTGCCCTTCGTGCTCGATCACCAGCGCCTGCAGCGCCGCCCGGAGTCGCTCCGCGACGATGTACGCGCCCGCCTCGTCGGTGTTGGTCAGCGCCATCACGAATTCCTCGCCGCCCCAGCGCGCGCTGACGTCCGAGACGCGCAGGATGCCGCGCAACAGCTCGCCAACGCGAGTCAGGACCAGATCCCCGGCGGCGTGGCCGCGGGCGTCGTTGATGGCCTTGAAGTGGTCGATGTCGAGCAGGATCACCGATAACGGCAAGCGGTAGCGCGTCGATCGCGCCAGCTCCACCTTCATCTGGGTCAAGAAGCTGCGGCGGTTCATCAAGCCCGTCAGCGGGTCGACCATCGCGAGGCGCTGCTGCTCGTCGACCAGCGCTGCCATCTTCAGCGGTCCGCCGAGCTCCTGCGCCACGAGGCGGCTGAGCCGCGCCGCTTCCTCGTCGCTCCCGCAAACCGGGGCCAGCGCGAGGCGGCCGAGCACCACGTTGCCGAAAGGGACGTCGCACACGATGGGCTCCGGCCCTTCAGGCTCTTCGCGCGCGTCTTCGTCGGCGATCCGGGTCAACGCCGTCTGACCGGACCGCCCGAGCGCGGCGCGAGCTTCCCTCTCGGCGACTTCGTCGCAGTGCGGGTGATGGTGCACGCCGAAGCAGGGAGGTGACGTCGTGCTCAACGCCATCCAGCGGTAGCCGAGCAGCTGAGACAAGAGCTGGCTCAGCTGGTCGAACAGGCGCTCGAACGAGCCACAGGTAGCCAGCGCTCGCACCTCGGCGGCGATCACGGAGTCGAACAGCGCGGCGTCGAGGTGACGGGCAATGCGATCTCGGATGTCGAGGCTGCCGCCGCTGAGCTGCATGAAGAATCCTTCATTGTCGCTGGCCCGTTCGATCGCCGTCGCCAGGGTGCGCACCAGCTCTCCCATCCGGCCTTTTCGCACGTACGCGGTGGCGCCCGCCCGCTCTGCCCAGAAGCGGCTCTTCGGGTCGTCGTCCTCGCCGCGCAGGATCACCGGCACTTCGGCCGTGGCGGGCTCCGCCCGCAGCAGGCGGCACAGCTGCACTCCGGAAATGCTCGGCATCCACAGATCGGCGATCATCGCGGCCGGTGGGGCGGTGAGCGCCATGTCCGCACCCATGGCGGCGTCGGTCGTGGCATCGACGAGATAGCCCTGCGCGTTCAGACGCCGTACGAGCACCCGACTGGACTCTTCAGAGGCGTCTACGAGGATGATGCGATGTTGAGGACTGGCCACCTAGTGAGTAAAAAACGTCCGGAATAGTAGGGATTTAAGTGCCCTCCCTGGCGGGTTTTCCCGGACCTACACGCAACACCTGACACCGCCCTGCACTTGCGCCTACACTGGAGTCATCGCGCGCACGGGGTGGCGAGCGGAAAGGTGAACGAGGATGACGTTTCTCAAGATCGGTGCAGTGATCGTGATCTCCGCGGCAGCGCTCGTCGCCTGTGGCGACGACGAGGGTGACGGTTCGGGCACGGGTGGCACGACGAGCACCGGTGGCACGACCAGCACCGGTGGCACGACCAGCACCGGCGGCACGACCAGCACCGGCGGCACGACCAGCACGGGTGGGACGACGAGCACCGGCGGCACGACCAGCACCGGCGGCACGACCAGCACCGGTGGAGCGGCTGGAGCGCCGAGCATCGGAACCTGTGACGACCTGGAGGGTTGTTGCGCGATGCTGGAAGGGGAGGCTCGTACGCAATGCGAACAGGCCCTGGAGGAGAGCAACGGCGAAGATCTCGTCTGTGGGTTCGCCTACCTCATCTATCAGGGCTTGGGTCAGTGCGACTGATCGTCGGCGAGCGTTGAACCGGCGAAGAGGGGGCGTGGCGGCTGGCCGCGCTCCCTCGGAGCTCTCGAAGATCCAGCAACGAACGTCAGAACGCCTCGCGGGCCGTGAAGTACACGCCGTGCGTCCCCGGCCCGACCCCAACGTCCAGCCGCAGGTTCAGGCCTTCCTCTTCACTCAACGCGAAGCGCAGGCCACCGCCGCCCGCCCAGCGGAGGGGAGCGCTGGCAAGCCCAATGGGACGCTCCGCGACCCGCCCGGCGCCGATGAAGGTCACCGCGCCGAAACGCCAAAAGAGCGGCGTGCGAAACTCCGCCTCGAGCGTCAGCAGGTTTTTATCCCGGTATTTGCCGAGGAAGTAGCCTCGCAACAGCTCGTCCCCTCCGAGCATGGCAAGCTGGTAAAACGGCACGTCGCCGCCCAGAAACTCCGAGTAGAGGTGCAAGCCCAGCGCTTGCCGCTGTGCGATGGGAAAAAACAAACGACCGTCCAGGCTCAGCCGGCGGAAGTCGTAGTCGCTCGCCACCAGGTCGTCGAAGACGAGGAACGCGCCTTGAACGAACGCGCCGTCACGCGTTGCCACCGCGTTGTCGCGCGTGTCCAGGGTGACGACGGGTCCGGCGCCCAGCGTGAACCCGCCCAGCTCACCGGGGACGTCCTGGGTGGCGAAGATCCCGTCCGGATCATCGAATTGTGCAGCAAACTCCATCGCGTCGATGCGCAGCCCCGCGTACAGAGCGCCGATGATGCGGTGTTCGATGCTGGCGCGCAGCCGGGCGCGCTCGCGCTGGTAGCGCTCCTCGTCCTCGTCGCGGATTTCGTTGCCGATCCCCCAAAAACTGTCCGGAAAGCGCTGATACTCGAGCTTGCCGTAGGCGTGCACGTTGTCGTTTCCCCAATACAAATCGGCGTGAGCTTCGAAGATGAGCTGGCGGCGCGTGGTGCCGAGGGCCAAAAAGGCGAGGCTCGAGGGACGGCTGAGCTCGAGCCGGCGAACCAGCCGCGGGCTCATGCGGAAGATGTGCACGTAGAGCGCGCCGAGCCCGACGTGGGTCTCGGGGGTGTAGAGCGCCAGGGGGACGAAGACGTTCTCGCTCTCGCTCGCCTTCGGCTTTTCGCCCGAGTCGGGTTTCGCGACGACGCCCTCGGCGACTAGGGGGGGCTGCACGGGCGCCCCGTCCGATGGTACAGGCTTGGGCTTCGGAGCCGAGGCCGGTCCGGGAGCACCGGGTTCGGCAGCGGCGACGTGCGTCGCGACGAGCGCCCCAGCGATTGTCCTGAACGCTACCACCGTGGGTCGCACGCCTCGCGCAAGCTGCCGGCTTTTTTTGCGAAGGTCGAGCAGAAAACGATCGAAATGAGCCCGCCCGCGTGTGCCCGTGCGGCGAGCGCGCTGTAGTCTCGGGGCCGATGTTGGAGATCGTCTGGTCCCGATGGAGCCGCTGCGCGACGCTGGTTGCCGTGTGGGGTGCGCTGTCCGCATGTGACGCGGGCAGCTCGAGCACGCCACCTGCACCCCCGGACCTCTCCGGCGCCGCGCCGCTGCGCGCGCTGGTGATCACCAAAACAGCGGGTTTCCGGCACGAGTCGATCAAAGACGCCGTGGAGTTCTTCGAAACCGTCGGTCAGGCCGGTTTCGATGTCACCATCACCGAGGACACCGCGGTCTTCACCGCTCCCGACCTCGACCGCTTCGACGCGGTCGTGTTCGCCAACACCACGGGTGACATCCTGAACGAGCCCGAGCAGGCGGCGCTCGAGCGCTACGTGCGCGGCGGGGGCGGTTTCGTCGGCGTGCACGCGGCCGCCGACACGGAGCACGAGTGGGCCTTTTATGCCGAGCTTTTGGGCGCGCGTTTCGTGTCGCACCCGCCCCCCGTCGAGGCCATGGTCGTGGCCGAAGATCCCGATCACGCCTTCGTCGCCGATTGGCCTGCCGAGTTTCCGTTCTACGACGAGTGGTACGCTTACGACCGCGATCCGAGCGGGTCGAGCCAGGTGATCTTGAGCATCGATCCGGCCGTCGTGGGCAACGACGCCAGCGATGGCGCGCGCCACCCGGTCGCCTGGTACCATTCGATCGAGGGCGGCCGGAGCTTCTACACGAACCTGGGCCACGAACCGGCCACCTGGCGGGACCCGGGGTTTCGCACCCACCTCTTGGCAGGCCTGCGTTGGGCGGCGGGCGTGGGCAGCCACAGCCGAACCGCTGTGGTGCGCGACCTGAAAAACCCGATGGCTCTGAGCGTGCTGCCGGACGACCGCGTGCTGATCATCGAGCGCACCGGTGAAGTGCGCGTGTACGACCCGCGCTCCGGTCGGGTGGTGACCGCGGCGGAGCTAGCGGTCGATACTGCCGCCGAGAACGGGCTGCTCGGCGTCGCGGCCGACCCCCACTTCTCCGAGAACGGCTTCGTCTATCTGTACTACTCGCGGCCGCTCGCCCCCGACGCGCTGCCGGCAGAGCCCGCACACAACGTGCTGGCGCGCTTCACGCTCGGGAGCGACGGCAAGCTCGACCTCGCCTCGGAGCTCGAGCTCCTGCTGGTCCCGAGCGAGCGACGCTGCTGCCACGAAGGCGGCGCGTTGGCCTTCGCTCCCGACGGGAGCCTATTTCTCAGCACCGGAGACAACACCGATCCGTTCGCCTCGGCGGGCGCGGCTCCGCTCGACGCGCGCGCGGGCCGTGAGCGCTTCAACGCGCGCCGCACCGCCGCCAACCCCCTCGACCTGCGTGGCAAGATCCTGCGCGTGCTGCCCGACGGCAGCGTTCCTTCGGGCAACCTGTTCCCCGCCGATGGCACGGAAGGATTGCCCCAGATCTATGCCATGGGCGTGCGCAACCCATTTCGGATCGCCGTCGACCCCGACAGCGGCCGCCTGTTCTTCGGCGACATCGGTCCAGACGCCGCGTATGACGGGGTTCGCGGGCCTCGGGGCTACGACGAGGTCAACATCGTGGACACGCCCGGCAGCTACGGGTGGCCGCACTGTATCGGCTTCAATCGCCCGTACTTCGAGTTCGACGACGCCACCGGCAAGGTTGGCGCGGCGTTCGATTGCGCGGCAGAGCGTCCGGCGCTGATCGCCTACGACTACCACACCGTCGACTACGAAGCGCTCGGTCATGCTGGCGCCCATCCGGAGTTCACCGGGCGCTCCGCGATCGCCGGCGCCGTCTACCGCGCTCCGCTCGACGCCCCCTACGCGCTGCCGCATTCGGGCGCGCTGTTGATGACGGATTGGACGCGGGACATCCTGGCCGCGGTGCGCGTCAGCCCGAGCGGTGAGCTGCTCGGCATCGAGCGGCTGCTGCCGGACGAGGTGTTCCACCGCCCCATCGATCTGGAGGTCGCCCCGGATGGTGCGCTCTACGTGCTCGAATACGGCACGGATTTTTGGGGGGACAATCACGACGCTCAGCTCAGCCGGATCGAGTTTTCACCCTGGGGCCGCCTGCGTCCGTCGGCCGCGCTGAGCGCCGTCCCCACGAGCGGCAGCCCGCCGCTCTCGGTGCGGCTGTCCGCTGCCGCGTCGACGGCCACCGGCTCGGACCCGATCGCCGCCTACGAGTGGGACATCGGGCTGGACGGCACCATCGATTCCGCCGAGCCGGAGTTCGTCGCGACCTTCGATGAGCGGGGACGCCACGAGGTCTCGCTCGTCGTGATCGGCGAGTCTGGCCGGCGCAGCCTGCCCGCGGTCGAGAGCATCGTGGTCGGCAACGCCCCCCCCGAAGTGAGCATCACCGCGCCCGTGGTCGGCACGCCGCTCGCCGCCGGGCAGGTCGTGGAGTTCGTGGGCGAGGCCCACGACCCGGAGGACGGTGCGGCCGACTGCGCTGCGCTCACCTGGAACTTCAGCCTCGGGCACCACACGCACGCGCACCCGTTCGCCTCGAGCACCGGTTGCCGCACCAACTTCACGGTCGATCTGGGCGACCACGACCCTGAGCGCGACGGGGTGTTCTTGGCCGTCGAGCTCGTCTACACCGACCGAGGCGGAGCGGCGGGGGAGCCGGCGCTGACCGGGCGCAAAGGGCTGCGCTTCGAGGTGACGCCGTGACCGCTCAGCGCGGGATGAACTTGACGTCGTCGAGCCAAACGTCGTACGGCGTGTCTTCGGGGCGGATCAAGAAGGCGACGCTGTGCAGTCGGCCGGGGTCGAGCGGCGGCTTGCCGATCCCGCGCTGCCGCACGTCCTCCCAGCGCACCGCGTAGGCCTGCCAGCTCTCCCCGAGGTCGACCTTGGTCACGTGCGGGTTGTGGCAGTCCGCTTCGCAGACGCCGCCCTCGGCGACCGGGATCACGCTGACCTCGCGCGGCGCGAGGTAGATGCGGCCCGGTCCTTTGGCGTGGAACGTGACGCCGGCGAACTGGGAGGCGTCGTAGCACGACGGCTCGAAGTTGAACTCGACCGCGGCGCCCCAATCGAACAGTCGTTGTCCCTTGACGTGGAGCGCGAAGCGATTGTCGCCGTGCGCGTCCGGTCGCGGCATCGGCAAGAGCGCGGGCGCCGTGCCTGGGCGGTCGGTCTCGCGGGCCCAGCGCCAGAAGCCGGCGCGGTGCTCGACCGGTGCGATCGCGTCGTCGCCGTCTTCGAAATCGTCGATCAACGGAGCGACTCCGGGGGCCCGGCGCCGCGCGCTGCAGGGGTCGACCTTCGGTCGCGACTCGGTGGGCGCCGCTGCCGCCGAAGCGGACACCGACTCCTTCGTGATCGGGGGCGGCTCGCCGCGCGCGCCCAGCTGGACCATCAGCCCGACGCCGAGCAGCGCCGGGACCAGAGCAGCCAAAGCCCAGCGGTAGCGCCGCAGCGGCGGGCTCGACCGGCGCGCGAGCCGCGCTCGAAGGTCGACGTAGTCCGCCACTTGATCGTGCAGTCCGGCGGGGGGCTGGTCGCTGCGGGCGGCGAGCAGCAGCTGGGAAAACAGCCGGTCGTCGCCAGCGTCGTCCGCGAGCCGGTGGCGCCGATCAGTCATGAGTGTCGCTCCTGAAGCCTTCGCGCAACCTGCCGAGCGCGGCCTCGAACCCCTGGCGCCCCCGCCTCAGACGCGAGGCCACGGTGCCTTCCGGGATCTCGAGCGCCGCGGCCACCTCGCTGCGACTCATTTGTTCCAAACACACCATGATGAAGACCGTGCGCTCGGGCAGCGCCAGCTCCGCGAGGGCGCGGTCGAGCAGGTCGCGCGCGCGGCGCAGATCCAGCGCGTCCTCCGCGGGCAACGCGTCGCTGGGCCGAAGATCGGGGTCGAGCGGCTCGGTCACCGAGCGGTGCCAGCGAGAACGCAGGCGGTTGGCGGCCAACTTGAGCGCCGTCGACAGCAGAAATGCCCGAACCGCGTGGTCGGGAACGCGGTCGAGCTTTTGCGCGAGCACCCAGAACGCTTCTTGGGAGACGTCCTCACAATCCGCCGTCGACAGGCCCGACCGGCGGAGCACCCGCCAGACCGCCGATAAATAGAGGCCGATTGCCTGGTGTAGCCGTGGATCGGTCGCGGCCAAAGCGCGCCCCTTGGGAGGGGCCGCCCCCGCGACAGCCGCATCCGGGCGCGCCAGCGCGGAGCCCACGGCGTACAAGTGAGCGGTTCGATCACGCACCGGTACGTTCCATGTCGCCCTGCCAGCGATCTGATCTCGGAAAGCGCCTCCAACGGACATTTCGACCGGCGCCGGGGGCTCCGCGGCGTGTGATCAGAATTGGTCCGAGGCCGCATACCCCTTGCACCATGACGATACGAACACCGACGAACTTCGCCTGCATGCGGCATCTGAGCGGCGCACTGGGCCTGGTGAGCGCGACCGCCCTGCTGCCCGCCTGCACCGCCGCGACCCGGCCAGAAACACGTCCCTCGCCGAGCAGCCACTCGGCGCCTCAGCCAGTCTCAGCGGCTGCGCCGTCTTCGGAGTCGAGCTGCGCGGCCTGGTCCACTTACCAGGACGGCCCCTACAAGTACGAAAACAACGTCTGGGGCAGCAAAAAGGCGAAGGCCGCCTTCGAGCAGTGTCTGATGCGGCGCAAGGTCGGCTCCGGCTTCGAGTACGGCTGGCGCTGGAACTGGCCCGGCTACGACAACACGGTGTTCGCCTATCCACAGATCCTGTTCGGTTGGAAGCCGTGGTCGGGCGGCACGCCGACGGACGCGCGCTTTCCGCTGCGCGTCGGTGACGTACAGCACCTGTCCATCCACTACGACGTCGAAACGGAGGCGAGCGGCAGCTACAATCTGGCGCCGGAGGTGTGGATCATCGAGGGTTCGGGCGCTAGCGCGGATCCCGACCCGAAGCGCATCACGACGGAGGTGATGTTCTGGATGGACTACGTCGAGGGGGCGATCCCCGCCGGCACCGTCATCGACACGCCGACGCTCGATGGGGTCCCCTACGAGCTGTACAAACAAGACAGCATCGGTGACAAAGGCGACGGTACGGGCTGGGCGCTCCTGTCCTTCAAGAGCCCGAAGGTGCAGCACCGGGGCACCATCAGCGTCCACACCCTGCTCGACCATTTGGTGCGCAAGGGCTTGGTCCGCCCCGACGAATACGTCGCCAGCGTGGAGTTCGGCAACGAGGTGATGGGCGGCTCGGGCACGACCTGGGTCAAGCGCTTCGAGGTCGAGGTGCGACCGTGAGCCGCCGCGCTGTCAATGGCGCGCCAGGAGCTTGACCACCTTGGGCAGCGCATCGCTCGTCACCGAGACGCTGTCGATGCCGATGTCGGCCAGGTAGGCCGCGAAGGCCGGGTGATCGCTCGGCGCCTGCCCGCAGATCCCCACCTTGCGCCCCTTCCTGTGGGCGGCCGCGACCACCAGCTCGATCATGCGTTTCACGCCGGGGTCCTGCTCGTCGAAGATATGCGCCAGGAGCTCGGAGTCCCGATCGACCCCCAGCGTGAGCTGGGTCAGGTCATTGGAGCCGATCGAAAAGCCATCGAAGAGATCGCTGAATTGCTCGGCCAGGAGCACGTTGTTCGGGATCTCGCACATCACGTAGACCTCGAGCCCGTTCTGACCACGGCTGAGGCCGTGCTCGGCCATCACGTCCAGCACGCGCCGTCCCTCCTCGAGGGTGCGGCAGAAGGGGATCATCACCTTCACGTTGGTGAGGCCCATGTCGTCGCGGACCCGCCGGATCGCGGCGCACTCCAAGGCGAAGCCTTCGCGGTAGCGGTCATCGTAGTAGCGGCTGGCGCCGCGGAAGCCGATCATCGGGTTGTTCTCGATCGGCTCGAACGCGGCGCCGCCGAGCAGGCCGGCGTACTCGTTGGTCTTGAAATCCGAAAAGCGCACGATCACCGGGCGCGGATAGAACGCCGCCGCGATCTGAGCCACGCCGGAGCTCAACCGTTCGACGAAGAACTCCGGGCCGCTCGGGTATCCTTGCAACCGCTGCAGGATCTGCGCGCGCGCCTCGGCGTCCTGCACGCGCTCCGGGTGGATGAGCGCGATGGGGTGCGCGCCGATCCAGCTCGAGATGATGAACTCCAGGCGCGCCAGCCCCACGCCCGCCGTCGGCAGCTGCCCCAGCAAGAACGCGTTCTCCGGATTACCGACGTTCAGCATCACGGGCAGGCGCGGCTCCGGCAGGCTCGCGGGATCGATCTGCTCGCGGTCGAACTCGACCCGTCCAGCGTAGATCTTTCCTTCGTCTCCCTCGGCGCACGACACCGTGACTTCTTGGGCCGCGCTGAGCTCCGCGGTGGCGTTGCCCGTGCCGACCACGCAGGGGATCCCGAGCTCGCGGGATACGATCGCCGCGTGGCAGGTGCGACCGCCTTGGTCGGTGACCACGGCGGCCGCCTTGGCGAGCACCGGCTCCCAGTCGGGGTCGGTCATCTTGGCGACCAGCACCTCGCCCGGCTGAAAGGTGTGCAGCTCTTGCACCGAGTGCACGACCCGCACCCGGCCGGTCGCCACCTTGGCGCCCACGCTCTTGCCGCGCACCAGCACCTCGCCCTTGCCGCGCATGCGGTAAAGCTCGAAGCTCGGCGGGCCCGCCTGGGAGTGCACGGTCTCCGGCCGCGCTTGCACGATGAACAGACGCCCGTCGCGTCCGTCCTTGGCCCACTCGATGTCCATCGGCGTGGGCTTGCCCGCGCGACGTGAGTAGTGATCTTCGATCAGCACGGCCCAGCGCGACAGGGTCAAGACGTCGTCGTCTTCCAGCACCAAACGCAGCCGGTCCTTTTCGTTCACCCGCTCCTCGGCCAGCGCCTTGGTCGTGCCTTCGGCGTACACCAGGCGGATGTCCTTCTCGCCGCGCTCTCGCCGGACGATCGCGCGGTGCCCCGCCGCCAGCGTCGGTTTGTGGACCCAGAACTCGTCCGGGTTCACCCGGCCCTGGACCACCGTCTCGCCAAGGCCCCACGCACCCGTCACGACGACCACGTCGCGGAAGCCGCTCTCGGTGTCGAGCGTGAAGATGACGCCAGCCGACCCGCGGTCGGAGCGCACCATCTTCTGAACACCCACGGACAGCGCGACGTCGCGGTGGGAGAAGCCGCGCTCGGCGCGGTACACGATCGCGCGGTCGGTGAACAGCGACGCCATACAATCGCGCACCGCTGCGAGCAGCCGCGCGGTCCCGTGCACGTTCAGGTAGGTCTCCTGCTGGCCGGCGAAGGACGCCGTCGGCAGGTCCTCGGCCGTGGCGCTGGATCGCACGGCCACGTCGGTCGCGTCCTCTTCGTAGCGCTGTGAGAGCTCGCTGTACGCCCGCGTGATCTGCTCCTGGACGACCGCAGGCAGCGGAGCCCCCGCGATGCGCTGGCGCACCTGGCGTGCCGTGCGCGCCAGCGCTTCCACGTCGTGCACGTCGAGCCGGTCGAGGCTGTCGTAGATCTCCTGTTCGATCCCGGCCTCGGCCAGGTGAAGGCGGAACGCCTCGGCGGTGACCGCGAAGCCTTCGGGGACCCGCACCCCCATGGAGGCGAGGTTTTTGATCATCTCACCGAGGGACGCATTCTTCCCGCCGACCGTGTTCAGATCGGAGAGGTCGACGTCACGGAAATCCCGTACGAACTCGTGTGCCATGAAGTTCTGGCTCCGATTTCTGGGTTGGGGTTTCAGAGCGCGTCGCGCGCTACGCGCAGCACGTCGACGTAGCTGACGATCCCGATCAGCTGCTGGCTGTCGGTGCGGACCACCGGGATCGCGCCGATCTTCTGGTCGATCATCAGGTCCGCGACCTCGCTGAGCTCCGTCCCCGGCGTCACGGAGATCACGTCGCCGCTCATCAAGTCCGAGACCGCCTGACCGAGCCGCTCGGCGGCTTCCTCGTTGCCGAGCACGACGTCGGGGTTGAGGAAGGCGCGCAGATCCCGGTCACTGATGATCCCCACCAAGTCACCCTCATCGATCACCGGCAGGTGGCGCACGTTGCCCTCGAACATGGCTTGCAAGACGTCGCGCACCGTCGCGCTGACGTCGACGGTGATGGGATCCGCCGTCATGACTTCTTCAACGACCATTTGGGTTCCTCCAGGCTCGCCTCGGCACGTCCAGTGACTTTCGCCAGGCACCGCCGCGGCATCACGTCGTTGTGCAACGCGCATGCCGTGCGTGGCAGGGTGGCTTTTCTGCGCGCGCGGGCCAAACCACTATCTCCCTATATATCGCAACGTACGCACGGATTGCGCGGGTGGTAGGGGGCCCGGTAGATCTTGCGTTCGCCCGAAGGGGTGCGGCGGGGCGCCGCCCCCGCTGCCGGTCTTAGCTGCCGTACGGCGGGCGATCGGCGCCAAACAGGATCTGGGTGCGCAGGATCGATCGTTCCCTCAGGGCGCTCAGGGCGCCGAGCTCCGGATCGCCGCGGTAGGCATCGAACGCGGCCTCGTTCGGGAAGCTCACGAGGTGGACCTCGGTGAGCTCCGAGGCATGCGGCTCCGCGCGCCCTTCGATCACGCGCTCGATCGCCCCGCCGTATTTGCGCAGGATCGCCGCCGCCGCGTGCTCGTAGCGACGGAAACCTTCGAGCTCGGTCCGTGCGACGGTCAGGGTGACGATGAGAGTGAGGCGGGCCATACGACGCTCAGCAGCAGGTGCAGTCGACGCAGCCATGCTTGGCGCAGCCGCCGCACATCTTCGTGAGCTGCGCGTGCAGCGCTTTGCGAGCCCGGTGCGCCCGGACGGCGGCGTTGTTTGGGGTCAAACCGCGAGCCGCCGCGTAGTCGGCGAGGCTCTGCTCCTCGAGCTCGAGCTGCCGGAGGGCATCGGCATATTCCGGTTTGAGCGTCTCGAGCAGCCCGCTGACGCATTGGCAGACGGCCT
The DNA here is from genome assembly GCA_023418705.1 of Pseudomonadota bacterium. Lineage (GTDB taxonomy): Bacteria > Myxococcota_A > Polyangia > Polyangiales > Polyangiaceae > JAEZYZ01. The sequence goes on along the minus strand of JAEZYZ010000128.1, from coordinate 2,788 downwards.
GGTGGAGCGCAGCGTGCTCGTTCGGAGCGAGCGGCTCCGCGGCGAGAGCGTCGACGGCGCGGCTCTCGGCCGCCCGCCGCCGGTAGTGATCGACCAGACCGTTGCGCAGCAGGCGATAGAACCAGGCAATCGTCGACTCCGGATCCCGGACGCTCTCGGCGCGGCTCAGCCCGGTCAACAGGGCCTGCTGCAGGATTTCCTGGGCGTGATCGCGGTCGTGCACGCGGCGCTCGAGGAACGCGAGAAACCGCTCGCGGTGATCGGCCAAGACGCGGGCGACCTCCGTGGGTGCCGCCGAGGGTGGGGTGGGGGAGCTCATTCAAGGGGCTTTCTTCAGGCCGGTGCCCGCGGCCCGGGACCCTGCCCGGGGCGGCAGTACCGCCGGTGGGGCAGGGCCCGGGTGCCGCGATCCGATCTTAGGCGCTTTTCTGGGCGCTGCACCGGCAGCCGGTGCCGCAGTCGCACTGGCACTCCGCGCACTGGCAGCTGGGGCCGCAGCAGCAAGCAGGCTCGGCGGACCGGCTCTTCGCCGGGTCGGCGCTGCGGGTCGATGTGGCGGGGGCATTGCAGCAGGCACAGGAGGCTTCGTTGGTCATTCGTCTGTCCTTGTTGAGGGGGGTGTTTTGGCCCTTCACCCTGGCAGACGCGGTCCCCCCGCGGTCCTTACACCCCGAAGTCGGATTTCTGGGGCGGGTGATTTCGGGTGCGCACCGGGGCAACCCCGAGCCCGCCCGGACCCCCGACCCAAGGGACGAAGGCTGCCGCGCGTCCGTACCCAAAGGACATGGCTCCCCGGCGGCTCCTCCTGCTCGTGACCTGCGCCGTCTCGGCGAGCACGGCGGCGGCGCCGTCGGCGGGATCCCCGCCGGAGCGGGATCCAGCACCCGCCGCGCGCGGGCGCGCCGCGCCGCGCGCGTCCAAGCTCACGCTGAGCTGCAGCGCCGGCTGGGACGAAACCTTCGCGGCACCCCGAGAGCGCGCGTTCGTCGTCGAAGCCGAGCTGGAGCCCTCGGCGGGAGGGGACCTCTGGCCCGCGCAGGGCGCACTCCGGACCTACCAGAACCCGAGGACCCGCCCATACCGCCCCGCCGCGAAGGGGTTCCGCCGCTTCACCGGCAGCTATCGCGAGAACAGCGCAGGTTTTCGGCTCGTGTCGCAGGGATTCGAGCTGGCCGGTACATGGGAGCGGGAGCATGACCTCGCGCTGGAAGCGACCTTCACCGTGAATGGGCGGCGGTATGCTGCGGTCTGCGGGAAAAACCAGCAGTACCCCCAATCCGCGGCGATGCTCTTTCGCACCAACCCCGCGGTCACTCGAGCCATCGGTGACCTGCGGGAGCAGCTCTCCGGCGAATACCGGATCCTGTACGGCGGGGTCACCATCCGCGGCAGCCGAACAGGACCTCGATACGAGATGGCCCTGCTCAAGCAGCGCTGCTCCGGTCCCCGCGCGAAGGGCACGGGCACCGGCGCTCCGCCGGTCGAGCCGCTGGCGACCCTCCGCGGCGACGGACGGATCAGCCTGACAGACATTCAGTCCGGGCCCCGCCACCGCCGGCTGCGCGCGCTCGACCTCGGGCCGGTCCAAGTCGAGCTCCACGGCTTCGTTCCACGCGCCCCGGGCCCCTCAGCCGCAGCCATCCTGGCGGACGTGCGCCAGCGCTACCGGACGGCGAAGACCCTCCGCTTTCGGTTCGACTACCACGCAGGCTGGTTCGCCAAGCCGCGCACTGCCGAGGGCACCCTCTTCTGGCGTCCGGGCGCCGCGGTGCGCGCCGACTACACCGACGGCAGCTACCAGCTCGTCACGGCCCAAGGCCTCTTCGAATACCGCGCCACCCGAGAGCGCCCGCTGCCGAGCATCCACCTTCATGCCCTGTTCGGCTTCATCGACGACACGTTCGAGGCGACCCACGCCTTGAGCCGCGACCCCAAGGCCGAGCGCTGCTCGGACAGCTTCGTCATCGTTGCTACCCCCCGTCGCAAAGACCCGCGACTGCACGACCTCCGCCTGGTCGTCGACCGAACGACGCGCCAGCTCCGCTCCCTTCAAGTGCGCCTCCACCCCCAGCATGGATTCGTCGGCTTCTCGCTCCGCGACGAACGCCGCGAGGTGCCCGTCGCTCCGGGCGCCTTCGACCCTCCCGCGCGCTAGCGTCGATGGTGTCAGCGCGTCGTTGCGGCCTCGAGGTCGCCGTAGGCGGCGGCCGAGGGCCCCGGCTTGCAATCCCGGAAGAGCGAGCGCGGTGAGCGCGGAGCACCTTCCCGAACCCGTCGTGCTCCGTTCGCGCCGTCGTGCGCCGTCGTCGACACCCAGAGCCGGGGGGCCGGGGGCAGGGCTCACGTGCATCGGATCATACCTAACCTCGCAGGTCGAAAACCTTCAGGAAACACCGTTTCGTCATCATACACAGCGCCAGACAAGCTCGCCCTGCTCAAGTCTGCTCCAGCAAGGTCGGCGCCGAGCAGGCGTGCCCCGCGTCCAGTCGCATCGGCGCTGAGGTTTGCGTTCCTCAACTTGGCGCTACGCAGCACGGCACGATTCAGATTCGCGCCACGCAGGTCAGCGTTCTCGAGATCCGCGCCGGTCAAATCGGCACCTTCCAAGTCCGCCCAGTACAGGTCCCCATCTCTCAAACTGGCACCGCGCAGAATCGCCTTTGGGTGCAGATCCTGCTTTTCAAGCCGCTGCCGCATGGGGCGAGGCCTCGATCGGTTGAGCCCGCAGCGTGACGTTCCTTCGCGCGAGATAGTCGACGAAGTCATTCCATTGGCCGCTGACCAGGAT
>JAEZYZ010000087.1 GCA_023418705.1 Pseudomonadota bacterium | reverse complement strand
CCTCGGGATAGGGGGGGCGCGACGGCTCTCGGGGGCGCGACGGCTCTCGGGGGCGCGACGGCTCTCGGGGGCGCGACCTTGGCGGCGGTTGGGTTCGGCTCCTTAGCGCACGGGCTCGGGCCTTGGGGGCCTGGGGGGGCCTTGGTTCATCGGCGCGGTTCTCGGCTGGCTGCACGGCTCGACCTGGCGGCTGTCTCAGCCTGGGCGGCGGGCTCCAATCGGCGGCAGCCTCGTTGGCGGGCTCGGGGCGCGGGCGCGACTTCAGCTGGCGGCGTCCAGTTCGGGCTTGCGGCTCGGCTTCGCCTGGCGAGCGCGAGCTCGGCCCAGGCTGGCGGGCTCGGGCGCGAACCTGGCTGGCGGCCCCGGGCTTGAGCGCGGGCGCGACCTCAGCTTGTCGCCTCGGGGCTCGGGCACCTGGCGGTTCGGCTTCGGTGGCGAGCTCAGCCTCACGACGGGCGCGGGGTGGCTGGGAGCGCGGGCTCGGCCGGCGAGCGCGGGCTCGGCCGGCAAGCGCGGCTTCAACAGCTGGCGCGAGCTTGGCCGCCGGGCGCGAGCCGCGGCGGCGACGGGATGGGCCCGAAATGGGCGAAGCCCGCTCGGGGAGCGGGCTTCACGCGGGGTTGGAGGGGGGGAGCGCTTCAGCTGGGGGCGGGCTTGGGGGTGCCGAAGATGCTGGCGGGGCGCTTCTTCTCCTGGGTCTTCTTTTGCTTTTCGCTCCAGGTGGGGATGACGACCTTCTGGCGGCTGGGGAGCTCGCGGCCTTCGAGGGCGGCTTCGATTTCCTCGGAGTCGAGGGTTTCCCGCTCGAGCAGAGACTCGGCCAGACGGTTGAGCTTGTCGCGGTTCTCGCGGATGACGGTGCGAGCGATCTGGTACTGCTGCTCGACGATCGAGCGGATCTCCTGGTCGATCTCGCGCGCGGTCGCCTCCGAGTAGTCCTCGCGGCGGGAGGCCATTTCCCGACCGAGGAAGACGCTCTCTTCGTTCTCGCCGTAGGCGATGGGGCCGAGCTTGGCGCTCATGCCGAGCTCACAGACCATGGCGCGGGCGTAGCGGGTGGCCCGCTTGATGTCGTCCTGTGCGCCCGTGGTGATCTCTCCGAAGACCTCCTCTTCGGCGACGCGGCCGCCGAGCGCCATCGCGATGCGCGCCAGCGTCTGCTTCTTCGTCATGAGGTGGCGATCCTCGGTCGGCAAGAACATCGTGACGCCGAGCGCGGCGCCGCGCGGGATGATGCTCACCTTGTGAACGGAGTCGTTGCCCTCCACCAGCTTGCCGATGATGGTGTGGCCCGCCTCGTGCCAAGCAGCGGTGCGGCGCTCTTCGTCGCTCATCACCATGCTGCGGCGCTCGGTGCCCATGAGGACCTTGTCCTTGGCCATTTCGATGTCAGCCATCGAGACGGCTTCCTTGTCCTGCCGGGCGGCGAGCAGCGCCGCCTCATTGACCAGGTTCTCCAGGTCGGCGCCGACGAAGCCGGGGGTCCCGGCCGCGATCACGCTCAGGTCGACGTCGGCCGCCAGCGGCACCTTCTTGGTGTGGACGGCCAGGATCCCCTCACGCCCGCGGATGTCGGGGCGCGGCACGGTGATGCGCCGGTCGAAGCGGCCGGGTCGCAGGATCGCCGGATCGAGCACGTCCGGGCGGTTGGTGGCCGCGATGATGATCACGCCTTCGTTCGACTCGAAGCCGTCCATCTCGACGAGCAGCTGGTTGAGCGTCTGCTCGCGCTCGTCGTGTCCGCCGCCGAGACCGGCGCCGCGGTGACGGCCGACGGCGTCGATCTCGTCGATGAAGATGATGCAAGGCGCGTGCTTCTTGCCCTGCTCGAACAGATCCCGCACTCGGCTCGCGCCGACGCCCACGAACATCTCGACGAAGTCCGACCCGGAGATGCTGAAGAAGGGCACGCCGGCTTCACCAGCGATGGCGCGCGCCAGGAGCGTCTTGCCAGTGCCGGGCGGGCCCATCATGAGCACGCCCTTGGGGATGCGGCCGCCGAGCTTCTGAAACTTCTTCGGGTCCTTGAGGAACGCGATGATCTCCTCGACCTCGTCCTTCGCTTCGTCGATCCCGGCCACGTCCGCGAAGGTCACCTTGTTCTGTGACTCGCTCAAAAGGCGCGCGCGGCTCTTGCCGAAGCTCATCGCCTTGCCGCCGCCGGCCTGCAGCTGGCGCATGAACAGATAGAACATGACCAGCAAGAACAGCATCGGCAGCAGGATCGTCAGCGCCGTCGTGAGGATCGGATTGGCCTCGTCCTCCGTGTAGGTGACCTTGACGTTGTGCTTGAGCAGCTCGCCCGTGATGTCGCCGGCGTCTACCGGACCGACGGTCACCCCGCGCTCGGGTTGGCCCTTCGGCCCCTTGATGACGAAGCTGAACTCGCGATCTTTGATCTCGACCTCGTCGACGTGGCGCTGATCGTCCGGAGCCTGGACCAGGGCCATGAACTCGCTGAACGGCATGGGCTGCCGCTGCGGGCCATCCGGCGTCAGAAACTGCCAAATGGCCAAGAACGCGACGATCAGAACGACCCACAGGAGGAGGGTCTTGTGCGGCTGCTTCACTCTGGACCTCTGTTACGGGCTGAGTCGGGACGGCCTAAGCCGCCATGAACGGATCATGCCACCTGGGAGTCACGCCGTCGACGGTCGCCGGCGCCGGGCTCGCGCCCGCCTTGAGGAAACGTAAGGGTCCGGCGATTATTTCGAAAGGTAGAAAGATCATCGGCACGGCTTCTGCTTTCCAATGTGCGGCAAGGTGCGTCGCGCGGCGGGCGCTCTCGAAGCGCCGGATCGAGCGGCCCCGTTCGCTGGATTTCAGGCTCCCGACCGCGATTTTGCGGCCGTTTCCGCCACGCACGTCCGGTCGCAGGCGGTGCGTTCTGCATCGGCGACGCCCGAGCGCCGCCGCGGCCTCGCGGCCGCGGGTTCGACCTGCCAGGTGCCCGCCGGCCCCAAGACGAGCTCCTGCGCGCCGGTGACCTGAATCCTTGCAGTGGTCAGACCAAATTGGCGCGCGCGCGCCATCTGCTCGATCTGCGCGCGGCCAAGTCGCAAGGGCTGGCCGCGCCGGTCGAGCACGGTCGGCGGCGGTTCCGCTCCGATCTGAGCCGCCAGCGCGTTGAGGTGGTCGACGACGCGGGGCGACAGCTGTTCGAGCAGCGGCAGGACCTCCGTCCGCACCCGCGCGCGCACGAAGCGGGGATCGTCGTTGCTGGGGTCGTGAGCGTGGTCGATCGCGTGTCGCTCCAGGTGGTCCAGAATCTGGCGCTTGCGACACTCGATGAAAGGACGGAGCCGCGCGCCACTGCGCGCGGGCAGCACGGCGAGGCCGCGCGGGCCCGAGCCGCGGAGCAGCCGGAGCAGCACCGTCTCAGCGCGGTCGTCGGCATGGTGGGCGGTGGCGATGAAGGCCGCGTCGAGCTCGGCCGCGACCCGCTCGAGCTCGCGGTAACGTGCGGCGCGCGCGCGCGCTTGCAGATTGCTGCCGGGCGCCAGCGAGACCGCGGAGCGGGTGAAGGGAACCTCTAGTGACGTGGCCAGCCGCTCGGCAAGGTCGAGCTCGCGCGGGGCCTCTGGACGCAACCCATGGTCCACGCCGTGCGCGAACAACTGCAGACCGAGCCCGTCGCGGAGCAGGGCGAGCACGTGCAGCAGCGCCTGCGAGTCACCTCCCCCGGAGACCGCGACCAAGATCCGGGCGCCAGGCGGCAGAGCGCAGTCCTCGAGCAGGGTGCGCCGAGCGGTCTTGATCAACGTTCGTTGGTGGGAGCCGCGCATGACGTCGATGCCAGGGTGGCGAATGATCCGGGTCGGAGCTCTAATAGAGCTCGAATTCCTTGCAGAAAATCACGTGGGCCGCGCGCTCCAGATCGCCGGAGCGGTGATCCTGATTGGGATAACCATTGCTGCAGCCTCCATCATCCGGCTCGAAGTAGGCGCACGCCTCGCAGCTGAAGCGCAGGCGAAAATCGCGGGCTTCGCGCTTGAGCGTCTCGTCCACCGAGCTCTTCATGGAAACGGTTGCGCGGGCTGTCCGCGCTGAAAATAGAAGCGAAACCAGCCCTCCACGAGGCTGCCCTGGTCGGCAGGGACCGCGCCATCGGCCGTCAGCTGACGCGGGTCGGCGAAGGTCGCCTGAAAGCTCGCCTCGGTGAGCCGATCGTCAGCGTCCTGCTCGTTGCGGTCGCCGCTGAAGAGGGAGCTGAACGTGATCGTCCCCTCGATGGCGTAGAGCGTGGCGTTCACCGCGTGGCAGGTGCGATTCAGGTAGAGCGACATGCTCACGAGCGGCGGATCGAGCACCAGCGGGTCCGGCACGCCCGGCGGGGAGACGCCCGGCGGCAAGCCGATCGGCAACGCCGAGCCGAGCAGGTCGGCGCGGATGGCCTCCACGTCCTTGACCAGCACGAACAGGCCGTCGCTGACCTCCTCGATGTTGTCGCCGCGCTGAACGCGGATCATCAGCTCGGTGGCTCCCCGCGCCGGGGTAAAGGGATTGGCACCGAAGAAATCCGGGTCCAAATCGAACTCCCCGTTCCAGCAGCGATCCACGTACAGCCGCTCGCTCGTCACCTCGCCCTGCCCTTCGCCGGTGGAGCAGGCCGCCGCCGAGATCAGCACCGGCAAGAGCAGGGCTTGACGCCGCCCGAACGTCACGAGGGCAGCTCCCCGGCCCCGGAGAGCGCCTCGCGGATCAATCCCCCGCCGAGCACGCGGTCTCCGCGGTAAAAGACCGCGTACTGTCCGGGAACGACGGCGCCGACCGGCTCCTCGAACTCGACCCGCACTCCCCCATCCTGCGCTGACACGCGGGCGCTGTGCTGTGCGCCCTGATAGCGCACGGCCACGTCGCAGGCGAGCGGCAGGGTCACCCCGACGCCGAGCGCCACCTCGTCGAGCCAGGCGGCCCGGCTGCGCGTGGCCTCACGCGGGCCGAGCCGCACGCTGCCGCGCTCGGCGTCGAGCCCGATCACGTACGCCCGCTCCCCGAGCGAGACCCCTAGGTTCTTGCGCTGACCCACGGTGAACCGGTGGATGCCGGCGTGCTCCCCCACCACGCGCCCCGACGCGTCGATGATCGGCCCCGGGCGTACTCGGTCGCCAGCGCGCTCCGCCACGAAGCTATCGTAGCGTCCGGTCGGCACGAAGCACAGTTCCTGGCTCTCGCCCTTGTGCGCTCCAGGCAGGCCGAGCCGTTCGGCGTGCGCCCGCACCTCGGGCTTTTTCAGCTCGCCGAGTGGAAACAGCAAGCGCTCGAGCCGTGCTGGCTCGAGCATGTGCAAAAAGTAGCTTTGGTCCTTGCCCCGGTCCAAAGCTCGGTGGAGCTCCGGGCCCGCCCGACCCGGGAGGACGCGGGCGTAGTGCCCCGTGGCCACGTAGCGAGCGCCCAGGCGATCGGCCAGCTGGAAGAGCTCTCGGGTCTTGACGCCCCGGTTGCAGCGGACGCAAGGGCTCGGCGTTTTCCCCGCGAGGTAGTCGTCCACGAACGGGCCAACCACCTGCTCTTGGAAGAGCTCCCGGCGATCGAAGGCATAGTGGGGGATGCCGATGACGTCGGCGACACGTCGGGCGTCGTGCACGTCCTCGGGCGCGCAGCAGCGGCTCTTCACCGAGCCATCATCCGGATAGTCCCAGAGGTGGAGCGTGACGCCGACGACGTCGTGACCGTCGGCGACGAGCTTGGCAGCCGCGACCGAGGAGTCCACGCCACCGCTCATGGCGATCAAGACTCTGGTTTTCGTGATCGGGTCCATCGGATGGGGCAGCGCGAGTCTAGAGCAGGCGAACGGCGCCTGCCCGTCGCCGCACGACTTTTCAGCCGCTGCCGCGCAGGCGCTTGGAGAGCCGGGCGATGGCGCGGCTGTGCAAGCGGCTCGCCCAGGATTTGGACAGGCCCAGCTCGGCCGCCACCTTGTCGAACCGCTCGCCTTCGAGGTAGTGCCGCCGCACCAGCTCGGCTTCCTCGGCGGGCAGATCGGAGATGGCGCCGCGCACCAGGTGCAAGAGCTCCGCTTGCCCGAGCGCGCGCTCCGGATCCAGCTCCGGAGCCACGGAGGTCAACTCGCCCTCCTCGCCGCGGGCCGCCTCGGCCACGAACCCGACCGCGATCGCCGTGGCCATCGCCGCCATGTGATCGGCGAGGGCCTGCTCCGCCTGCGCCACGCCGGCCCCGGGCGTCGTCGGCGCCGACAACACGTCCTCGAACACCCCCTGGCCGTAGTGGACGGCGGCCTGCAAGCCCCCGAGCCGCTCGTGGATGCGGCGCGGCAGACGCGCCATGGCGCGAACCCCGTCGATGATCGCCCCGCGAACGCGATAGTTGGCGTACGCCCGAAACGGCACGCCCCGGCTCGCGTCGAAACGGCGCGCTGCGTCCAAGAGCCCCTCCCGACCGTAGGCGATCAGGTCGTCCAGCTCGCTGGCGCGGCCGACCGAGCGCGCGACCTGCTTGGCCAGGATGTCCACCAAGTCGAGGTTGTCGTTGAACCGGCTCAGGGTGTCCGGGTTGTCGTGTGCCGCGCCCACCGCGGGCGGAATCTACATCGAAATCGTCGGGCGCCACAGCTATCGTGGAAAGATCTTGGCCTCGTGGGCCGCGCGTGGGCCGCGCGCGACCCGGCCCGGCCGCGGGCGTCGGCTCCCTGCCCGGCCGAGCTCGAGGGGGGCTCAACGGGAGTGCGCTCGAACGCCAGCCGTGCCATAGTCGGTGCGCGATGCTGCGCTGGGGCCGGTTCGCTGCGGCCTATGCCGTGCTTGGGACCATCGTCGCGGCGATCGGGGTCGTGTGGCGCGACGGGTCATTGCTGGCCCATCCCGAACCCTGGCTGCTGCTGCCTGCGGCGGCCAGCCACTCCTACAGCGGCCTGCTCGGGCTCGCCTTCGGGGCCGCCATGGTCTTCGTCACGCGGGCGAGCGTGGCGCGTTTCGGTTGGGCGCGGCAGCTGCACACGGACTTGCGGCCGGTCGCGCAGGAGATCAGCGGCGCTGGCATCATCGTGTTGGCGGCGCTGAGCTCGGCGGCCGAGGAGCTGCTGTTTCGCTCACTGCTGCAGCCCTGGCTCGGCCTGCTCCCGCAGGCCTTGCTGTTCGGGCTCGTCCACCAGCTGCCGGGGCCCAGCCGCTGGGTGTGGGCAGCCTGGGCCACGCTGGTCGGGTTGGCGCTCGGCGCTATTTTCCAACTCACCGGTTCACTGGTGGGCCCACTCGTGGCCCACGCCTTCATCAATGGCCTCAACTTGGCGTTCTTGAAGTCGCACGACCCGAGCCCCGATCGGCGGCACCTCGGAGGGCTGCTCGGCCAGCGCAGCTAACGATCGGCACCCCAAAGCCGCGACCCCGCTGGAGCATCTGCTAGCCTAGGGCCGCTCCCGCGGCGCTCCGCATTCCGCGGGCCCACGCCCGCTCCGAATCCCCCGACCCACTCCCGCTCATGAGTCACGGTCCCCCCTCAGTCGTCCCAGAGGAGAAGCCCCGCGTGCTCGTCGTCGACGACGAGAAGTTCATTCGCGACATCCTGGCCGATTTTCTGGGCATGGAGGGCTACGTCGTTCGGACCGCCGAGGACGGCTCGAGCGCGATGAACGAGCTGCGCCAGGCGCGCTACGACATGGTCATCAGCGACCTGAAGATGCCGCGCATGGGGGGCCTCGAGCTGCTGCGAGAAGTGGAGCGCACGCACCCGGACACCCTGACCGTCATCATGACCGGGTTCGGAACGGTCGAGACGGCGATCGACGCGATGAAGCGCGGCGCCTACGACTACATCCTCAAGCCCTTCAAGGTCGAAGAGATCGTCCACATCGTGCAGCGCGGCCTCGAGAAGCGGCGGCTCACCGCGGAGAACCTGCGCCTGCGCGAGGCGCTGTCCCTTTACAAGGTCAGCGAGGCCATCGCCGCCAGCTTGTCCCTCGACGAAGTGATCGCCACCGTGACCGACAGCGCGCTGAACGAGGTGCGCGCCGACGTCGTCTACACCTGGCTCGACGACGGCGAGGGGGGCTATTTCCAGCGCACCCTCGAGCACTCGGCGAGCTTGCCCCCGAGCACGGATTTCGGGGCGCTGTCGCCAGAGGCCATCGTCCCACGCTTGACCATGGGGGAGCCCGTGGTGGAGCAAGCCGCGCGCGTGCTCGAGCTGTACGGCAGCGAGCCGGATCGCCCGGTGCACAGCATCGCCATCGTCCCGCTCAAGATGCGCGAGCGGTTGATCGGTTGGATCGCCGTGGCGTCGATGACCGCGAGCAAGCGCTTCGACGAGGGCCACCGCAAGATGCTGAGCATCGTCGCCTCGCGCGCCGCGGCCGCGATCGAGAACGCGCGGCTCTACGAAGACCTTCAGGCGACCTTCCAGCAGACGATCCAGAGCCTGGCGCGCACCATCGACAAGATGGATCGCTACACCGCCGGACACTCCGAGCGGGTGGCCAAATACGCCGTCAACCTCGCGCGCTGGCTGGGCCTGCCCGAAGACCAGATCGAGATCGTGCGCCACTCCGCCCTGATGCACGACATCGGCAAGGTCGGCTGCGTCATGAACCTGAACAAGCCGGGGAAGCTGACGCAGGACGAGTACGAGATCTTCAAGAAGCACCCGGTGTACGGCCGCGACATCCTCGATCCGATCAAGTTCTTGCAGCCGGTCATCCCGGGTGTTCACCTGCACCACGAGCGCTGGGATGGCCGCGGCTACCCGCTCGGCCTCGCCGGGCAGGACATCCCGATCATCGCTCGCATCATCGCGGTCGCCGACACCTACGACGCGATGACGAGCGACCGCGCCTACCGGCGCGCCCTGCCGCACGAAGTCACGGTCAACGAAATCATCCGGTGCTCGTCGTCTCAGTTCGACCCCGACATCGCGGGCACCTTCACCGATCGCATCGACGAGTTGCGCGACGAGCTGCGCGACACCGGCGATCACGTGCCCGAATGATCCGCGTGGCCCCGCCGCCGACCCGTCGCTTTCGAGGGCTGTGGCTTGGCCGCCGCGACTACCGGACCGTCCACGACTGGATGGAGCGGTTGTTCGCCGCGCGCCGCGCCGGGACCATCGGCGACACGGTGCTGCTGCTCGAGCACGATCCGGTGATCACGCGCGGGCGCGGCACCCGCGACGGCCACTTGCTCGCGTCGCCCGAGGCGCTGCGAGCGCTCGGCGTCGACCTGGTCGAGACGGGACGCGGCGGAGACATCACGCTGCACGCGCCAGGACAACTGGTCTGCTACCCGATTTTGGATCTGTCGCCTGACCGCCGCGACGTGCGGCGGTACGTCCGCGATTTGATGGAGACCATGCGCCGCGTGGCGCGCGAGCTCGGGGTCTCGGGCGGCGCGCTGGATCCCCACATCGGCCTGTGGGCGGATGCGGCCAGCGTCACGGAGTGGCCGGGCCAGGAACGAGCCCGCGAGCCGCTCAAGCTCGGAGCCATTGGCGTGCGGTTGTCGCGCTGGATCACCATGCACGGCTTCGCCCTGAACCTCACGATCGACCTTGGCCTGTTCGGCTTGATCGTGCCTTGTGGGATCGCCGAGCGCGGTGTGACGAGCGTCGAGGCTTTGACCGGCGCCCGTCCCGAGGTCGGCGAGGCTGCCGAACGGGCGCTTCACCACCTGGCCGAGATCTTTGGCGCCACCGTCGCCGACTACCGCGATCTCTCGGGCGCGGCGCTCACGACCGCCGAGCAGGCGGTGGCATGACGACGCCTCCCTCTCCAGAACCGGAGCGGCCCACCGCGCCCGTGCCCGCCGCGTCCGAGCAAGACCGAGCAGAGCCGCCGCAGCAGGTCCCAGGCCCGGCGGCGGCGCCGGCGCGGCCCATCGGCTGCTTCACGCCGCTTTCCATCGCCGTGGTCAGCGCGGCCGTGTTGCTGGCCGCCGGCCTTGGCCTGCTCGCCGGGCGCTGGTCGACGTCAGGCGACGAGCCGGCGGCGGGCGCGAAGCACACCGCCAGCGTCGTCATGGCCGTGCGCGATCTGGCGCGACTCGAGAGCGCGCAGTACCACGTCGAGCGCGTCATCGATTTGAGCGACACCCAGCGTCGGCTGTTCGGGCTGCTCGAGACCAAAGACGCGATCTTGCTCGTGGCCGCCGGCGACGTGAGCGCCGGCGTCGACCTCGGTCGCCTCGAGGCGGGCGACATCGAAGCCGATCCGGCGTCGGGACGCGTGCACGTCGTGCTGCCGCCGGCAGAGGTCCTGAGCTCACGCCTCGACAATCAGAGGACGTACGTGCACTCCCGACAGACCGATCTGTTGGCGGAGCGACGCACCTCGCTGGAGGCGCGCGCCCGCCAGGAAGCCGAGCAGAGCATCGTCAAGGCAGCCCTGGAGAGCGGCATCCTCGATCGCGCTGAAAAGAATGCCACGCGGACCGTCGTGTCCATGCTCAAGTCGCTGGGCTACACCGACGTGACGGTGCGCGTGCGCGAGCAGCGCGGCGAGCCCGAAGACGCTGAGCGGTGAGCGCTTGGCGTGCCGGCGCAATTCTCCGTTGAGACAAAAATTGTAGCTTTCGCGCCTCGAGACTGGCTACTGGTTCGTTAGGCGTTCATGCAGGTGTGTCATCGATTCTTGGCGGGTCCGGCGCTCGTCCTCTTGGTCGCGTGCTCCGGAGAGGAAGCTGCGGTCGACCCGGGGACGGGCGGCGGGGTCAACACGGGGGGCACGGGCAACGCCGCGACCAGCGCCGGGG
>JAEZYZ010000070.1 GCA_023418705.1 Pseudomonadota bacterium | reverse complement strand
ACAGTCCCGAGCGCGACACCGCAGCTTCGGGCTCGGGCTCGGGCTCCGCGCGCGCGAACACCGTCTCCTGTTCGAGGTGCTGCTCGGCGTCGCGGGCGAACTGCCGCAGCTCTTCGCGGGCCGTGGGGGACGCGCTCGGGGCTGCTGCGGTCCCCGCGTCGCCCGCCATCCGGCGCACGCGGCCGGCCATCTGCGGTTGCCCGGCCCGCTCGAACGCCGCCTCGGCCTTGGCGAGCTCCCCGAGCCGCTCGAACACCAGCCCGAGATAGCCCCAGGCGCGCCGGTGCTGCCGATCGATGAGGATCACCTCTTCGAGCACCTCCCGCGCCCGCAGCAGCTGACCCGTCTTCAAGTAGCAGAGCGCGAGGTTGACCCGGGGCGTCGCTTCGCCCGGCAGGTAGCGGATCAAGTCTTCGTAGATTTGAATCGCGCGCGGGTAGAGCCCCAGGCGGAAATACACGACGCCGAGCAGCGCCTGACCCTCCGCGTCGCGCGGCTGGAGCGACAAGGCACGCTCCAGCTCCTCTTTGGCTTCGCCGACGCAGTTGTCCTGGAGCAGCTCGCTGCCCCGGTAGAGGTGAAAGAGAAATTCCTCATTGTCGAAGCGGCTCGAGGGCGGCGTCGCCGCCTCTGGCTCGCCCGGACGCACGCTGTCGCGCGGGCGCTCGCTGAATCGCCGATCATCGGCCATGGCCGCCGGCAGCTCCCGGAGCCCCGCGCGCCGCCGACACGGCTTGCTCCAGCGTGAAGCGCTGCTCGTGCAGCGCCCGTCCCACGATGGCGCCGACGATGGCCTCCGATGCCTGGGCCAGGGCTTGAAGGTGTGCGAGCGTGCCGACCCCGCCGCTGGCGATCACCCGAGCTCCGGTGCGGTTGGCGAGCTCCGCCGTCGCCTCGACGTTCGGCCCCACCTCGGTGCCGTCGCGCTCGATGTCCGTGTAGAGCACCCCGAAAATCGGGAGGCGGGCGAGCTCGCTCACCAGGTCGACGGCGCTGCGGTCGGAGCGGTCGAGCCAGCCGTCGGTCATCACCTGACCGCCGCGAGCGTCCACGGCGACGATGATGCGCTCCGGATAGGCCTGGCAGGCAGCTTCGACCAGGGCGGGGTCACGAACGGCCGCCGTGCCGAGCACGACGCTCTCCACCCCCAGATCGAAATAGGCGCGGACCGCGTCCAGGCTGCGGACGCCGCCGCCCACCTGCACGCCAGGGCCGAAGGCCGCCACGATGCGCCGGATGAGGTCGCTTTGGACCGGGCGGCCCGCTCGAGCGCCCTCGAGATCCACCACGTGCAGCCGCTCGATCGCGCCGGACCACTCGCCGGCGAGGCGGGCCGGGTCATCGTCGTAGACGGTCACCTGCGCGTAGTCGCCCTGCCGGAGGCGGACGGCTTTTCGTTCGAGGAGGTCGATGGCGGGGATGACGAACATCGCCCGGCAGTCTACTCGACGGACGCGGCCGAGCGGCCGTGGAAAAACGCCAGATCAGCCGCGCAAGAAGGCGCCGAGCAACCGCAGGCCCGCTTGCTGGCTCTTCTCGGGGTGAAACTGGGTGGCCAAGACGTTGTCTCGGGCGACGGCCGCGGTCACCCGGTTCGGGCCGAAGGAACAGGCGGCCTTCAGGACGTCCGGGTCGGCTGGGACCGCGTGGTACGAGTGCACGAAGTACACCCAGGCTCCCTGTCCGCCCGCCGCCTCCAGGCAAGGGTGGCCGCCACCCGACAGCTCGAGCTGGTTCCAGCCCATGTGAGGGATCTTGATCCCGGGCGCCGGCTGGAGCGCCCGGACCGCGCCCCGAAACCAGCCCAGGCCTCGGCCTTCGGCCTCCTCACTCGCCTCGAACAGCAGCTGCAGACCGAGACAGATGCCGAGGTAGGGCACGCCGGCCGAGAGCCGCTCCCGCAGCACCTCGCCGAGCTCGCCGCTGAGCGCGCGGGCCCCCTCACCGAAGCCTCCCTGACCGGGGACGATCAAGCGATCGGCGCGCCGGATGCGATCCGGATCGGCTGAGCGCGCGATGCGGGCCGCAGCCAGCCCCTGCTCGCGCGCCGCCGTTTCGAGCGCCTTCTCCACCGAGCGCACGTTCCCGAGACCCGTCTCGACGACGACCGCATCCATGCTCACCGCCTCAGACCAGCATGCCTTTGGTCGACGGCACGCCCGAAGCCCGGGGATCCAGCTCCGTCGCCTGCCGCAGGGCGCGGGCGAAGGCTTTGAAGGCGATCTCGATGATGTGGTGCAAAATCCGCCCTTCGTGCTGCACCACGTGCAAGTTCGCCTGGGCCGTGCGCGCGAACGCTTCGAAGAACACCTCGGCCAGCTCCACGTCCCACTCGCCGAGCTTCGCCTTGGGCAGCTCCACGCGCCAGACGAAGAAGGCCCGACCGGACAGGTCGATGGCGGCGGTCACGAGCGCTTCATCCATCGGCAAGGTCGCCGAGCCGTAGCGGCGGATCCCCTGGCGCTCGCCGAGCGCCTCCAGCACCGCCTGCCCGAGCACGATGCCGATGTCCTCGGTGGTGTGGTGTCCGTCGATCTCGACGTCACCCGTGGCCTTGATGGTCAAATCGATCGCGCCGTGCCGGGCGATCTGCTCCAGCATGTGCGACAGAAACGGCAGCGGCGTGTCGATCGAGCTCTGCCCCGTCCCGTCCAGGTCGAGCTCCACCCGAACCTCGGTCTCTCGGGTCTTGCGAAACACCGCGGCTTTGCGCCCGCTCATCGAAACTCCTCCACTTTCCAGGCGCCGCCCTCGCGGACCAGCTCGACCGTGCCCCCAGCGCCGTAGGCCATCGTGGCCCGTTCGCCGATCCGCTCGATGCGGGCCGTCGGCAAGGCCGCCTTCAGGGCCTGCACCAGGCGGGTGATCTCCTCGCGCTGCTCGCCCTCCCAGGCTTGGGCGAGCTTCTTTTCGTCCAGGTCCTTCTGCTTGCTCTCGGGAACGAAGCCCATCAGCACGTCGTAGCGCTTGTTCTCGAAGGCGCGAATGAACGAGTGCACGGCCGCCTCCGGCGTCGCCTGGCTGTAGAGGTCGATGGCCGATCCGTCGATGCGCCACTCGCCGTCCTCGTAGATCAGAAGCAGCGACTCGCCGCTCGGGGCGGTGACGGTGGCGGTGACCAGCGGCGGCCCGGAGGGTCGGCCAATCGCCCGGGCGATCTCCTGGACCTCTTCGGGGTTCTCCTGCACCATGCGCTCGAAGGCCTCGAAGCTCATCGTCTTTTTGGCCTCGGCGCTGAGCAGGGCGTAGGCGTCCCGGGTGCGCGACTGCTCGAGCGCCAGCGCATAGGCGTCGAGCGTCTGGCGCGGCCCTGCGTCGGCGTTGCGAGCGCCGCACCCGGCGAGCAGCCAGAAGACCCACACCGCCCTAAACAGCGCCCTGCGACCCGACACGACAGCCCGCTTACCACAGCGCGCGTGGCCACGCGACCACCTGGGCCGCCCCTCGGAGCATTTGAATCACGGGTTTCGCGGCCTCGAGGACTCTGGACGCCGCCTGCATCCGTACTACTGTGATGGACATGCCATCGGCTGCCGGCGCAACCGGCACCGAGCGGGTGGCCATCCTGCCACTGCGCAACTCGGTGCTGTTTCCCATGTCCGTCGTTCCCATCAACGTCGGGCGCCCGCGCAGCGTTCGCCTGGTGGAAGATCTGCTGGGAAAGGACAGCGCGCTGGTCGGCATCGTCACCCAGCGGGACGCCGAAACGGTGGAGCCCACCTTCGAGGAGCTCTACACCCACGGCACGCTGGCGCGCGTCGTGAAGGTGGTGCGCCTCGGACCGTCGAACTACAGCGTGCTGCTGAACGGCGTGGCTCGCTTCCGAGTGGCCGAGCCCCGCGGGCTCGAGCCGTACATGCGGGCCGACGTGATCCGGGTCGCCGAGACGGCCGCCCGCGGCGAGGAGCTCCGCCGCCTGGGGCAGCGGCTGCGCGAGAAGACCCGTGAGCTGATGCGGGTCGTCCCCAACCTCCCGAAGGAGACCAGCAGCATCCTCGACAACGTTCAGGAGCCCGGCGCGCTCGCCGACCTGGTCATCTCGAACTTCCCCGAGGATCTGGCCGGCATCCCGGTGCGCCAGCAGATCCTGGAGGCGCTCGACGTCACCGCGCGGGTCGAGCTGGTGCTCGGCATGGTCGAGCGCCAGGTCGAGCTGTTGACGGTCAAGGGCAGGATTTCAAATCTCGTCCAAGAGGAGATGAGCCGCTCGCAGCGCGACTACGTGCTGCGGCAGCAGATGCGCACCATCCGTGAGGAGCTCGGCGAGGCGGGCGAGGACGACGAGCTCGAGCAGCTGCGCGAGCGGATCGCCCGCGCGGATCTCCCGCCCGAGGCCGCGCGCGCCGCCAGGAAGCAGCTCAACCGATTGAGCAACATGCAGCCGCAGTCGGCGGAGTACCAGGTCACGCGCACCTACGTCGAGTGGCTCGGGGACTTGCCGTGGGCTCGCCGAACCCCGGACATCATCGACGTCAAGCAGGTCCGCCGCTGCCTGGAGGAAGACCACTTCGGTCTCGAGAAGGTCAAGCGTCGGATCGTCGAGTACAGCGCCATCCGTCAGCTGCGCAAAGACAAGAAGGGGCCCATCCTGCTTTTCATCGGCCCGCCGGGGGTTGGCAAGACCTCGCTCGGCCGCTCGATCGCGCGCGCGATGGGGCGCCGCTACTCCCGCATCTCCTTGGGCGGCGTGCGAGACGAGGCCGAGATCCGCGGTCACCGTCGCACGTACGTGGGCGCGCTGCCCGGCCGCATCATTCAGGCGCTGAAGAAGGTGGGGACGAAGAACCCTGTCTTGGTGCTCGACGAGGTCGACAAGATGGGCGCCGACGTGCGCGGCGACCCCGCCGCCGCTTTGCTCGAAGTGCTCGACCCGGAGCAAAATGACAGCTTCGTCGATCACTACATCGATCTGCCGTTCGATCTGTCCGAGGTGACGTTCCTGGCCACGGCCAACTACCGCGGCGGGATCCCGGAGGCGCTGCGCGATCGGATGGAAGTGATCGAGGTCCCCGGCTACACCCGGACCGAGAAGCGCAGCATCGCCGAAGAGTTTTTGATCCCCAAGCAGCTAAGGGAACACGGCTTGGTCGAAGATCAGCTCAAATTCGAGCGCGAGGGGATCGAGACCATCGTCGACCACTACACGCGCGAAGCCGGGGTACGTAACCTCGAGCGCGAGGTGGCCGCCGTCTGCCGTGAGGTCACGGTGCGGCTCGCCGAAGGCAAGGACGTGCGCGGCACGCGGGTGACCCGCGAGCTGGTGGAGTCGCTGCTCGGCCCGCACAAGAACCGCCCGGAGATCCCGGAACAGACGCTCGCCCCCGGCGTCGCGGTGGGGCTCGGCGTGAACAACGCCGGGGGTGACATCCTGCTCATCGAAGCGACGCGCATGCCCGGAAAAGGGGAGATCCGCGTCACTGGCAGCATGCGCGCCGTGATGAAGGAATCGGCGGCCACGGCCGTGTCCTTCGTCCGCTCCCGCGCCGAGCGCCTAGGGCTCGATCCGGAGTGGCTGAAGAGCATCGATCTGCACCTGCACGTCCCGCGCGGCGGGATGACCCGCGACGCGGCGAGCGGGGGTGTGGCGATGTTCGTCGCCGTGGTGTCGCTGCTCACCGGCATCCCGGCCCGCTCCGAGGTGGCCGTGACCGGGGAGCTGACCTTGCGCGGCAACATCCTGCCGGTCGCCGGCGTGAAGGACAAAGTGCTCGCCGCCCACCGCGTCGGCATTCGAGCCATCGTGCTGCCGGCGCGCAACGAGCGCGAGCTCGAAGACATCCCGGCGGAGATCAAGCAGGAGCTCTCGTTCCACCTCGTGCAGCGCATCGACGAGGTGCTGCCGTTGGTCCTCACCAGGCCCCTGCCCAGCACGCGTGACGCCGGCCGCAGCTCGCCAGCGACCGGTGAAGCGCGCGCCTAGCGTGTCGCCCGCGGGCGTTGCCCTGCCGTGCCGCCGCTGTTTCGCTCCCGACCCCAGCTCGCCGCGGCGCTCGTCGCCGCCGCGCTGCTGACCGCCCTCGGCTGCTTGCCGCTGTTCTCGGGCCCGGGCTACGAGCTCGCGCTCGGGGCGGGCGTCGTCCTGCCGGCGGCGGCGGCGATCGCCACGGCGCTCGAGGTCGCGCGGCACCGTCCGGCGCCGTTCCTCGCCTTCGCCCGCGGCCTGGGCTCGGGCCTGCGACTGGCGCTGATCGCGCTGCTGATCGCCTGGTTTCATGGACTCCGGACCGAGATCTGCGACCCGGCGGGCGGCACCGTCTTGTTCTTGCTCGGCCCGAGCGTGGGAGCGCTCCTTGGTGGGGCGTGGGGTGCCGTCGCGGGGCTCGCGTCGGAGCGGGCTCGCGGGCTTCTGCGACCGCTGGCGGCGGCCGCGCTCGCGCTGGCGGGCCCGCTCGCGGGCGTCGCCGTCAGCCTGATCCGGTTTTACACGAGCCCGATGGTCTTCGCCTACGATCCCTTCTTCGGGTTCTTCTCCGGTCCGCTCTACGACACCATCATCGAGCCGGTCTCCGGCCTCTTGTCGTACCGCGTGGGGTCGGCCGCGAGCCTGCTGGCTGCGACCGCGCTGTTCTTGCACCTGCGCCGTGATGACGCGGGGCGGGTGAGGCTCGGCTGGATCGGGCATCCGGGGTTGGTGCTGCTCGGCGCGCTGGGGCTCGTCGGGAGCGTGGCGATCACGCTCTCGGGGCCGGCGCTCGGGCACTGGGCGACCACCGCGGCGGTGCGGCAAGAGCTCGGGCGCTCCGTCATGTCGGAGCGTTGCGAGGTGGTGCACTCGAGCGCCGTGCTCGAGCGCGACGCGCGCCTCGTGGCCCGCGAATGCGATGCCCACCTGTCGGCGCTCGACGCGTACTTCGGCACGCAGACCCGCGAGCGCATCACCGTCTTCTTGTTCGCTTCGCCGGCCGAGAAGGGGCGCTGGATGGGCGCTGCCAACACCTACATCGCCAAGCCGTGGCGCCGCGAGGTGTACATCCAGGCGGCGCCGTACCCGCACCCGGTGCTGGGGCACGAGCTCTCACACGTGGTCGCCGGGGGCTTCGGCCGCGGTCCGTTCGCGATCGCCGGCGTGCTCGGCGGCTGGTTGCCGGATCCAGGCCGCATCGAGGGCTTCGCGGTGGCGGCGTCGCCCCCAGAGCTGGACGATCTGACGGTCGATCAGTGGGCGCGCGCGATGAAAGATCTCGGGATCTTGCCGCGGCTCGAGCAGATCTTTCGCCTGAGCTTCCTGGGCGAAAACTCGTCCACGGCGTACACGGTCGCTGGCTCGTTCGTGGGCTACGTACGCGACCGCTTCGGGCCGGAGATCTTGCGGCGCTGGTACGGCGGCGAGCCGCTCGACGTCCTGCTCGGCGAGGGACTGTCCGAGATCGAGCGAGCCTGGCTCGCGCACCTCGATCAGGTCGCGATCAGCCCCGAAGCGCTGCACACCGCCAAGGTCCGCTTCGATCGACCGGCGATTTTCGGGCGCCAGTGCCCGCACGTCGTCGACAAACTGGCGGCCGAAGGCGCGGAGAGGCTCGGCCGCAACGACGCGCGCGGCGCCTGCGAACGCTTCGAAGAGGTGCTGGCGCTCGATCCGCAGCACGTGTGGGCGCGGCTCGGGCTCGGCACGTGCGCGCTCCGAACCGGCGACAAGCAAGCGGCGCGCCGCCGCTACGCGGCGCTGGCCGACGACGCCAGCGCGCCGATCGTGCACCGGACGCTGGGCGAGGAAGCGCTCGGGGATTGGGAGCTTTTGTTCGGCAGCCCGCCGCGCGCGGTCCAGCACTACGCGTCCGTCGCAGACAAGATCGTCGACGAGGATCGGCTCCGCGCGCTCGAGGTGAAGACAGCGGCCGAGGACGCGGCGCTGCGCGATGCCATCGTGAGCCTGCTCATCGGAGATCCGGAGCTCGGGCGAGACTGGGGGGTGGCCGCGGCGGAGCTGGGCAAGCTCAGCGCCCGGGGCGCGGGCGGTCTCGAAGGCGAGGGGGCGCTCGGAGAGGGCGCCCCCGGCGGCGCGCCGCCCGCCCGCCGCAACGGAGCGGCGGACGCGGCGTTGTCGAACTACCTCTTGGGTAAGAACTTCTACAACGGCGGGCGCTTTCGCGAGGCCGCCGCCCACCTGGCGGCCGCCAAGCCCCTGCCGACGCCACGCCTCGAGCGGGAGGCGATCCGGATGCGCGTGGTCGTCGCCTGCGCGCTCGGGGACACCGCTCGGGCTCGCCAGGCCTACGCCGAGTGGCAGGCGCGCCAGGACCTGAACCCCGCCCAGCGGCGGACGATGGCGAGAATCGCCGAGCGGTGCGGCGCCGCGCGCTAGAGCCCCGATCCGTTCGCCAGCCGAGAGCCCCAAAGAATCGGGGCCCCACTTGGGTGACGGCCACGATTCCTCGGGACACCCGCAGCTTTGCTCGCGGAGCGGGGCGCCAGGTCGTCTCATTTCCGCGACCAACGCTTTGCGCTGCCTTCCTGGACATGCTGGGCGCCCGCGCGATCCCCGACCCGACCACGGCCGGCGACTTCTGCCGCCGCTTCGACGAAGCGGCGATCTGGCGGCTGATGCGTGTCATCAACGGGCGTGCATTGCGCACGGATCCCGTCGCTTCCGGACCTGGCAACGTTGCAGGGTCAGATCTGGCGCCACCGCTCGCGAGGTCAGATCCTTCCCGCGCAGCGAGGCTCGGCGGCGCCTTGCCGCGCCTGCGGTCCATATCGCATGCGCTTCGCGGTGGTGCAGCTGCAAGCTGCCAGTCTCCGGACAGCGCAGTCCTCGATCGTCGGTGTAAGCACATCGTCCCGCATCGCGCGCCCACACCTCACGCCGGATCGCGGCGCTCACGCGGCGCCGCGCCAGCGCGGCGGGCGCTTGGGAGGTCACAGCCTCCCGCGCCAGCGCGGCGGGCGGTCGCGAGGTCACAGCCTCCCGCGCCAGCGCGGCCGGCGCTCGCGAGGTCACGGCGGGTGGTCGCGAGGTCACCATCTCCCGCGCCGGCGCGGCGGGCGGTCTAGAGG
>JAEZYZ010000046.1 GCA_023418705.1 Pseudomonadota bacterium | reverse complement strand
CGGGCGGGCGGGGGCGCGGCGCGGCGCCCTCAGCGTCCGGCCTCCGGGTGGACGAGGGTGCCTACCGTGGCTACCTATGGTGGCCGCTTGGCCACGGCGCTGCACCCCCTCCGCACCATCCTGCCGGCCGCCGTCGTGCTCGGGGCTTGCGAGGGTCCCCAGTCGGCATTGAGCCCGGCGGGGCGCGACGCCGAACGCATCGCGAGCCTGTTCTGGTGGATGGCGGGTGGGGCAGCGGTCATCTGGCTCGGGGTGATGGGGCTCGCGCTGTATGCGATTTTCGCGAAGAAGCGGACCCACGATCCCAGACGCACGCGCCT
Organism: Pseudomonadota bacterium; assembly: GCA_023418705.1. Lineage (GTDB taxonomy): Bacteria > Myxococcota_A > Polyangia > Polyangiales > Polyangiaceae > JAEZYZ01. Next base: position 45,820 of record JAEZYZ010000046.1, on the reverse strand, counting down.
GTTCATCGTCGGCGGCGGCGCGCTCGTCCCCACCGTCGTGCTCACGCTGCTTTTGACCTTCGGCCTGTCGGAGATGCCGGGCCTGCTCGATCAGGGCGAGTCGGGGGGCGTGCGCATTCGGGTTTCCGGCGAGCAGTGGTGGTGGCGTGTCTTCTACGAGCTGCCGGACGGCACCCGCTTCGAGCTCGCCAACGAGATCCGGCTACCGGTCGGGCGCCGCGTCCCGATCGAGCTCGATAGCCCAGACGTGATCCACTCGCTGTGGGTTCCCTCCATCGGCGGCAAGACCGACCTGATCCCGGGCCGGACCACGCGCATGGCGCTCGAGGCGACCCGCACCGGCGTGTTTCGGGGCGTCTGCGCGGAGTACTGCGGCAGCTCGCACGCCAAGATGATGCTGGCGGCAGTGGTGGAGACGCCGGAGGCGTTCGAAGCCTGGCTGCGCGCTCAGGCCAGGCCCGCCAGCGCCCCGGCGAACGACGCTGCCCGCCGCGGCCAGCGGCTGTTCGCGGCGCACGGTTGCGGCGCCTGCCACCGCGTGCGCGGCACGGAAGCCGACGGCGCCGTTGGGCCAGACCTCACGCACGTCGGCAGCCGCCACACGATCGGCGCCGGCATCCTGGGATCGAGCGTCGCCGACTTCGAAAACTGGCTCACCAACACCGAGGCCCTGAAGCCCGAGGTGCACATGCCGGCCTTCGACATGTTGCCAAAGGGCGATCGCCGCGCGCTGGCCGCGTACCTGGAGGGCCTGAAGTGAGCGCGTCGGACGAGCGACGTCGAAGGCGCCTCGAACGCTCGCCGCCCGAGGAGGGTCCGCGCAAGGAAGCGGACGACCCCGAACCGCTCCCGGAAGCAGCACCCGAGCCCGTCCGGCGCGCTCAGGCCGAGCGGCTGCTGCGCGCCTGGAAGACGCCCGAGGGGCTTCGCTACTGGTCGGCGGTCAACAACAGCGAAGTCGGGGTCTGGTACACCACCGCCGCCTTTGCGTTCTTTCTCTTCGGCGGCGTGCTCGCGCTCCTGATGCGGGTGCAGCTCGCCGTGCCCAACAACGACTTCATCTCCGCAGACCTGTACGACCAGCTGTTCACCCTGCACGGCTCGGTCATGATGTTCTTGTTCGCCGTGCCCATCTTCGAAGCCTTCTCGATCATGGTGCTGCCGGAGATGTTGGGCGCCCGGGACCTGCCCTTTCCGCGGCTGTCAGCCTATGGTTTTTGGTCGTTTTTGATCGGCGGCATCTTCGTTTGCGGCTCCATCTTCTTCGGCGTCGCTCCGAAGGGGGGTTGGTTCATGTACCCTCCCCTCTCGAGCGCGTTCCTCGAGGGCCACGGCGTCGATATCTGGCTGCTCGGCTTGTCGTTCATCGAAATAGCGTCCATCGCCGCCGCGGTCGAGCTGATCGTCGGGGTGCTCAAGACCCGGCCGCCGGGCATGCGGATCAACCTGATCCCGCTGTACTCCTGGTACATCCTGGTGGTGGCGGTGATGATCTTGTTCGCCTTTCCGCCGCTCATCGCAGGCGACGTCCTGCTCGAGCTCGAACGCACGCTGGATTGGCCGTTCTTCGACCCGAACCGCGGCGGGGATCCGCTGCTTTGGCAGCACCTGTTCTGGATCTTCGGCCACCCCGAGGTCTACATCGTGTTTTTGCCCTCGATCGCGCTCGTCGCCATGATCGTCCCGACCTTCGCGCGCACGCCCATCGTGGGCTACGGGTGGGTGGTGCTGGCGGCCGTGGGGACGGGGTTCGTCAGCTTCGGGCTCTGGGTGCACCATATGTTCACGACCGGCTTGCCCGGCATATCGCTCGGTCTTTTCAGCGCGGCGTCGGAGGCCGTCGCCATCCCGACCGGCGTGCAGATCTTCTGCTTCATCGCCACGTTGCTCGTCGGCCGCGTGATCTGGAAGGTGCCCATGTTGTTCGTGTTGGGCGGACTGTCCACGTTCATCATCGGCGGGTTGACGGGGGTGATGGTCGCGCTGGTGCCTTTCGATCTCCAGGCGCACGACTCGTACTTCGTGGTCGGGCACCTGCACTCGGTGCTGATCGGCGGCACGATCTTCCCGATCGTCGCGGCGTTTTATTACTACTTCCCGTTGGTCGGCGGCAAACACCTGTCGGAGAAGCTCGGGCGGATCGCCTTCTGGCTGATGTTCATCGGCTTCAACGTCACCTTCGTTCCGATGCACCTCACCGGGCTCCGCGGGATGCCCCGGCGCGTCTACACCTACCCGGCCGACGCAGGCTTCGACACCCTGAACCTCGTCAGCACCATCGGAGCGTTCGTGCTGGCCCTGGGCCTCGGCGTCTTCCTGTTCGACGTGCTGCGGCCCAAGAAGAAGCAGCCGTATGCAGAGCGCAATCCGTGGAACGCCGGCACGCTCGAGTGGCTGGGCGAAATGCCGGACAAGCCCTGGGGCGTCCGCTCCATCCCGGAGATCGACGCCCGCTACCCGCTCTGGGATCAGCCGAACTTCATGCGGGACGTGGACGAAGGTCGGTTCTATCTGCCGGACGCCGAAGAGCTCGAGCGCGAGACGTTGATCACGAGCCCGGTCGACGCCACCCCGATCCAGTGCCTGCGCGTGCCCGGGCCGACGTTCCTCACCTTCTTCGCCGCGTTGTTCACGGGCGGCGTCTTCATCCTGAGCACCTTCTACCTCTGGTGGCTGGCCCTCGCGAGCGGCGTGATCGCGCTCGGATTCATCCTGGCTTGGCTGTGGACCGGCACCTCGCGCATCCCCGAGAAGCCAAAGAAGGACGTCGGCCTCGGGCTCACGCTGCCGCTGTACGTCTCGGGACCGAAGTCGGTCAGCTGGTGGGGCATGTTGATCATGATGCTCGGCGACATGACCGCGTTCATCTCGCTGGTGTTCGGCTACTTCTTCTACTGGACCGTGCACGAGGTCTTCCCGCCCGCTTCGGAGCCGAACCCGGTGGCGCTCCCGTTGCTCGTGGGCTCGGGTTCGCTCTTGGCCGCATGGGCGTGCACCTTGCTCGCGCGCCGCCTGAACCGCAGCGACAAGCCGCTCGGCTTCTATCTGTCCGTGCTGTGCGGGGTCGCCCTGGCGATCGCCGGGTCGGTCGCCTGGATTTCGTCGCTGCAGACGGCTGGCATGGTCCCCACGCGGCACGTCTATCCGGCGATCGTGTGGTTATTGGTGACGTGGACCGTCCTGCACGTCGGCGTCGGCGTCATCATGCAGCTGTATTGCGCCGCGCGCCGGCTCGCTCGGCGGATGAGCGCCGAGCACGACATCGATATCGTCAATGTCAGCTTGTACTGGCACTTCGTCGCCCTCACCACGGCGGTGACGACCGCGGTGGTCGCGGGCTTTCCCCTGGTGGTGTGAACATGCAAGAGCCCAGCAACTCCGCGCGCGCGCTGGATGACAAGCCGGAACGGCAGGAGAGCCTCTGGTGGCTCGCCGTTTCGCCGACCATCTGGGCGCTGCACTTCTTGGCTTCCTACATCACCGTCGCGATCTGGTGCGCGAAGGCGGCGCCGCGGGACGGCGCGCTGGGAGCGGCGCGGGACGCCGTCTTCGTCTACACGGCCGTCGCGCTGCTCGGGATCGCGGCGGTTGGCGTGCGGGCCTACCGCCGTCACACCTACGGCACCGCCACGGTGCCGCACGATTTCGACACCCGAGCCGACCGCCATCGGTTCTTGGGGTTCGCCACCCTGCTCCTGTCGGGGCTGAGCTTCGTGGGTGTCGTCTACGTCGTCATACCGGTCTTGTACCTGGAGTCGTGCCGCTGACCCGACCTGCCTACGTCGTCGCGGGGGCGGTCTGCCTGCTGCTGGTTTGGGTGTGGCCTTTGCCGCACCTCGGCATCGGCGCGTTCTCGCGCCACATGATCGGGCACATGGTCGTCGTCGCGTTCGCGGCGCCGCTGCTCGCCTGGGGGATGGCCGGAGGCATGTGGGATCCGGCGCGACGTTTGCCCTTGGTGTTCGCGGCCATCCCGGCCGCCATGCTGGAGTTCGTGGCGGTCTGGGCCTGGCACACGCCGGCGCTCCATCACGCCGCTCGGCACGCGCCGCTGGCTGCGGTCGGTGAACAGGGCACCTTCTTGGTGGCAGGGTTCTGGTTGTGGGCCTCCGCGATCGGGGGCAGCCGACGGCAGCGCCGCCGCCGCGCCGTCGCGGGCATCACGGGGCTGCTGCTGACCTCCATGCACATGACGCTGCTCGGGGCGTTGATCGCCCTCACGCCGCGCGTCCTGTACACGCACGCCGAGCCCGGGCACGCGCACTGGTCGCCCCAGGTCGATCAACAACTGGGCGGCGCGATCATGCTCCTGTTGGGCGGCGTGGCCTACCTGGCGGGCGGTCTTGCATTGACCGCCGATGCTCTGCTCCAGCGCGCCGACCGCGGAGGGGGCACGGCATGAAACACCGGATCGTGCGCTACGGCCTGTTTCTCGGCGCGATCGGCGCGCTGGCCATCCTGGTCGCGCTCTCCGGTGTCGTGCCCGTCAAAGCCAGCAGCGGGCACTGGGGCGTCACCGCCTGGTTCTTGCGCACCACCATGCAGCGCTCGGTGGCCTTGCACTCGCTAGGCATCGACCCACCCCCACTCGACGAGTCACGCCTGGTGCTGATGGGCGCAGGGCACTTCGAAGGGGGCTGTCGGTTTTGTCATGGCGCCCCTGGCAGCGCGCTGCCAGGGGTTCCTCGATTCATGACGCCGCACCCGCCAGCGCTCTCGGAGCGGGTCGGGCTGTACGACGACGCCGAGCTGTTTTACATCGTCCGGCACGGCATCAAGATGACCGGGATGCCGGCGTGGCCCGCGCCCCAGCGGGAGGACGAGGTGTGGAGCGTCGTGGCGTTCCTCCGGCGGCTGCCGTCGCTCGACGCCGCTGGCTACGAGCGGTTGGTGTACGGCTCGCTCCCGGCCGACAACGCCGTGCCGGGCGGCAACGGCGGCGCTCCAGCCGTCGTCGTCCAGCAGTGTGCCCGCTGCCACGGCCTCGACGGCCGCAGCCGCGGCCACGGCGCGTTCCCACGCCTCGCCGGTCAGCACGCCCAATACCTGGAAGCGTCGCTCGTCGCCTACGCGCGGGGGACGCGCCACAGCGGCATCATGCAGCCCGTCGCCGTCGAGCTCGACGCCGAGCGGATCCGCGTCACCGCCGAGTGGTATTCGAGCCGTGAGCCGCCGATTTGGAAGGCGCCGGACCGCAGGACACCCGGCCAGCGCATCGCCGAACGCGGCATTCCCGAGCGGCGCATCCCAGCCTGTGCCGGCTGTCACGGGCCAGGACACGAACCCCACCACCCCGGCTACCCCAAGCTCTTCGGGCAGTACCCGGAGTACCTAGCCGAGCAGCTCCAGCTGTTCACCGAGAAGAAACGCGGCGGCGCGTCGTACGCCGAGCTCATGTCGGAAGCCGTGACCGAGCACGAGCTCGAGCCCGATCAGATCCAGGCCGTCGCCAAATTCTACGCGGGCCGCTAGATCTAGACGGTCTCATTTTCCGCGCTAGCCCCCCTCTCCTCGAAGCCGCCCCGCGTTCACCCCTCGTACCTCAAAACCGCGCGAGCACCAGCGAGCGCTCCCGTCCCCGCGCGCGCCGGGCAGCATCGTCGGCACCCGGGGCCCTCACCGCAAGCGATGGGAGCTCACTCGAGCGTCATCACGAACGCCAGGTTCGGCGCCGAGCCGCCGAGATTGGGGCCATAGGTTTGGCCGTTGGCCTCCGCCTGAAACGGCTCTGCGAGCTCCGGGTTGAGGACGATGAAGAGCCCGAGCGCGCCGGTCGCTTCCCCGGCGACCGCGGTGCCGTCGTCGGAGAGGTAGCGCACGATAGCCTCCGAGTCGTCGACCAGCGAGCTGACCACGGCACCCGAGATCGGTTCGCCGGTGCTCGGATCGCGGACGAAGCCGATGATGCCGCCGTTCTCGCCGAGGGGCAGGTACGGCTGCACTTCCGGGTCGAGCGGGACGGAGAGCGCCGCCGACCACGCCTGAAGGTCTGTGTCGGTCACGATCCAGACGTCGTGGATGGTGTTGGTGGGCGGGTAGTCGTTGGTCCCTTCGAGCGGATCGGCGAGACCGGTCGCGGTGAAATACCCGCCGGAGGCCTGGGTCAAGGCGACGATCCCGACCGAGACCCCTGCCAACGCGTCCGTGCTCATCGCGAAGCGCCCATCCTCCGCGGTGGTGGTCGACGCCAGGACCTCCGCCGCCGCCGGACTCGAAATAGCTCCGAGCGCGCCAACGGCGCGGATGGAAACCCCCGCGGCTGGGCTACCGGTGACCAGGTCGCGGACCGTGCCAGTAATGCGCATGGTACCGGCCGCCGGCTGGGACGCATGGCAGGTGCTATTGGCCACGGGCGGTGCATCCTGGAAGACCTGGCAAAGCCCGCCGTCGCACTCCGCGTCGTCGTCGCACGGCGCGCCGTCGAGGCTCGTCGTCTCCGACGCGGCATCGCCCTCCGTCGCGGCATCACCCTCCGTCCCGGCATCACCCTCCGCTCCGGCATCGCTCTCGGTCGTGGGATCCCCCTCCGTCGTGGGCTCGTCCGAGCTCCCACAACCCGCCGATGACAGGATGGCCCATAGCCCCGCGAGCGCTGCACCGAGCAGCGCACATCGATTCGATGACATGTTCGTCCTTGGTCAGGGTCACATCAGTTCGGCGCCGGGATCTTGCCCCCGTCGAACACCGAATACATCAACGCCAAGCACATCTCGTCGTCCGTGCCGTCCCCCCAATAGACCATCTCGCTCTCCGTCCTGGTGTCGAAATCGCATCGCATGCGGAGCAGGTCGTGGGGCTCGACCCGCACCGGGTTCTCCAGAAAGTAGGCATACTGCCAGTCGAAATCCCAGCGCGGGACGTCGAGCAGACAGGTCGTGCCGCTGCCGTCTTGTCGGGCGACCTCGACCCGCTCCGCGAGCCCCAGCTTGTGCATGTGCGCCGCGATCCCGATGATGGTCATGGGCTCCGCGTAGCCAGGGGTGCCGGCGGCGTCGTGATAGACGGTCGGTGAGGCCTCGAAGCGCGCCACGGCGCGCGCCTGACCGGGCGGCAGCGCGAGCTCGGTGTTGGCATAAAACCACGGCAAGAGCTCCTGTTCGACCGCGTCGACCAGCTTGAGCGCCACCTGGCTCTGGTCCGGCACCGGAAAATCGTCGACGTGGTAGTGCACTTGCACGATCTGAGGCATCCCGGCTTTCAGCGGGACCCCGGTCCCCTCTGGATACGCCCAGACGTTGCGCCCGGGCGCCCAGGCAGCGGCGACCGTCGCGTCCACGATCGGCCCGCCGAAGCAGGTGTACCCGAGGCCGTCCTCGGCCTCGTCGAGCGCCTGCGCCTCCGCCGCCGCCTCGAGCGAGGTGGGATTGTAGACGATCGCGTGGTGCACGATCTCGGGGTTTTGGGTGATGAGCTCGTATTCGACCAGGTACTGGTCGCGGGTGAGCCCCGGATCGATGACGAAGCAGCGGTAGTCATCATCGTCACGGATGATGTCCGGCGTGTACTCGGCGGGCAGCGTCAGCACGTGGGTGGCATCTTCCAAGTGGTCGTCGTGGGCGACCACCTGGCTTTGGATGCTGCCGCGCTCGCCTTCGGGCATCCCGGCGTCGACCCAGGCGGCGATCGTCGAGATCTCCTCGTCGCTCAGCCAATTGGCGTCGGTATACGTCTGGCAATCGCCGGAGTTGTCGGCGAGCCACGGGGGCATGATGCGCTCGGTGGTCACGTGCCGAACCAACGCGCCGTAGGTCTTTACCTGTCCGTAGCTGTCGAGCACGATCGGGCCGACGCCGCCCGAGCGGTGGCAGCCGACGCAGCTGCGGCCGATGATCGGCGCGACGTCGGCGTGGTAGGTGATCGCCTCCGAGCTCGTCCCGCCGTTTCCGCCGCCCGCCTCCGAGCTCGTCCCGTTTTTTCCGCCGTCCTCATCGGAAGAGCAGCCGAAGACCAGCGCCAAAAAAGCAACGACGGCTATGCGCACGCGACCTCCCTCGACATAGGATGCGGGCGGAAGCCTGGCGGAACGGCGCGCCGATGTCCAGCGTCGAGCGCTGGCGCCGCTGCCTCCTCCCGGGAGTTTCGCGGACTTGAGCGCTATCACTCCTGACGCGGGCTCAGACCTTTACGCCAGGGCCTGCGAGCCCAATGTTCCAGGGGATACTGCGAGGTCGCCATGATTCGCGTGTGCTCGAGCTGCGGCAGCAAGAACCGAGTCCCTCCGCAGCGCCTCGCGGACAAGGCCCGCTGCGGGAGCTGCAAGCAGCCGCTCACGCCCATCGATGCGCCGGTCGAGATCGACACCCAGGCGGAGTTCGAACGGCTGGTCATGTCGTCCCCCCTGCCCGTGCTCGCAGACTTTTGGGCTTCCTGGTGCGGCCCCTGCAAGATGGTCGCCCCGGAGCTGGCGAAGCTGGCGCGGTCGCACGCCGGCCGGCTGGTGGTGGCGAAGCTGAACGCCGATGCCCTACCCGGGCTCGGGAGCCGCCATCGCATCCACAGCCTGCCGACGATGGTGCTGTTTCAGGGCGGGCGGGAGTCCAAGCGCGTCAGCGGCGCCATGCCAGCGGCCGCCATCGCGCAGGCGCTCGGCATCCCGAGCTAGACCAGCGGGTGCCACTGCCAAGCCCTCCCGAGCTCCGTAGCCGCGCCGAAATAGGAGAAATTTGTCCAAAACCTGGCTCCTATCGAGGGGTTGAGGTGGGACCCGCAGCTTCGAGGTCGCTGACGCGTGCGGGCGAACGGGCGTCGCGCTGGGGTACTGCATCGCGGGTCGCAGCGACGGCTCACCAAGATCGTCGTGCCCGACCCTGTGCCAGGCTGTGCCGCCCGTGCCCCGCGCTGGCGATCGCAATGCTGGCTGGAATCGAATACTTGGGACAGACGGTCGGCTGGCGCGTTGCTTGCTGTAGACTTTGGCCATGCTGACACTGCAATGGCGCCGGGTGGGCTGGCTGGCGATCGGGATCGCCCTGTTTGGCTGCGGTGATGCCGAGCCGCTGGGAGGCGCGGGCGCCGGGATCGGCGGCAGCGGCGCGTCTGCGGCGGCGGGAGGATCGGGCGCCATTGGCAGCACCGGGGGCGCTGTGGGCGTTGGCGGGACTGGCAACGTCGCGGGCACGGGGGCGGCTGGCTCGGGCGGGGTCGCCACCGGCGGCAACGGCGGCTGGGTCGGCATCGGCGGCGCGGTTTCCACCGGCGGCGTTGGAGCTGCTCCGAGCGGCAGCGGGGGCGCGGCCTGCGGCGGCGCTCCCGGATGCGGCCCGATCGCCTGCGCTTCCGGCTATCACTTCGAACAACCCCCGGGGCAGTGCTGCCCGAGCTGCGTCCCCGACCAAGCGCCGCACCCCACCTGCGCCGGCGTGACGTGCTTCCCGCCCGAGTGCCCCCCGGGCTACCGAGCGGGCTTGCCCGAAGGCGCGTGCTGCGCCGGTTGCCTGCCGGAAGGCCCCCGCCCGGAGCCACCGGACTGCTCGCTCGTCGACTGCGGCGTCATCGAATGTCCGGTCGGCTACCGACCTGAGCTCCTCGACGGCCGCTGCTGCCCGACCTGCATGCCGGACCCGGAGTTCTGCTCCGAGGACGCCGACTGCCAGCTCGCGATCCGCACGGACCGTTGTTGCGCCTGTCCGGAGGCCGTCTCAGTCCGCACCTACGAGGCCGGCGCCTGCTGGAGCGGTGTCGATCAACCTCGCATGACACCCGCCGAGTGCCGGCGCGACTGCACCGCCGCACTCTGTACCCCCTGCCCGCCGCAGGGGACGATCGCCTGCATCAGCAACCAATGCCAGCAGGTGTATTGACCTCCCTCGGGATCATCTCGGTGAAACCCCGAGCGGATCGCTAGGCTCGGTTGCGCGTTCGGGCGGCACACCCCAACCTGGGGCGTCGCTATGTCATCCCTGAACGCTCCCGTCGCTCCGTGGCCTCCCTTGCCGTATGCGCAATGGCAAGAGACGGCCTCGGCGCTGCATCTCTGGACTCAGATCGTCGGCAAGTACCGCCTAGCGCACGCGCCGTGGGTCAACCACTCGTGGCACGCGACCCTCTACGTGACGCCGCGGGGTCTGACCACCGGGATGATCCCGGATCATGGCCGCACCACCACGCTCGACTTCGACTTCCAGGCTCACCGCCTGGTCGCGTATGCCGAAGACGGGACGACCGACGCATTTGCGCTCGCGCCGATGAGCGTGGCCGAGTTTTTCGACCGAACGAGGCGCCTCATCGCGGCGGTGGGGGGCTCGCCCGAGGTCCACGGGCACCCCAATGAGGTCCCCAATCCGATCGCCTTCGCGGCGGACACCCGCCGGCGGGAGTACGACGCCGCGGCCGTCGAGCGTTTCCACGCAGCGCTCATCTGGATTCAGCGCGTGTTCGAGCGCTTCCGCACTTCATTCGTCGGCAAGGTGAGCCCCGTGCATCTCTTCTGGGGATCGTTCGACCTGGCCGTGACGCGCTTCTCCGGCAGGAGGGCTCCGCTCCACCCAGGAGGCGTCCCGCACCTGCCGGACGCGGTCACCCGCGAGGCGTACAGCCACGAGGTGTCGTCGGCCGGCTTCTGGCCGGGAGGCAACGGCGTCGAGGAGGCGATGTTCTATTCCTATGCTTACCCGGCTCCAGATGGCTTTCAGAGCGCCGCGGTGAAGCCGGCGGCCGCCCGCTTCGACGACCGGCTCGGGGAGTTTCTCTTGCCCTACGACGCCGTCCGAGCGTCCCAAGATCCGGAGGCCACGCTGCTGGAGTTCTTACAGTCCACCTACGAAGCCGCCGCTACCAAGGCAAACTGGGATCGCGCCGAGCTGGAGTGTGCCCTCGGCCGTCCCAAGGTGCCTCGGCCCCTAAGATAGCGCGCGTCTCTCCGCCAGCGCCGCGGTCGGTTGCCGGCGGGCAGCGTGCGGAGTATTCCAGGGCCGAAGCCCTCGCCGATCGCGCGCCAGATGCAGCTCCGCGTGGCGACGCGAGGGGGCTTGGACGACTTCGGAATGCCGCTGGAAACATTGTCGCTGAAAGATCAGGTCGCGGTCGTCGTGGGTGGCACCACCGGCATCGGCCGCGCCTTGTCGCTCGGGCTGTCGGCGGCGGGCGCCCACGTGGTGGCGAGCTCGCGCCGAGCGGAACAGGTGGAGGCCGTGGCGGCCGAGCTCGAGCGCGCCGGGCGCCCGGCGCTGCGCCTCACCTCCGACGTCACCCGGCGTGAGAGCATCGAGGCGCTCTGCCAGGCGGTGCTCGAGCGGTACGGCAAGGTCGATATCCTGGTGAACTGCGCGGGGCGGACCGAGCGCCGGCCGACGCTCGAGCTGGACGACGCGAGCTTTCAGGCCATCCTCGACACCAACCTGAACGGCACGCTGCGGTGCTGCCAGGTCTTCGGGCGCTCGATGATCGCGCGCGGCTACGGGCGCATCATCAACATCGCCTCGCTCTCGAGCTTCGTGGCGTTCTACGAGGTCGCCGCCTACTCGGCCAGCAAGGCCGCGGTCGTGTCGCTCACGCAAACCCTGGCGGTCGAGTGGGCGCGCCACGGCGTGTCGGTCAACGCCATCGCGCCCGGTGTGTTCAGGACCGATCTGAACGCGAAGCTGCTCGACGGGACCGCTCGCGGCCAGGAGCTCTTGCTGCGAACACCGGCGGGACGCTTTGGCAAACACGAGGAGCTGCAGGGGGCCGCCATCTTTCTGGCGTCGCCCGCCGCGAGCTTCGTCACCGGCGCCGTGATCCCGGTCGACGGCGGATTTTTGGCGAGCGGCGTCAATCAGTGAGGTTGCCGGGGTCGCCCCGACCCTCTGCGCGAAGGAAGGTTCAGATGAAGGTCGTCACCTTCGGTGAAATCATGCTGCGGCTCAGCCCACCTGGGTTCGAGCGGCTGTTGCAGTCGCCGGCGCTCCACGCAAGCTTCGGCGGCGGCGAGGCGAACGTCGCGGTGAGCCTCGCCCACTTCGGCGTCGAGAGCCACTACGTCACGCGGGTGCCGGACAACGCCGTCGGGCGAGCGGCGCTGCGCGCCCTGCGCGCCGAAGGCGTTCACGTCGGCGACGTGCTGCTCGGCGGCCCGCGGCTCGGCATCTACTTCGCCGAGACGGGTGCGTCGCAGCGCGCCTCGACGGTCGTCTATGACCGCGCCGGCTCCTCCGTGGCCGAGATCGATCCGGACAGCGTCGACTGGGAGCGCGTTCTCACCGGGACGCGCTGGTTGCACGCCACCGGCATCACCCCCGCGCTCGGGCCCGGGCCTGCCGCCTGGACCGAACGCGCTTTGAAGGCCGCCCGAGACCTGAAGGTGACCGTCAGCCTCGACCTCAACTACCGCAGCAAGCTGTGGACGGAGCAGGCCGCGCAGGCCACCCTGCAGCCGCTCGCCCAGCTCGCCGATGTCTTGATCGCGAACGAAGAGGACTTGAAGGCGTCGCTCGGCGCCGACCTGGGAGGCACCGATCTCTCGCGAGGTGCGCTCGACGTCGCCGCGTACCAGGGCGCGGCGCGGGAGATCGCTCGCCAGTATGGGCTCCGCCAGGTCGCGGTCACGCTGCGCGAGAGCTTGTCCGCCAGCGAGAACGGCTGGAGCGCGCTCTTGTTCGACGCCGCCCAAGATCGGCTCGTCAGGAGCCGCCGCTACCTGGTGCGGCTGGTCGATCGCATCGGCGGGGGCGACAGCTTCGCCGCGGGCCTGATCTACGCGAGCTTGAAGGGCAAACCGCCCGAGGACGCGCTCGAGCTGGCGGTCGCGGCCAGCGCGCTGAAGCAGACCATCCCGGGCGACTTCAACCATGTGCAGATCGACGAGGTCGAGCGGCTCGCGCGCGGGGACGCGAGCGGGCGGGTGCGGCGATGACGGCGCCGAGCTTCCTCGACGAGGACTTTTTGCTGCACGGCGAGACCGCCCGGCGGCTCTACCACGACGTCGCCCGGAAGCTGCCGATCGTCGACTATCACTGCCACCTGCCCGCCGCCGAGCTCGCGCAAAATCACCAGTTCTCCAGCATCACCGAGCTCTGGCTGGACGGTGACCACTACAAGTGGCGCGCGATGCGGGCCGCCGGCGTCCCCGAGCGCTGCTGCACCGGCGACGCGAGCCCTTGGGAGAAGTTCGAAGCCTGGGCGGCGACCGTTCCGGCAACGCTCCGCAACCCGCTCTACCACTGGACGCACCTCGAGCTGAAGCGCCCCTTTGGCATTCGGCGGCTGCTCGATCCGAAGAGCGCGCGTGAGGTGTACGAGCTGTGCAACGCCCGCCTGCAGGACGACGGGTTTCGAGCGCGCGGCCTGGTCGAGGGTTTCAAGGTGGAGGTGCTCTGCACCACCGACGATCCCACCGATCCGCTCGATCATCACGAGCACCTGGCCCGCCAGCAGACGGCGGTGCGGGTGCTGCCGACGTGGCGCCCCGATGCGGCCCTCGGCGTCGAGGACGCGCCGGCCTTCAACGCCTGGGTCGATCGGCTCGGGGCGGCGGCGAACCTCGACATCGGGGGTCTCGAGCGCCTGCTCGAGGCCCTGGATGTTCGCCACCAGTTTTTCCACGACCGCGGCTGCCGTCTGTCCGATCAAGGGCTCGAGCGCATCGAGGCCGAAGACGCCGCCCCCGCGGAGCTCGCGCGGCTGTTCTCGAAGCTGCGCGGGGGCCAGTCGCTGCGGGGCGCGGAGGCGGCGGCGCTCCGCTCCGGCATGCTGCTCGAGCTCGCTCGCATGAACCACCGGCGCGGCTGGGCGCAGCAGTTTCACCTCGGCGCGCTGCGCAACAACAACCAGCGGATGCTCGCCGCCATCGGCCCGAACACCGGCTTCGATTCGATCGGCGACGCGCCGCAGGCGAAGCCGCTCGCTCGCTTCTTGGATCGTCTAGATCGCGCGGGCCAGCTCGCCCGCACGATCCTCTACAACGCAAACCCGCGCGACAACGAGCTGTTCGCCACCATGATCGGCAACTATCAGGACGGCCGCGTGCGGGGCAAAATGCAGTACGGCAGCGCGTGGTGGTTTCTCGACCAGCGCGATGGCATCGAGCGGCAGCTCGAGGCCCTGTCCCATCACGGGCTGCTCTCCACGTTCGTCGGGATGGTCACCGACTCGCGCAGCTTCCTCTCGTATTCTCGGCACGAATACTTCCGTCGCATCCTGTGCAACCTGCTCGGCTCGGACGTCGACCGCGGCCGCCTGCCGAGCGATCCGGAGCTCGTCGACCGCCTCGTGCGAGGCATCTGCTATCAAAACGCCGTGGAGTACTTCGGTTTTTCGCGCCCGGAGGCGGCGTGAGCGGGGTCGAAGCGGCGCTGCAGGCGCTCGGCGCGGCGCGGCTGGTGGCGGTGTTGCGCGCCGACTCCCGCGAGCGGGCCTGCCAGCTCGTCGAGGCGGTGATCGACGGCGGGATCCGCGCCGTCGAGGTGACCCTGACCGTCCCCGAGGCAGAAGACGTGATCCGCTGGGCTGGGCAGCGGTTTGGTGCCAGCGTCCAAGCGGGCGCGGGCAGCGTCCTCGACGCCGCGGCAGCCCGCCGGGTGATCGCCGCCGGAGCCCGCTTCGTGGTCTCGCCGATCTTGGACGCGGGCGTGCTCGACGCCTGTCGGGACGCGGGCGTGCTCGGGGTGCCCGGCTGCTTCACGCCGACGGAGATCGTCGCTGCCACGCGGGCCGGCGCGCCGCTCGTGAAGGTGTTCCCCGCCGGTCGCCTCGGGCCGAGCTACGTCAAGGACCTGCTCGGCCCGCTCCCCGGGCTCCCCCCCTTGTACAGGTACTGCCAGGTGTCCTCGATCTGCTCGGCGTTGCGGCCGATGAGCAGCGGGATGACGTGGTCGTTCAGGTAGCTGGCGACCGCGAACTCGCGGCCGTTCAGTGTCGCGTCGCCGAGCCCGTAGAGGCCGTCCTCGGTGGTGACTTTCAGGGTGACGAAGTTGCGACCTGGCGAACAGACGTTGACCTTGGCGTCGACGATTTTCACGCGGCGCAAGCTATCACGCGCCACGCGGACGGGAACCGCCGCGGCCGCCGACCCGAGGCGCCCGGGAGGACGGCCGCAAAAGTCGCGAGAAAACTGCGCCCCCCCCGGACCCCCTGCGCAATTTAGGCGCTGGCCCCGGGGCGCCGGAGCGTCGGCGAGCGGCTCGGAGAGCGTGGCGCGTGTCTTGCTTTGGCCCGTGGGGTGTCCCAGCCGGGGCGTCGCGCCGAAGGAGCGCTGGAATGAGCACACTGGTTGGGTTGAGAACACGCGACGACCACTCGCAGGCGCGCTCCGGCGGCGCCCTGTTGCGCAAAGGCTTCCGGCCCTTCTTCTTGTTGGCCGCGGTGTTCGCGGCCGGCAAGGTGCTCGCCTGGCTGCTCGTGCTGAACGGGCTGCTCCCGCTGGGCGGGGCCGCGGGCCCGTACTTCTGGCACGCGCACGAGATGATCTTCGGGTTCGCGACGGCGGTCGTCGCCGGCTTTCTGCTGACGGCGGCGTCGAACTGGACCAAGCGGGAGACGGCCGTCGGCCGCTCCTTGCTCGCGCTGGCGGGGCTCTGGGCGCTCGGTCGGGTGGCGATGGCGGCAGCGGCGTTCCTCCCCGGAGCCCTGGTCGCGGCGGTCGACCTGGCCTTTCTGCCGGCCGTCGGGGTCGCGGTCGGCGTGCCGATCGTCAAGAGCGGCAGCCGCCGCAACTACGTGCTGCTGGTGGTGCTGCTCGCGCTCTGGATCGGCAACGTGTCGATGCACGCCGCGGCGGCCGGGCTCGTGAGCATCCCCTGGACCACCGGCGCCTACCTGGCCGTGAACGTCCTCACGCTGCTCATGCTGCTCATCGGCGGGCGGGTGATCCCGATGTTCACGCGCAACGCCACGGGACGCGACGGCATCCGCTCGGTCCCCGCGCTCGATCGGCTGGCGGGGCTCTCGATGGCCGCGCTCACGCTGGCCGAGGCGCTCAGGCCGGGGAGCGCGGCCGTCGGATGGCTGGCGCTCGTCACGGCGAGCGTCGCGCTGGCGCGGACGGCGCGCTGGGGCACCCTCGCGGCGCTCTCCAACCCGCTGCTCTGGATCTTGCACGTGGGGCACGGCTTCATCGTGCTCGGCTTGTTGCTGAAGGGGCTCGCGGCGCTGTTCGGCAGCGTGCCCCCGGCCATCTCCTTGCACGCGCTCAGCGTCGGCGCGATCGGCGGCTTGACGCTCGGCATGATGGCTCGGGTCAGCTTGGGCCACACCGGCCGCATGATCGTCATCGATCCGGTGACCCGCGTCGCGTTCCACGCCATCGTGCTGGCCGCCGTCGCGCGGGTCGCCGGCCCGCTGCTCTGGCCGATGCAAGGGCTCATTTTCTGGGTGGCCTCGGGCTTGCTATTCAGCCTCGCGTTCGGCCTGTACCTCTTCGTGTTCTCGCCCATGCTGCTCCGTCCACGAGTGGACGCCAAGGAAGGTTGAGATGGCTCGCATCGACGAACGTCCCTTCATCGCCATTTGGGAAACGACCCAGGCTTGCGATCTGGCCTGCCAGCACTGCCGCGCCAGCGCCCGCCCCGACCGCTCGGCGGGCGAGCTCGACACCGAGGAAGCCAAGCGCCTGCTCGATACGCTCGCCGACGCGGGTGTGCCGCTGGTCGTGCTCACCGGCGGGGATCCCGCCAAACGGGAGGACTTGGTCGAGCTCATCGCCCACGGCAGCCGGCGCGGCCTGAACATGGGGCTCACCCCGTCGGCCACACCGCTCGTCACCACCGAGCTCATCGAGCAGCTCGGGAAGGCCG
The DNA here is from genome assembly GCA_023418705.1 of Pseudomonadota bacterium. Classification (GTDB taxonomy): domain Bacteria; phylum Myxococcota_A; class Polyangia; order Polyangiales; family Polyangiaceae; genus JAEZYZ01. The sequence continues at coordinate 29,114 of JAEZYZ010000046.1, read as the reverse complement.
GCCTGTCCCGGCTGGCGGTGAGCATCGACGCCCCCGACGCCGCCGGGCACGACGCCTTCCGCGGGGTCGCGGGCAGCTTCGACCTGTCGCTCCGGATCTTGAGCGACGCCCGCCGGTTCGGTATCCGAACCCAGATCAACACCTCGATCCACGCGGGCAACTTGCAATGGTTGGAGGCGATGACCCCGGTCGTGCGCGCGGCCGGGGCCGTGCTCTGGAGCGTGTTCTTCGTCGTCCCTACCGGGCGGGCGCAGAGCCGCATGGTCCCTGACGCGGCGCTGGTCGAAGACGCGCTCGGCCGCCTCGCGGACATCGCCGACCGCGAGCCCTTCGCGGTGAAGACGACCGCCGCGCCTCACTATCGGCGCATCCTGATCGAGCGCAAGGCCTCCCGCAGCCACGGCACGCACGGCAGCCATGGACTCCGCGTCAACGACGGGCGCGGCTTCTTGTTCATCTCGCACCTCGGTGAGCTCTACCCGAGCGGGTTTCTACCGGTGAGCTGCGGCAACGTGCGCACCAACCATCCGCTGTCGGTGTATCGGTTTCACCCCGTGTTTCGCGCGCTCCGCGACCCCCACGCCCTGACGGGTAAATGTGGCGCTTGCGAGTACCGCGCCGTGTGCGGCGGCTCTCGAGCTCGCGCCTACGCCATGACGGGGAGCCTGCTGGCGTCCGATCCGCTCTGCGCGTACGTGCCCCCCGACTACGTCCCGGAGGAGCAGGCGAGCTACGCGCGCCGCTACCTCGACGTCGTGCGCTAGCCGTCGCAGGCAGCGCGAGCCCTCCGCCGTGACGGGACCGGACCGCCGATCTCGACCTCGTGGTTTTGGCTGCGGACGGAATACGAACGCGGCAATTGGTGCGCCCGGGATCGGCTCGTCGCGCAGGCTTTTCCGCGCCGCTCGCAGGCGCACGCCGAAAAGCCCTGGTTCGCACTATCACCGAGCTGGGAACGCCGCTTGCACGCCGCCAGTTGCATGGACACACGCAAGGTGCTGCGACGGACTGCTGCCTTCTCCCACCTGGAGGCACCCCTGCTCGATCGGCTCGCGCAAGCCGCGGTCACCCGCACCTTGCCTCGTGACCGGCGGGTGTGGTGCGCGGGGGACCAAGCGCTCGGCTTGACCGTGCTTCGGAGCGGCCTGCTGAAGGTGCTGCGGCCGCTGACCAAGGGCCGCCACGCGCTGCTCGGTCTCTACGGCGCTCCGGGCACCGCCGGCGACCTGACCGTGTTGCGGGGCGCGCCGTACCCCACGACCGCGATCGTGGCGACGCCATCGGCGACGATCATCGACATCCCACGCCAGGCGGCGCTGGCGGCGATCGAGCACAGTCCCAGGTTCGCCCTCGACCTCATCGCCGCGGTCGAGGAGAACATCAGCATGCTGCACGACAAGATCGACGTGCTCAGCGCGGGGCCCGTCGAGGCCCGCCTGGCCACGCTGCTGCTCAAGCTCTACGATCGCTTCGGCGACGACTACGATGACGGCAGCTCCCGCGTTCCCATCGCGCTGACCCGCCAAGAGCTGGCCGACCTCATCGCCACCTCCTTCGAGACCGCCATCCGCTGGATGACGCGCTGGGAGCGGGAAGGTCTGGTGAGCACCGATCGGGGCGGTTTCACCGTGCACGACCTGGCATCCCTTCAGCAGATCGCGGGAGTGACGGGCCCGGCCGTCAGCGCCGCCGCCGAGTGAGCGATCGGTGCCGTGGCCGCGCCGCCGTCAGGCGAGGGCGAGGACCACGAGCACCCGCGCCGGCGATGCTCGAGCCCGACTCGAAGCGACGAGCAGCCCCGCGCCCGCCGACCCGTGCAGCGCTTACCGACGCAGCGACGGCTCGCGCAAGCGCTGCGCGCCTCGAAGCCGCCGGGCGCGGTCCCCTTCCGAGCCACCAGCGCGCGGTGGCAGAGCTTGGCCGCCCGAGATCGATCGAGCCACGCGGAACCGTGGACACGCCGGGGCCTTGGCACGACCAGTGCAATTGGGGGACCGGCCAACCAAGGTCGCGGGAATCGAAAGCCTCGGGGAGCTCACATGCCCAATCGCACATCCATCGCCACCCACCTGAGCCGGATGCTCCAACACTTCGAGCGTGCCCGACGAGAAGCAGGGATCCGCCTCGAAGCGGCCAATCGCCACGAACGCGCTGCCTGGAACAAGATCGAGAATCTGCTGCAGGCCTTCCGCGAGCAGCTCGCCGATCGGCAGGCGGGGTCGGAGATCGTCGCCTGCTTTTTGGCCGAACAGCTCCTCAAAAACCTGATCGCCTTCGACGCGCGCCTCGGAGGCGTCGCGGGCGGCGGGCATTCGGCGCATCGAGCCCCGTCAGGAACCTATCGGATCGCCGCCGCCAAGCTGGTCGCCTGAGCGCGCGAGCTGGGGCCGGCTACACCGTCGCTTGCCGGCGGCCGGTGCGCTGTCGCCGGCGGTGGTGCACGACGATCCCGAAGCCCAGCAGGGCATTGCACAACATCAGCGAGTTTGTCACCACGAACACCCAGTTGTCGACCAGCACGCTGTAGACGGTAAAGCCCGTCGAGGCCACCACCTGACCGATGAAGAGCCAGCGCGACACGCCGTCGCTCTGTCCCTCCTTCCATTGCTTGTGGACCTGGTGGCCAATCGTGAACACCAAGATCGCGGAGCTCATCCAGCCGATCGCTTCGACCATTCGATCTGCAGGTTTTGGCCGCTCGGGGTGCGGCGCAAGCGGCCGCCGTCGCTGAAACGCGCTCAAGCATCCCTTCTCAGCCGCTGGGGGACCGGCGATTCTTGGGACGCCCTGGCGCCGGTGACGGCCTTGCCGCCCATGCCTTCGGACCCGGGCCGCCTCGGCGGGCTCGCGGATCTCGAAAGTCAGCGGCGGAGCGGGGTGGTCATCGGCAAGTTCTCACTCGATTGAACGTTGCGATCGAGATAGTGGTACGTGTGCGGTCGCCCGTGGCGCTCGCGGTGCTGTTCACACCAGAGCTGCTCGCCGCCGGTCGCCTTCCGGGTCTCGATGCAGCGCGGACAAGGGGGCTCGATGTTTGGGACGCGCGCCTGGGTCGCCTGATCGCGGGGGCGCTCGACCAGCACCGCACACGGCGCGAGCCGCACCACGGCCTCGGCCACCGATCCGACGAGCAGACGCCGGAGCCCACGGCGGCCGTGCGTCCCGACGACGACCAGGTCCGCCTCCACGTCGGAGGCGAGCTGCGCGATGCTCTCTGCCGGCTCATCCATCCGAAGGTGGGTGACGATCCGAGTCGGCAGCGCCGCGTTCGGGTGCGCTTGCCGGTAGCTCTCCACCTTCCGTTCGACGTACTTCAGAAGGTAGTCGCTGGCCTGCTCCGTCGACAGGGTCAGCACCTCATCGAGGGCTTCGACCTGCAGCATCGGGCCGATGGCCCGAGCGACGTGCGCGACGTGCAGCTCGGTCCGTGGGATCCGCTTCCCCAGCTCGAGCGCCCGTTCGAGCGCGTGGGCCGAGAGCTCCGAGTAGTCGATCCCGACGACCAATACGAATGCCTTTGGCTGATCCATGCAAAACCTCTCTTCTTCCCTGGCGAGCCCGCCGGTTGCACGGCCTGTACCGCCTCGCTATCCCGGGGTTCGTCGCGCCCCGGCGGCAGCGGGCGCCGCTCGATCGCGCACAAATTTCGGCCGGGCCCAAGTATGGCGCAAGCGCCGCCCCACCGGGGGCAGTTTTCCCCTGCCTGCCGGCCGGCGGCGCGGGATCAGGGGCCAAGCAGCTGAAAATCTGCGCGCTGCTCGAAGCCCTGACCATCGCTGATGCGGAAGCTCACCGGGCGCTGGCCGGCGGTGAAGCTCGCGCGCGGCGCCAGCACGAAGACGCTGGTCGTCTGGCGCGCTCCGGCGGCGACCCGGAGCGGGTTCTCCGGGGCGATCAGGGACAAGGAAGCGCCTTCGAGGAGCTCGATCCGGTAGGCTCGATCGCTCGAGCTGCGGTTTTCGATCTTGATCCGCAGCTGGTTGCGGATCTGGTCCCCGTCGATGCTGAAGGGGGCCGCCACCGCGCGCAAGACGGTCACGTCGGCTTCGCGGGTGCTCCCCCCGACGACCACCAGCGCGAGCAGGAGGGCGCCCAGCACCGCCGAGTAGATCAGCACCCGGGGCCGCAAGATCTTGGTGGGCTTTCCGGTCTCGAGCGCCGCTTGCGACGAGTAGCGGATCAAGCCGCGGGGCTTGCCGATGCGATCCATGATGGAATCACAAGCGTCGACGCACTGAGCGCAAGCGATGCACTCCATCTGCAATCCGTCGCGGATGTCGATGCCCGCCGGGCAGGCGCGGACGCAGGCGCTGCAATCGATGCAATCGCCGTCGCCGTCCCGAGGTTTGCCGGGATGGCGAGGCTCGCCCCGGCGCTCGTCATAGCCGATGATCAGCGAGCGCGGATCGAGCAGCACCGCCTGCAGGCGCGCGTAGGGGCAGGCGACCGAGCACATCTGCTCGCGAAAAAATCCGAAGTCGTAGAAGATCAGGGCAGCGGTCACCCCCATCACCAAGAAGGGCGTCGGGTGCTCCAGCGGCGATTGCCCGATCCAGCGCGCCAGTCGATCCACGCCGACGAAGTAGGCGAGGAAAACGTTGGCGACGACCACCGAGAGCAGCGCGAACACCGCATACTTGAGCAGACGTCGGGGCGACGGCGTCTTGCGCCCGTCGATCCGAAGCTGCGCCGGGCGGTCCCCCTCGATGAGGCGCTCGATGGGTCTGAACAGGTACTCGAGGTAGACCGTCTGGGGGCAAGCCCAGCCGCACCACGCCCGGCCGATCAGCGCCGTGACCCAGACGACCGCCAAGAGGATGCAGAGTAGCAGCAGCATCAGCAGCACGCCGTCGGTCGGCAAAAACGTGCGACCGAACAGCGTGAACTCGCGCGCGGGCAAGTCGAGCAGCACGAGCGGCTTGCCCCCGACCCGGACGAAGGGGAGGACCATGAAGAGCCCCATCAGCGCGTACGCGAGCCAGCGCCGCCCGCTCTCGAAGCGGCCCTTGTAGAGCTGGGGGCGGATGCGCTTGCGGCTGCCGTCGGCGTTCAGCGTGGACAAAACCCCCAGCGGGGCCGGCGGCGGGCCCGCGTGGAGCTTGGCCGGATCCGCGCCGCTCGCAGCCGGTGCTACCCATGAAGCGGCGCGGCGCGGGGCGCTGGGCTCACTCCGACGGGGCGCTGGCATGGTGACTCGATCCGGTAGGAACCACGGCGCCGATCTTGTTCCCCTCCGGTGCCTTACCGGCGACGTTCTTCCCACGCAGCGAGCCCACGAACGCCACGATCGTTCGGAGCTCGACCGGCGTGAGCTGGCGAGACCAGGCGGGCATGCCCTTGGCCGGCACCCCGTCGCTGACCACCTGGTGGATGGCCATCAACGAACCGTCCCCGTGCACCCAATAGTCGTCGGTCAGGTTGGGCCCGATCAGACCCTGCCCCTGGTCGGCGTGGCACGCGGCGCAGCGCTGGGCGTAGATCTCGCGGGCATCCTTCATCATGGCGGTGTCCGCCATCAGCTTGCCGAGCGACGCTTCGCTCACCGAATCGCCGAGCGCGCGCGCCGCCTCCGCCGCCCGGTGCTCCTGCATTTCGAGGGCGTATTCTCGCTCCCAGCCGTCCCCCTTTTTGGACAGGTGGAAGTGAAAGAAGTAGCCGACCGAGAACAGAAACGAAGCCCAGAAGATGTTGACCCACCAGCGGGGCATCGGGTTGTCGTACTCTCGGATCCCGTCGTATTCGTGGTCGATCACCGGCTCGTCAGGCTGGGGAGCCGCAGGATCGTTGGGTTGGGGCGCGGTCGAGCCGGTCGTCATGTCGCGTGCTCCTTGCTGCGCGGCTCTTGGGGATGCTCGTCGTCGAGAGGCATCTCCCGCGCCGACTCCCAGTGCCGCGCGTTGCTCTGCCTGAAGACCCAGATCACGACGGCCATGAAGGCCGCGAAGAACAGGAGCAGCGCGACCTCGGCGTAGCTGGCCAAGTTCATCGCACTCATCACGTCGCTGAGCTTCACGTTCACTGGCCTTTCTGGGTGGTGCTGATGGTCACGGTGGTGCCCGCGCCTTGGGGGGCCGCCGGACCGGCTTGCAGGCTGCCGTCGCCGGAGCCGGTGTCCGGTGCCGACTTGTTGATGTCAGTGCCGAGCCGCTGCAGGTAGGCGATGAGCGCGATGATCTGCTTGTCTCCCAGATCCGCTGGCCCACCCTGGGCTTCGATCTCGCGCGCGATGCTCGCCGCCTGGCGCCGCGCCATCCCCTCGGCGTCCTTGACCGCCTCGCCGTAGGGCACGCCGAGCATCGCCATGACGTCCACCTTGGCCTGGATCTCGTCGAACGGCAGCGGCGCCTCGAGCATCCAGGCGTACGGCGGCATGATCGACTGGGGCACCGTCGACCGCGGATCTTGCATGTGCCGCACGTGCCAGAGGTGCGGGTACTTGCCGCCGATGCGGTGCAGATCCGGGCCGATGCGGCGCGATCCCCACTGGAACGGATGATCGTAGACGAACTCACCCGGCTTGCTGTACTCGCCGTAGCGCTCCGTCTCCGCCCGGATCGGGCGGACCATCTGGGAGTGGCAGTTGTAGCAACCCTCGGCGACGTAGATGTCACGACCCGCCAGCTCGAGCGGGGTGTAGGGGGTGACCGAGCTGATGGTGGGGACGTTGGAACGCACCAGGAAGGTGGGGATGATCTCGAAGAGCGATGCCACGGCCACCGCCACCGTCACGAACACGGTGAACTTCAGCGGCCGACGCTCCCAGGCGCGGTGCCAGTTGGCCTCGGCGAAGTAGCGCAGCTTGTAGGCGATCGACGCCTGGGTCGCGTGGCGGGGGATGGTGAGGGCCGGCTCGGGCCCCACGTAGGCGCCCAGCGCGGGGGCGGTCTGAACGCTCTCCGCGTAGGCCTTCGGGCGCGCCTTCCAGGTCATGGTCAGGTTCACGAGCCCCAGCACGACGCCCGTCAAGTAGAGCGTGCCCCCGAACGCCCGCACCCAGTACATCGGGATGACGCGCACGACCGTCTCGACGAAGTCGGGGTACGCGAGCCGCCCGGTCTCGTCGAAGGCGCGCCACATCAAGCCTTGCGTCACCCCGGCGGTGTAGATGGCGACGACGTAGAACAAGATACCGAGGGACCCGATCCAGAAGTGGATCTCGGCGAGCTTTCTGGACCACAGCTTGGTCTGGAAGATCCGCGGCGCCAGCCAGTACAGCATCCCGAACGTCATGAAGCCGTTCCAGCCGAGCGTGCCGCTGTGGACGTGCGCGATGGTCCAGTCGGTGTAGTGGCTCAGGGCGTTCACGCTCTTGATCGAGAGCATCGGCCCCTCGAAGGTGGCCATGCCGTAGAACGTGATGCCCACCACGAAGAACTTGAGGACCGGATCCTCGGCGACCTTGTGCCACGCCCCCCGCAGCGTCAAAAGGCCGTTGATCATCCCGCCCCACGACGGCATCCAGAGCATCACGCTGAACAACATGCCGAGCGTGGCCGCCCACTCTGGCAGCGCCGTGTAGTGCAGGTGGTGGGGACCCGCCCAGATGTAGATGAAGACCAGCGACCAGAAATGCAGGATGCTGAGCTTGTACGAGAAGACCGGGCGGTTGGCGGCCTTGGGCAGGAAGTAGTACATCAAGCCCAAGAAGGGGGTGGTCAACACGAACGCGACGGCGTTGTGGCCGTACCACCACTGCATGAAGGCGTCCTGCACGCCGGCGTAGATGGGATAGCTCTTGAACAGGCCGGCGGGGAGGACCAGGTTGTTGAAGACGTGCAAGATCGCGACGGTGACGATCGTGGCGATGTAAAACCAGATCGCGACGTAGATGTGCCGCTCCCTACGGCGCGCGATCGTCCCGAAGAGGTTGACGGCGAACGCGATCCAGACCACCGTGATCGCGACGTCGATCGGCCACTCGAGCTCGGCGTACTCCTTGGACTGCGTGATGCCCAAGGGCAGCGTCACCGCCGCCGCCACGATGATGGCCTGCCAGCCCCAAAAGTGAAACGCGCTCAGCTTGTCGCTGTACATGCGCGCCTTCAAGAGCCGCTGGCTCGAATAGTAGACGGCGGCGAAGATCGCGTTCCCCGCGAAGGCGAAGACCGCCGCGTTGGTGTGCAGCGGGCGCAGCCTGCCGAAGCTCAGGTACGGCAAGTCGAATCCGAGCGCCGGCATGACCAGCAGGAAGGCCAGCCACACGCCGACACCCATCGCGATCACGCCCCAGATGGCGGTCGCGAAGGCGAACTGGCGAACAACCTTGTCGTCGTAGGTGAACGACTCCACACGGGCGGTCATCGAGCGCGCCCCTTCGCAAGAGCCGTGCCGGCCCGTTCGAGGGCTCCTACGGCCGCCGAGCGCCGCTGGTTTGGCGAAAACCCGCCGCTCTGAGCCCCCTTGCGGGGACGGTGCGCACGGCGGCGGTGGCCGCAAGGAATGCCGTAGCGGCTCCCCCAGCGCGTCAAAAATGCGCAGTTCGGGCGCACCGAGTGCCCCGAACCGGACTTAGTATGGCGGCGTGGTTGCGCCGACGACAGCACCGGAACACGCCCGCGACATAACCGCCCTGGCTGCCGCTCTGCACACGGATGCGGAACGCGGGCTGACCAACGACGAGGCGGAACGCCGCCGGGCGCGCGACGGCGACAACGTGATCGTCGAAAAGCGGCAGACCTCCGCCTGGCTCCAGTTCTTCCGCCAGTTCACCGACATCACCGTGCTCGCGTTGATCGCGGCCGCGGTCATCGCCCTGGTGGTGTCCTTCCTGGAACCCGACGGGGACGACTCGGTGTTGGCCCGCTTCGGCGATCCGATCGCGATCGCCGTGATCGTGCTGCTCAACGGCATCATCGGCTTCTTTCAGGAGCGCAAGGCCGAGCGGGCGCTGAGCGCGCTCCGCGCCTTGAGCGCGCCGGACTGCACCGCGCTGCGGGCCGGCGTCCGGACGCGCATGCCCGCGGCCCAGCTCGTCTCGGGCGACGTCGTCCTGATCGCCGAGGGCGATCGCATTCCGGCCGATCTGCGGCTGTTGCAGGTGTCCGACCTGTTGGTGAACGAATCGGCGCTGACCGGCGAGTCAGCGCCCGTTCAGAAGAACACCGTCGATCCGCTCGACGCCGAGACGCCGCTGGCCGACCGCCGCAACATGGCGTTCATGGGCACCCACGCGACGCGCGGCGGCGGGCGCGGCGTGGTGGTGCAGACGGGCATGCGGACCGAGCTCGGTCGCATCGCCACCTTGCTGGGCGAGGTGCAGTCCCCCGAAACGCCGTTGCAGCAGAGCTTGCACAAGTTCGGACGGGCGGTGGTAATGGCCTGCGCAGGGGTCGGCGCGGTTGTCTTCTTGGTGGGGTGGCTCCGACTCCACGAACCTCCGGAGTTCTTGCTGCTCACGGCCGTCAGCCTGGCGGTGGCCGCCATTCCGGAGGGCCTCCCGGCCATCACGACCATCGTGCTCGCGCTCGGCGTGCAGCGCATGGCCAAGCGCCACGCGCTGGTACGCCGGCTGGCGGCGGTCGAGACGCTCGGCAGCGCCGACACGATTTGTACCGACAAAACCGGCACGCTCACCCAGAACCGAATGGTGATCCGTCGCTTGTATGCAGGCGGGACCGAGCTCCGCGTCGAGCGGGACGACGGCGAGACGCGCTTGGTCGGCGCCGGGGACGAGGCGGTCGAGCTCGCTGGCGCGCTGCCGGAGCTGGCGCGCGGCGCCGCCTTCGCGCCCGCGGCTCAGCCGGCGCAGGACGGCCAGGGTTTCGTCGGGGACCCCACGGACGCCGCGCTGCTCGAGCTGCACCAACAGCTCGGCCGCCACCTGGAGCTGCCGCCGAGCGTCCGGGTGATCCCGTTCGACGGCGATCGCAAGCTCGCCAGCGTCGTCGTGGAGCAGGATGGCGCCGCCTTCAGCTACGTGCACGGGGCGGCGGAGGGGATCATCGAGCGGTCCGAGCGGCTGCTGGACGCCGCGGGCCGCCCCGTCCCGATCGACGAAGAACGTCGGGCGCGGCTGCACGCGGTGATCGAGTCCTGGGCGGCCCGCGGGCTGCGGGTGCTCGGGATCGCCCAGAGCCCACCGCGGAAAACCTCGGCGCGCGAGCTCGAGGCGCTGGAGCGCGATGCCTTGCTGAAAACCTTCGAGTCGGAGCTGACCGTGACGGGGCTGGTGGGCATCGCCGATCCGCCGCGACCGGAGGTGAAGCAATCCATCGAGCTCGCGCGGCGGGCCGGCGTCACCACCGTCATGATCACCGGAGATCACCCGCTCACCGCCCGCGCCATCGCCACCGAGCTCGGCCTGGCCGAGTCGGACGCCTTGACCATCACCGGCCCGGAGATCGATCGGCTGAGCGCCGAGGAGCTCCGGGAGAGGGCCCCGCAGATCCGGGTCGTCGCGCGCGCCACCGCGGAGAACAAGCTGCGCTTGGTCGAGGCGCTGACCCACCTCGGCCGCGTCGTGGCCATGACCGGCGACGGGGTCAACGATGCCCCGGCGATCAAGGCGGCCAGCATCGGGGTAGCGATGGGGAAGGCGGGGACCGACGTCACCCGCGAAGCGGCCGACATGGTGCTGCTCGACGACAACTACGCCACCATCGTGAGCGCGATCGAGGAGGGCCGGGTCGTCTTCGGCAACATCAAGCGCTTCATCATTTTTCTGTTCTCGGCCAACGTGGGCCTGGTGTTGGCGGTCTTCACGGCCGCGATGCTGGGCTGGCCGCCGATCCTGACGCCCACGCAGATCTTGTGGATCAACCTGATCACCAACGGCCTGCCCGCGCTCGCGCTCGGCATGGAGCCCACCCAAGAAGACCCGATGGATCAGCCGCCGCGGGCCGCCGACTCCCGCCTGGTCGAACGGCACGAGCTGTACTGGCTCTCCGCCTACGGCGTCTTGATGGCGATCTTGGGGCTGGTCAGCTTCGCGCTCTGGCCGATCCTGGTCACCCCAGGGGACCTGACCACGGCGCGCACGGCCACCTTCACCATCCTCGCGCTGTCGCCGCTCTTCCACGCCTTCACCGCGCGCTCCCGCCGCTATTCGCTGTTTCAGCTCGGCGTGTTCTCGAACTGGCGCCTCCTCGGTGCCTTCGGCGTGGCCCTCGGGCTTCAAGCCATCGCCGTGTACTTGCCGGTGCTGCACGGCGTCTTCGATACGGAGGCGCTCGGCGCCAAGGAAGCCCTCTTGGCGGTGGCGGCCGCGGCGGTGGTCTTCGTCGTGGGAGAGATCGAAAAGCTGTTCCGGCGCGCGCTGCGAGTTTGGCCGCAGGGCAGGCCCGGTCAGCCTCGACAGACGGCGCGAACCACCCTGGCTCGATAACTGCATTGCGCCCCGCGCATGAACCACGCGGCGCAAAAACTGCCGCCCCGCCCGGCGAAGAGCCTGTGGTGGCTGCTGCCCGTCGGGCTGCTCGGCGCGATGGTCTTCGGGCTCTCGGTGCTGCTCGTGATCGCCCAGAGCGATCCCGCCTTTGCGATTGAAAAGGACTACTACGCCAAGGCGGTCGGCTGGGACGCCCACCGCGCGCAGGTCGAACAGAACGCCCGCCTCGGCTGGAGCGTGCAGAGCCGCGTCAGCGGTGCGCCGGGCGCGGTAGAGGTCACGCTCGGCGTGCAGGACCGGCAAGGTCAGCCGGTCACGGGCGCAAACGTTTCGCTGATCGCCTTCCACAACGCAAGGGCTGCGGATCGGCTCGAGCGCCGCCTGAAGGAGACCGCGGCCGGCACCTACCAGGGGGAGCTCGGCCGGGTGCGCCCTGGCCTGTGGGAGCTGCGGCTCGTGGTCGATCGAGACGGGGTCCGCTTCACCGACGTGCAGCGGCTCGACGTCTCGGCCGGGAGCGCCCGTTGACCCCCTCGACGCTCCTGTCTGCGCTCGGGGCCGCGCTCCTCGGCAGCTTGCACTGCGCGGCGATGTGCGGCGGCCTGGCGGCGTTCGCGACCGGCAGCGACCCGCGCGCGCGCTCCGCCTCGGCCGCCCTGCCGGTGTTGCTGTACAACGGCGGGCGGCTGGTGGTGTACGCGCTGCTCGGCGCGCTCGCCGGGGCGGCCGGCGCGGCGCTGGATCTGGCCGGCGAGCTCGCGGGCGTCGGGCGCGTCGCGGCCCTGATCACCGGCGGCGCGATGGTGCTCTGGAGCCTGCTGCTGCTCCTGCAGGCACAAGGGGCGCGGATCCCGAGCTTGAGCCTGGGCGCCGCTCCGGCCAGGTGGCTCAGCGGCGCGCTCGAGCGCTACGGCCAGGGGAGCGGCGGGCGCCGCGCGCTGCTCTTGGGGCTCGGCTCGGCGCTGTTGCCCTGCGGCTTCTTGTACGGCTTCGTGCTCTTGGCGGCCGGGACCGGGAGCGCCGCGCGCGGCGCGCTGTTGCTGGCGGCCTTCTGGCTCGGCACGGTGCCGGCGCTGCTCGGCGTCGGCCTGGCGGTGCGCGTGCTCTCGTCCCCGCTCCGGCGCCATGTGCCCACGCTCACCGCGCTGGCGCTGCTCGCGGTCGGGCTCTGGACGCTGCTCGCCCGGGTCAACCTGCCAGCCCAAAGCGCGCACGCCGTGCGCGAGAGCGTGAACCTCCTGACCCAGGACGCCAAGCCGTCGCCACAGCCCGCGCCCGGCGCGACCTGCCATCACTGAGCACCATGGCCGCGGCCGCCCTCGCCCCCACCCCTCCCGCCGAGCCCGTCGCCTGCGCCCACTGCGGCCTGCCGGTGCCGCCCGGGCTGCTCGTGGCGCAGTCCGACCTGCAGTTTTGCTGCCGGGCCTGCGAGACGGTGCACGCCGTGATCTCCCGCAGCGGCTTGTCGGACTACTACCGCTTGCGCGACGCCGACGCCGGCAGGAAGGCCGCGTCCACCGGCAAGAGCTTCTCCGACTTCGACGATCCAGCCTTTCGCGAGCTCTACTGCCGTCCGGAGCCCGGCGGCCTGCTGCGCACGCAGCTCTACGTCGAAGGGGTGCACTGTTCCGCCTGCGTCTGGCTGGTCGAGCGCGTGAGCCTGGTGGTGGACGCCCCGGTGCAGGCCACGCTCGACATCGGGCGGAGCGTCGTGGAGCTCGTCTGGGACCCGACGAAGATCTCGCTCGGCGCCATCGCCCGCGCGCTCGACGCGCTCGGCTACTGCCCCCACCCGCAGCACGGTCTGGACGAGCGGGAGGTGCGCCGCAAGGAGGATCGCCGGCTGCTCGCCCGCATCGCGGTCGCCGGAGCGTCCGCGGGCAACGCCATGCTGATGGCGCTGGCCATGTACAGCGGCGCATTCTCCGGGATGGACCGCGACCACCTCGAGCTCTTGCGTTGGGGGAGCCTGCTCGCGACCCTGCCGTCGGTGCTCTGGTCGGCGGCCATTTTCTATCGCGGCGCCGTGGGCGCGCTGCGCACCCGCACCCCTCACATGGATCTGCCGATCAGCATCGGCATCGTGACCGGGTTCGTCTGGGGAGCGTTCAACACCTTCAGCGGCCGAGGGGACGTCTACTTCGACACCGTCACCACCTTGATTTTCCTGCTGCTCATCGGCCGCTGGCTGCAGCGCCGCCAACAGGTCGCCGCGCGGGACGCCGCCGATCTGCTGTACGCCTTGTCACCGCACAGCGCCCGCCGCGTCGAGGGCGACGGCGTGCGTGAGGTGCCGGTCCAGGCGCTGCGGCCGGGCGACGTGGTGGAGGTGCGCGCCGGCGAGAGCATCCCGGTCGACGGCACGATCCTGCAGGGTCGCTCGGCGGTCGACAACGCGCTGCTCACCGGGGAGTCGGTGCCGGAGGTGGTCGCTCCGGGCGAGGCGGTGCACGCGGGCTGCGTGAATTTGAGCGCGCGGGTGCGCGTCCGTGTCGAGCGCTCGGGACCACAGACGCGCGTCGGGCAGCTTCTGGCTCAGGTCGAAGAGGCCGCGCGCCGGCGCGCGCCGATCGTCGCCATGGCCGATCGGCTCTCCGGCATCTTCGTGATGGCGGTCCTGTTCGCGGCGCTCGCGACGCTCCTCGGGTGGCTGCGGGTGGATCCCGCGCTTGCCATCGATCACACGGTGGCCCTGCTGGTGGTGACCTGCCCGTGCGCGCTCGGGATGGCGACGCCGCTGGCGGTCAGCGCGGCGCTCGGCAAGGCCGCGCGCGCCGGCATCTTGCTCAAGGGCGGCGACGCGCTGGAGCGGCTCGCCAAGCCGGGGCTGTTGGTCTTCGACAAGACCGGCACCTTGACCGAGGGCCGGCTCGAGCTCGTGGCGTTCCACGGTGACGCGGAGGCCAAGCGGCTGGCGGCAGCGGCCGAAGCGGACGCCACGCACCCGATCGCCGCGGCGTTCCGGAAGGCCTGTGAGAGCGAGACCCTGCCCGCCGCCAGCGCGATCGGCCACACCCTTGGCGGTGGTCTGAGCGCGCAGGTGAGCGGACACCAGGTGCTCGTGGGAGCGTTCGAGTTCGTGACCGGGCGCGTCGCCGCCGTCCCGAGCTGGGCGCTCCGCCGCGTGACCGAGCACGCGGCGCGGGGGCAGACGCCGGTGGTGATCGCGATCGACGGTCAAGTGCGGGCCGTCGCCGCCTTCGCCGATCCGCCGCGCGCGGACGCCCGCGCGAGCCTCGAGCGGCTGCGCCGCTCGGGCTACGAGCTGGCGATGCTCTCGGGGGATCACCCGGAGGTCGTGCGCGCGCTGGCCGACCAGCTCGGCCAGCCGTTCGTGTTCGTCGAGGGCGGCGCCACGCCCGAGCGCAAGCTCGAGCTCGTTCAGCGCCTGGTGCAGAGCCGACCGGTGTTCATGGTCGGCGATGGCGTGAACGACGCCGCCGCGCTCAGCGCCGCCACCTTCGGGATGGCCGTGCACGGCGGCGCCGAAGCCAGCCTGGCGGCCGCCGACGCGTTCGCGACCCGGTCGGGGCTGTCGCCGCTGGTGGAGCTGGTCGACGGCGCGCGGCGGACGCTCGGCGTGGTTCGCCGGGGGCTCGCGCTGTCGCTGATCTACAACGCGCTCGGAGCGGGGCTGGCCGTCGCCGGCTACCTCAGCCCGCTCGGTGCCGCGCTCTTGATGCCGCTGAGCTCGTTGACGGTGGTGACCAACGCCTACCGGTCGCGGACCTTCGGCGCGCGACGGGAGGCCTCATGAGCGTGATTTTCCTCGTCCTGCCGCTGGCCCTGGTTTTGTCGGCGCTGGCGGTGACCGCATTTCTGTGGGCTGCGCATCGAGGGCAGTTCGACGATCTCAAGACGCCGGCAATGCGCATATTGCATGACGAAGGCACGCAGAAACGCCCTGCGCACGACGCTTGCAACGACGCGGGCGTCTCGCCGGCCCCAAAGACCAACCCGCGGAGGCCCTCATGACCAACACCAGTAGAACGATCCGCCACTTCATGACGCCAGTCATCCACACCATCGGCGAGACCCAGCCGCTCGCCACCGCCCACGAGATGATGCGCACCCACCAGGTGCGCCACCTTCCGGTGCTGAGCGGAGGGAAGCTGGTCGGGCTGCTCTCGCAGCGGGACCTGCACCTGATCGAGACGCTCCCCGATGTCGACGTGAACCGGGTCACCGTCGACGACGCCATGAGTCAAGACGTGTACACCGCCGGTCCGGGGGACGACCTCGCGGAGGTGGCGTCCGCGATGGCCGAGCGGAAGCTTGGCTCGGCGGTGGTCGTCGAGGGTGGGAAAGTGGTAGGGATCTTCACCACGGTGGACGCCCTGCGAGCGCTCGCAGCGGCGCTGGGCGGCCGCGGGTGAGCCCCGGCCCTCCCCCTCACCCCCACACGGGTTTCGCAATGGATCACGACACGTTCACTCTGGCCAAACGCTACGTGGACTTCGACGCGTCGATGCAGGCGGCGCTCAAGAGCTTCCACCCCATCGCGCAACCCCACTTCGGCCCCATCGTCGACGACTTTTACGACGTCATCGAGCGGTTCCCGACCGCCCGCGCGGTGATCACCGGCGGCCGGGAACAGATCAAACGGCTCAAGCTCACGCTGATCGAGTGGCTGGAGTCGCTGCTCGCGGGCCCGCACGACGCCGCCTACCTGGAAGCCCGAGCCCGCATCGGCCGGGTGCACGTGCGCATCGGGTTGCCGCAGGAGTTCATGTTCACGGCGACCAATCGCATCCGCACCCGGCTGTTGGAGGTGGCGTTTGCCGCCTACGCGGACCGGCCGGAGCAACACTCCAAGGTGCTGTGCGCGGTCAATCAAATCCTCGATATCGAGCTGGCGATCATGCTGGCGACCTACCGCGAGTTCTTCATCGATCGTATCCGCGCCAGCGAGCGGCTGGCGACCATCGGCCAGCTCGCCGCCAGCATTGGTCACGAGCTCAGAAACCCGCTCGGCACGATCGAGTCGTCGCTATACCTGATGCGGCAGCGCATGGGGCGCATCGAGCTGGACGACGCCGTCCTCGTCAAGCACCACGACAAGATCGCCAACCAGGTCAAGATCTGCAGCAAGACCATCAACAACCTGCTGGACCTGGCGCGCGAGCACCCGCCGCGCCGCACCCGCACCCACGTCGACGCGATCCTGCAGCTGGCGCTCGAACATGCCCAGCTGCCGGCGGACGTCCAGGTCATCCCGGAGGACCTGGACCTGGCCATCGACGCCGACGCCGACGACCTCGCCCACGTGATCGCGAATCTTCTGGGCAACGCCGCGCAGGCCCAGGGAGGCCGCGGCCGGGTGCACGTCAAGGCCACGCGCTTCAAGGGCGGCACGACCATCCGCGTCGCCGACGAGGGCCCCGGCGTCCCGGCGGAGATCCGGCACCGCATCTTCGACGCCTTGTTCACCACCAAGCCCAGAGGGACGGGCCTCGGGCTGGCGCTGTCCCGCCGGATTCTGTACGCGCACGGCGGCGAAATCGACCTCGAGGACTCCCCAGGCGGCGCCGTGTTTCGGCTGTGGGTGCCCGACCGTGACACGCCGGCGCTGCCCGCGGCCGCCGCACCATAAACGCTTGCCCATCCCCAGGACGTCTCATACGGTTCGCGGAAATGGCCAAAGGCAGGCTGCTGATCGTCGAAGATGACCCAGATCTGGCGGAGAATCTGGTCGAAATCCTGCAGGGCCTGGACTGGGACGTGAGCGTCGCCGGCACGGCCGAGGACGCTCTGCCGATCCTGGAACGCGAGGCCTACAGCGGCGTCATCACGGACTTTCGCCTGCCGGGGCTCGGGGGGATCGACTTGATCGCGAAGCTGCGCGATCGCGGGATCGCGGTGCCGGTGATCGTGATGAGCGCCTTCATGGACGCCGCCGCCGCCGAGCGCGCCGAGAGCGTCGGCGCCTTCGAGGTGCTGCAGAAGCCGGTGAACCTGGAGCGGCTGTTCACCCTGCTCAAGGCGTTCATCTCCCCGAGCCGAGAGGTCTTGATCGTCGAGGACAACGAGGCGCTGGCGGAGAACGTCGCCGATGCCCTGCGCGAGGAGGGCCTGGACGTCGACGTGCGGCCGAGCGGCAGCGAAGCCCTCTCGAAGCGCTCCTTGCCACGCGTGGCGCTGGTCGATCTGCGGCTGCCGGATTTGAGCGGGGTCGAGGTGGCCCGGCGGCTCTGCGCTCGCGATCCGAACCTGCGGATCCTGTTCGTCACGGCCTATCCAGAGGAGGCGGGGGAACGGCTGAGCGCGATCGGGTCCGCGCTGCCGTGGCTCGACCCGGAGCACCCTTGTCTGCTCAAGCCATTCGACCTCTTGGAGCTGGTCGAGCGCGTGCGCCGGACCGTCACCCCCGACGCCCCATGAAGGCCCGCATCCTGGTCGTCGACGACAACGCGGAGCTCGCGGAGAACGTCTGCGAGATCCTCGAGGGCATCGACGGCTTCGACGTCGAGTGCCACACCGCCAGCGACCGCAGCACGGCGATGGCGGCCTGCGGCGCCGCCAACCACGACCTCGATCTCGCCCTGGTCGACCTGCGCCTGCCGGACGGCGACGGCCTGGGGTTGGTGGCCGATCTGCGGGAAGGCTGCCGCTTCGTCGAGGTGGTCATCATCACCGGCGACGCGACCCTGGAGAGCGCCATCTCGGCGGTGGAGCAGGGCGCGTTCGCCTACGTCCTCAAGCCCTTCCGCCCGGCGGAGCTCTTGCGCACCGCGCACTCCGCGCTGGACAAGGTGCGCGCGGTGCGCGAGCTCGAGCAGGCCCGCGCCGGGCTCGAGCTCTCCGAGCGCCGGCATCGCGAGCTGGTCGAGGCGGTGCCCGCCTTCGTGCTGTCCCTGGACGCGGAGGGACGGATCGCGCTCTGGAACGATCAGCTGGAGCGGGTCACCGGCTTCAGGCGCGCGGAGATGCTCGGCAAGCCGGGCAGGGACCTGGTGGCCGACGGCGATCGCCGGCTGCCGCTGAAGAAAGGCGGACACCGCATGGTGCGCTGGAAATGCGCGGCCGTGTCCGGACCGGACCAGCAACCCGTCACCTACGCGCTCGGCACCGACGTCACCGAAGAGCGGGACATGCTCACGCGCACGCTCCGCGCGGAGCGGCTGGCGGCGGTGGGCACCCTCGCCGCGGGCCTCGCGCACGAGGTCCGCAACCCGCTCAACTCCGCCACCCTGCAGCTGCAGGTCCTCCGCCGGCGCATCGATCGAGGGCAATGCGAGCCGGCTCAGCTGTTGCCGGTCGTCGACGTCGTCGACTCGGAGATCCGCCGTCTGGCGCGCCTGGTGACCGAATTTCTCGAGTTCGCGCGGCCGCAGCCGCTGGAGCTTCGGCCCGTCGATCTCAACCGATTGCTCAAGGACCTGACGGAGCTGGTGCGTCCGGAGTCGAACCAGGCCGGCATCGAGCTCGTCACGCAGCTGGACGACGAGGTGGGCCCGGTGCAAGCCGACCCCGAGCGCCTCCGGCAGGTGTTCCTCAACCTCGTCCGCAACGCCATCGAGGCCATGGCGCCGAGCGGCGCCGGCGTCCTGTCTTTGAAGACCTGCCGTCCTGACTCGGAGGGCAACGTGACGGTGATCGTCGAGGATACCGGGCCAGGGTTTCCAGACGACGCACCGGTCTTCGACGCCTTCTACACGACCAAAGAGAGCGGCACCGGGCTCGGGCTGTCGATCGTCCATCGCCTGGTGAGCACCCACGGCGGCACCATCGGCATCGAAACGCGCCCCGGCCGGACCTGTTTCACGATCCACTTGCCGGCCATGGGTCAGACCGAGACCGGGCCGTAGCGCCAGGCGCAAAACTTTTCGGCGCTCGGACGCGCCGCCGTCGCGTCGCGCCGCCCAAATCGGGCCCGGCCTTGCCCAGAATGCCCCCGAGGCGCATAATTTGCGTCGCCGCCGCGAGGCCCGCGCAATCGTCGCGCGGATCGCCGTCGGCCCCTGGACGCGTTCCCGCAAAAAGGCGCACCGCGCACTACGGCATGACTCGTGCAACGCAGCGCGCCGACAAGGAAACAGACATGGGCCAATCCAAAAGTTCGATCTTGGTCGTCGACGACGAAGCCAATGCGCGCACCGCGCTCGCCGAAATCCTTCGCGAGGAGGGCTATGCCGTGGAGACCGCCGCCGACGGCTTCAAGGCCATGGCCCGCCTGAACGACTTCTGCCCGGACCTCGTCCTCACCGACCTGAAGATGCCGGGCATGGACGGCCTCGAGCTCGGCCGCAAGCTGCGCGAAATGCTGCCGGAGGTGCCCATCGTCTTGATGACGGCCTTCGGCGCCGTGGAGACCGCGGTGCTCGCCATGCGGGAAGGCGCCGCCGACTACCTCACCAAGCCGCTCAACACCGACGAGCTGTTGGTCGTCATCGAGCGGGCGCTCGAGCGAAGCAAGCTCCGGCGGGAGACGGTGGAGCTTCGCAGCCAGCTCGCCGAGCGCTACAAGTTCGAGAACATCATCGGGTCGGCCCCAGAAATGCAGCAGGTCTTCAAGGCGATCGCCCAGGTCGCGCCGAGCCGAGCGACCGTGCTGCTGACCGGAGAGTCGGGGACCGGCAAGGAGCGGGTGGCCGCCGCGATCCACCAGCGCTCCCCGCGCGCCAGCGGGCCCTTCGTGCGCTTGCACTGCGCGGCGCTCGCCGAGACCTTGCTCGAGAGCGAGCTGTTCGGCCACGAGCGCGGGGCGTACACGGGCGCCGATCGGCGCCGCGAAGGCCGCTTCGAGCAGGCGAACGGCGGCACGCTCTTCCTGGACGAGATTGGCGAAATTTCTGCGTCCACCCAGGTGAAGCTCTTGCGCGTCCTGCAGGAGCGGGAGTTCGAGCGGGTCGGCGGCAACCAGACCGTCCAGGTGGACGTGCGGGTCATCGCCGCCACCAACCGCGACCTGAAGCAGCTCGTCGCCGACGGCAAATTCCGCGAAGACCTCTTCTACCGCTTGAACGTGATCAACGTCCACCTGCCGCCGCTCCGGCGCCGGAGCTCGGACGTCCCCATGCTGGCGGCGCACTTTCTGAAGGTCTACGCGGCCGAGAACGCCAAGTCGATCCGGAACATTTCGGACGCCGCCCTGGCGCGGCTGAGCGCGTACAACTGGCCCGGCAACGTGCGGGAGCTCGAGAACGTGATCGAACGGGCCGTGGTGCTGGCGGAGGACGGCGGGGCGATCGAGCTGCACCACCTGCCGCCCGAGCTCCAATCCGCTTCGGGCGATCACTCCACCCCCGTGATCCCCGGCTCCTCGATGGCGGAGATCGAACGGTTCGCCATCCTCAAGACGCTCGAGGCCCAGGGCGGCTCGACCAGCCGCGCCGCCGACGTGCTCGGGATCAGCGTGCGAAAGATCCAATACAAGCTGCAGGAGTACGGCGCGGCGCCCAAGAGCAAGGTGCCCGCGATCCGCGTCGAGCGCACGCCGCCGGAAGCCAAGAGCGCGTCTGCGTCTGCCGATCTCGATTGAGCCTGCCCTCGGGGTCCGTCACGAGCCTCGACGCTGGCTCAGCGGCGCGCGCCGGCGTTGCTCTCGAAGAACGTATCGCGCCGGGTCCCGCCCGAACCCGGCCACCTCCGCACGAACTTCTGAAAGAAGATATTGTTGGGGACGCGCACCTCCACGCCTGGGTCCTCCGGGTTGTCGGCGTCCGTCTGCAAGATCGTGGTGAAGATCAGGTTCATGTCGGCGACGTGGCCGGATAGGCCCGTGCCGCCGGCGGGCTCGATGATCTCGATGCGATCGCCGATCCGAAACGGCCGGTAGATCAAGATCATCACGGCGCAGACCACGTTGCTGAGCACGCTCCACACGGCGACGAAGGCGACGGCCGCGGCGGCCAACATGGCCGACACCAGCGCCCAGGCGTTGCGCAAGATGCCGGCGTGCTGCAGCAGCATCAAGAAGGTGATGCCGAACACGATCCAGCGCAGCACCCGCTGCAGCCGCCGCTCGGTCACCGGTGGCAAGTTGGTGGCGCGGACGATCCCCTGAAGTCCCTTGAGGAGCAGCCGATACGTGAAGAAGGCGACCGCCAGCGTCATCAGCGCGGCCAGCGCGGACTCGGTCATTTGCTCGAGACTTCGGGTAGGCATCAGGCGCACCTTTCGGTCGGTTCGCGCGCCGATGCAAGGGGAGGCAAGGATCGAGCGCGCTCAGCGCGCCGTGGCGGGCACCTTCCGTCGGTCGCCGGCGCTATGATGAGCGCCCTCAGCCATGGCCGCGAATTTGGATCCCGATCAGCTCTCTCGGCTAAACATCCTGCGCCAGGTCCCGCTGGAGTCGGTCAGCGGCCTGCTCGAGCGCTGCGAGATCCGAAGGCTTGCCGCCGGAGACACGTTGATCGCCGCTGGCGCCGCCAACCAGGTGATGTACCTGATCTTGTCCGGCAAGCTGGCGGTGCACCTCGAACCACCGCCCGCCGAGCCGGTCGCCCACCTGCAGACCGGGCAGACCGTCGGAGAGCTCAGCGTGATCGACGAGCGCCCGGCGTCCGCCTGGGTGATCGCGAGTGAGCCCGCCGAGCTGATCGCCGTCGACGAGGACACCTTCTGGTCCCTGATTGGAAGCTCGCACGAGTTCGCCGTCAACCTGCTGCTCCTCTTGGCCAGCCGCATGCGCGCCAACAACAGCGTGCTGACGGAGAGCGCGAAGCTCCGCCGCAAGTTCGAGCGCGACGCGGTGGTGGATGGTCTGACCGGCTTGCACAATCGACGCTGGTTCGATCAGAAGCTGCCCCGCCTCGTCCGCCGCCACCTGGTCGGCGGCTCGCCGATGTCGCTGCTCGTGCTGGACGTCGACCATTTCAAGAGCTTCAACGATCGCTTCGGCCACGCCGCCGGCGACGCGGTGCTGCGCGCGGTCGCCGGCGCGGTGATCGGCGGCCTCCGCCCGACCGACGTCGCCGCCCGCTACGGCGGCGAGGAGCTGGTGGTCGTGCTGCCGGAGACGCCGCTGTCCGGCGCGCTCGTCGCCGCGGAGCGCGTGCGCCAGCTCGTGAGCCGGCTCACCGTCACGGCACCGGACGGCGCGGCGCTGCCCGCGGTCACCATCAGCATCGGCGCGGCCAGCCTCGACGCGACCGGGGACGCGGCCGCTCTGTTTCAACGCGCCGACGCCGCGCTTTATCGCGCCAAATCCGCCGGCCGAAACCGCGTGGAGGCGGCGGAGACGGAATGAACGGCCGCTGACACGTGGTCGCGGTTGCCGCCCGGCGAACGCTGATCTAACCCGTGCCCCTCACCTTTTTCCGGCTCCCGAGCGGGCCGCGCGCGAGGCAACCGACGACCATGGCAACCTTCGAAGCACCGAAATCCGGCGACCGCATCCAGATGGACAGCTCCGGCAAGCTGGAAGTCCCCAACCAACCCATCATCCCGTTCATCGAAGGCGATGGGACGGGGCCGGACATCTGGCGCGCCTCCCAGGCCATGCTGGACGCCGCCGTGCAGAAGGCCTACGGGGGCAAGCGCAAGCTCGCCTGGTACGAGGTGTTCGCTGGCGAGAAGGCCAAGAAGCGCTTCGACACCTGGCTGCCCGAGGAGACGGTCGAGGCGTACCGTCAATATCTGGTGGGCATCAAGGGCCCGCTCACGACGCCGGTCGGCAAGGGCATTCGATCACTCAACGTCGCGCTGCGCCAACAGCTGGACCTGTACGTCTGCCTGCGCCCGGTGCGCTGGTTCACCAACGTGCCGAGCCCCGTCCGGCGTCCCGGCGACGTGGACATGGTGATCTTCCGCGAGAACACCGAGGACATCTACGCTGGCGTGGAGTGGGCCGCGGAGACGCCGGAGGCGGAGAAGCTGCTTTCGTTCCTCCAGAACGAGATGGGCGTCAAAAAGATCCGCTTCCCCGGCAGCAGCGGCATCGGCATCAAGCCCGTCAGTCGTGAAGGGACGGAGCGGCTGGTGCGCGCCGCCATCACCTACGCGCTCGAGGCCGGCCGCAAGAGCGTCACCCTGGTGCACAAAGGCAACATCATGAAGTTCACCGAGGGGGCCTTCCGCGACTGGGGCTATGCGCTGGCCAAGCGCGAGTTCCGGAGCCAGATCGTCACCGAGCGGGAGTCGTGGATCCTCGGCAACGTCGAGAAGGATCCGAACCTGAGCGTGGAGGCGAACGCCAAGCTCATCGAGCCCGGCTACGACATGGCGCCGCCCGAGACCCAGGCCGACCTGCGCGCCGAGGTCGAGGCGGCGCTCGCGCTCAAGGCCAGCCACGGCGGCGGCAAGCTGGCCTCGCTCCTGCGCGTCAAGGACTCGATCGCCGACATCACCTTGCAGCAGGTGCTCACGCGTCCCAAGGACTTCGACGTGATCGCCACCATGAACCTGAACGGCGACTACCTGAGCGACGCCCTGGCGGCCCAGGTCGGCGGCATCGGCATCGCCCCGGGTGGCAACATCAACTACGACACCGGGCACGCGATCTTCGAAGCCACGCACGGGACCGCTCCCAAGTATGCCGGCCTCGATCGCGTCAACCCCGGCTCGGTCACCCTCAGCGGTGAGATGATGCTCCGGCACCTCGGCTGGAACGAAGCCGCCGACCTCATCATCCGCGGGATGGACGGCGCCATTGGCGCGAAGACCGTGACCTACGACTTCGCGCGGCTGATGGAGGGCGCGACCGAGGTGAAGTGCTCTGAGTTCGGCCAGGCCGTGATCCGGCACATGGGCTGAGCCGAGCCGCCCCCCGCCAACCTCGGGGGCGAAAAGTTTCCCACTTGGCGACGCCGAACCAGTGCCTAACCTGGTGAAATCATGGCCGGCCGCCTGTTCTGGCGCGCCGGAGGAACACCAACGAGTCCAAGGTTGGACACTGCGAAGCAGGTCACCAAAAGGGAGGCTACCGTGCCCAAACGAGGCGGTGCTGCGAAGACCACCACCAATCACGACGTCATTCGTCGCTGGGT
The DNA here is from genome assembly GCA_023418705.1 of Pseudomonadota bacterium. Taxonomy (GTDB): domain Bacteria; phylum Myxococcota_A; class Polyangia; order Polyangiales; family Polyangiaceae; genus JAEZYZ01. The sequence continues at coordinate 4,859 of JAEZYZ010000046.1, read as the reverse complement.
CGAGAAGCGGGGCGGCTGCCCTGCGATGGTCAAACGTACCGGATCGGCGAACGATCCAGGGATCCTGCGCATCGACTATCCAGGATACTCCGGCGTGAAGTCGCTGAAGAAGATCAGCTGGGACGACTTCTTCGACAAGTTCGAGAAAAATAACCTCGCCTTTCTGTACCAGGAACAGACCGCCACCGGACGGCCGAGCCGCTTCTCGAAGCTGGTCGCCCGAACGGGGAGCTCGGGAGGGCGGACGGCGCGATCGAAAGCTCGAACCAGCGCCGCGACCGGCACGCGCCAGACCAAGCGCCGCAGCGCCTCAGGTGCCGCGACCAAGCGAACGGCATCGACGACCAAGAAGCGCACGACCGGGTCCAGAAAGGCGAGCAGCGCCAGCGCCGCTCGTAAGACGTCGGCGCCCGCGCGGCGCGGCAGCTCGACGCGTCGAGCGACCACCGGCAGCTCCACGCGCCGGAAGACGAGCGGCGCGACCGGTCGCTCCCGGAGCGGGTCGACGCGCGGGCGCACCAGCTCACGGCGCACCAGCGGCTGAGCATCGCCGAGCCGCGGGGGCCCGAACGCGGCGGACCCGCGGCTCACTCGCGCTCGTAGACCCAGGCCTCGTCCAACATCTCCGGATCGCTGCTCGATCGGAGGCGCCCGAGCTCTTCTGGCATAAGCGCCAGCTCGAGCGAGGTGGCGTGGAGGATGAGCTGCCGGCCAAAGCTCTCCAGCGAGCCGAGGTCGCAGTCGTGATCGCGCACCTGCAGGTCGAGCACGTCCGCTTCAGGCTGAACGCGACCGCGCACGCGGCACTCCGGCTGCCCGGGCCGCGAGAGCTCCGCGGCGAAGCTGCCATCGGCGTCGATCGACAGGCGTAGCCGCTCGGGCTCGCCCCGGCGGCGCCCCACCCATTGCCCCACCAAGCGGGCCACGGCCGCTGGCGCTTCAGCCGGAGCTCGCGGGCGGGCCGCCGGGCGGGGCCCCTTCGTTCGCGGCACCGGCGGGATCGTCACCGTCGGGATGCGCGGCTCCGTGGACACCGCTGCCGCCGCGCAGCCGGCGCACGGCAGCCCTAGCGCTCCTGCGCAAAGCAGGATGAACGCCGCCGAGCTCCCGGTCGAGCCCCGCGCAGCCCAGCGGGCGACGATTCGTGGCGCCCCCGCACACGCGCGGCGAACCGGCCGTGACATCGCCGGAGCCTTCCCGGATGAGCCAGCCATGCGGCTCGGGATGGTAGCCCAGAACCCGCGCGGGCGGCGGCGGCACTCCGCTTGCTTGCCTCCCGTCCCATTCGCGTCGGCGCGGCGCTGGCGCGGTTTTCCAGAGCTCGTCGCCCCTTGCCTTCGGAACTCCCTCATGACCCATCACCGCAATCGACGCTTCCTTGTCCAAAGTGGTGCCCTGTTCGCCCTGACGGCGCTGGCCTGCAGCGCCGAGCGCCCCGATCGGCTGGCGACGACCTCGGGGGCGATCGAGGGCGGCGTCCCCGACACCGAGCACGACGGCGTGGTCGCGGTGGCCGTCCAGGTGGACGAGGCGGTGTCCCTCTGCACCGGCACCGTCATCGCACCGAATCTGATTCTGACGGCGCGCCATTGCATCGCCCCCACGCCAAGCTCGGAGGTGGTGTGCGGCGAAGCCACCTTCGGGACCCCGCACGATCCGTCGAACGTCTTCTTCGCGTTCGAACCCGTGCTCGACCGGGAAACCCCTTGGTTTCGCGTGGCGGACCTGTTCGTTCCCCCGGACGGCAACGACGTTTGCGGGTCGGACATCGCCTTGCTCGTGACCGAAGGGACCATCCCGCCGGAGCTTGCACCCATTCGCGTGCCGCGCATCGATCTGCCCGCCGAACGCTTCGAGGACTACACCGCCGTCGGCTACGGGGTGACGGCGAATGACGACGGCGCGGGCTTGCGGCGCCGGCGTGCCGGGCTCGAGATCTCTTGCAGCGCCGGGACCTGCCGCGGCGGCATCACGGCCAGCGAGTTCATCGGTGAGACGGGCATCTGCCAAGGCGACTCGGGCGGTCCCGCGCTCGGGGCCACCGGGCGCATCCTGGGCGTCGCGTCCCGGGGCGGCGAGGAATGCACGACGCCCATCTACAGCGCCGTCAGCGCCTGGTCCGATTGGATCCGAGACACGGCGCTCTTGGCCGCCGAAGCGGGCGCGTACCCGCCAGCATCTTGGGTGCTGACCGGCTCGACCGACGCTCCCCTCCCCCCCGTGCGCCCCGGCGGGGATCCCATCGCGGAGCCGGAGGACGGCAAGCTGGTCGAGCCGGCGCCCTTGCCCGGCGTGGCGGGCGGCCAGCAAGGCGACGCCTGCATGTTCACGGAAGACTGCGCCCCCGGCGGCCCGGGCGCCGACCCCGCCAGCGGCGCGAGCGAGTGCGCAGCGCTGTGCAGCGTCCAGCCGGATTGCAGCGCCGGCTTGACCTGCATCGACGGCACCTGTCGCGGCCTGGTCGGCGTGTCGGAAGGCGGCGGCGGTGACGACGGGTGCAGCATCGGCGGACCGCCGCGCGCGGATGCTCGAACGGGTCTGGCGTTGTTGGGTGCGCTGCTCTTCGCGGCGGCCCGCCGCACCGGGTCGCGCCGTCCGGGGAAGATTCGCTAGGCGCTTGCCGTATCGGCAGCCGACCACTAAATCCCCTTCAGGATCGGCGCGCCTGCCGCGCCCTTCGAATCCCATGCGACATTCCTTCGTCTCCTTCCTGGCGCTCGCCGCCGGCCTCACGCTGGCGCAAGCGGCGAACGCGCAGCCTGCCCGCATCGATCTCTCGACGCCCCCTCCGCCGCCCGCCGTCCAACGCACTCACCACGTGCACGACGGCTTCTACACCCGACTCAGCCTGGGCCTCGGCTCGCTGGGGCTCGATTTCGACGACGACGGCAGCCGGAACGTCGATCTCGACGGCAGCGGCCTCGCCTTCTCCGCCGACATCATGATCGGCGGCTCCCCGAGCCCCGGGGTCGCGATCGGCGGCGCCCTGCTCGGCACCGCGTCGTTCTCGCTCGAGCTCGAGCAGAACGGGCGCTCGGTGGGCGACCGCGACGTCGGCATGGTGATCTTGGGTCCGTTCATCGACGGCTTCCCCAACCCGAAGCAGGGCTGGCACATCGGCGGCGCCGTCGGCGTCGCCGGCATGGACATCGAAAACCCTTCGGCGAAAGACGACATCAGCAGCCTGCGTGGCTTCGGCGGCGCCGCCTGGGCCGGCTACGACTGGTGGGTTGGCAGCGAGTGGTCCGCGGGCTTGTTGGCGCGCCTCCACGGCGCCTTGGTGCGCAGGGATCGGGACAACCTCGACGTCACGGCGTCCGCCCTGGGCTTCAGCCTGATGTTCACGGGGCTGTATCACTAGCGTATTGCCAGCACGTGGTACGTGCTCCGGCAGTCAGAATCCCGTTCGATTGCTACATTGGCAAAACCGACCGCGGCCCCGTCCGTCCAAGCGAGATCCAGCTCGAAGGTCGCCCTCACGGTCCCGTCCGAGCTCACACAGGCGAGCACCTCATCAACCGTGCATTCTGTGACCGTTGCAGGCTCCAGCGCCTCGCACTGAAGCTCCTCCAAGCATCCTTCCTCCGGGCGGTTCGAGAGTACCGAGTGGGCCGCAATCGCCACCGACCTCGGCCAGCTGCAGGATGAGCCTCCCCCGACTTCCTGGACACCCAGCGAGGAGAGTATCCTCGGGAGCAGTTCATGGAAGCGAAGACAAAGCGCAAGCGGAAGAAGTACACCGAGGAGTTCAAGCGAGAAGCGGTTCGGCTCCTAGAGACTCGAGGAGAGCGCACCGTGGCCGACGTGGCAGCGGGGCTGGGCGTCCCAGAGAACCTGCTGCATGCGTGGAGGAAAAAGTTCGGCAACGTCGCCGAGCAGGTGCGGCTTGAGCGTGGAGGCGAGACGCCGGAGGAGGAGCTCAGGCGCCTGCGCCGGGAGAACGCCCAGCCGAAGCAGGAGTGCGAAGGGCTAAAAAATAGCCCCCGCGGGGCCATCGATGGAAACGTGGGAGTACCGCGGCTATCTCTACGATCTGCATGACGCCCCATCGATGGCACCGCGAATCGTAAATGGTCCGAATGGGATGGTCTTTCAAGTGACCTTTTAGACTAGGAGTCCATCCAGTGCCGGAGTTCCCTGAGTTTGTCGTCGGCCTGTTCTTCCTTGGGGCGATCGTTGCTTCCGCAATCGCTGGGGTTGTTTTCTTCGCCTCCGCTGTGCGGAAGGGTCGAGAACGCGGAATACGTGTGCCGTGGGTACTGTTCCCAGTGGTTGTTGCGGTACTGGGGACACTGTATTGGCAATTCTTGCGATTACCACTCGGGGATCGGATGCCGGTCTTCAGGGCGGCGAGTTTACTCAGGTCGTTGGTAGGTCTGGTCCTGATCACCACGCCACCATGCCTGATATGGATGAGCCCGGCGGTCTTCGCGCTCTTGTGGATTGCTGCCGCTCGTCGGCTGCGATCTCCATGACTTGTGACTGGTCAAGTTGACATAATCCGCGAGTTCAGATCGTACATCATAGCGATCTTGCCAGAACCTCCTGCTATCGTCGCAAACCGCGCTCCCCACGGAACCTCCGTCTCCTCCTTCCCTCATCAGTCGGCACGACGCGTCCCTCCCATCCGCGCGCAGGCGCGCTGTGCGCGCCGAGCACGGATATGGGAGGGACCGCAGGCGCGCAGGCAGCGCAGCTGCCGAGCACCTGCGAGGGTGGGCATCAAAACCAGCGGCTTCGCCCCCAGCGGTGGCTTCTTTGACGGCTGGCCCAGTCCGTACACCGAAATCGTCACGGGGGCCTACACCGCAGCCTGGGTCGGCCTCGCCACCTACGCCGTCATCGACGCCCTCGGCGGC
>JAEZYZ010000039.1 GCA_023418705.1 Pseudomonadota bacterium | reverse complement strand
GGACCGGGCGAGCCCGAGCGCCGCGGGTGCCGGGCGTCGGGCGCGCCGGACCGGGCCGGCGAAGAGTGTCGGGTTGCCGGCCTCGAAGCCCAGCACCTCCGCAAAGCTCTCGCACACCGCGCGCTCGACGTGGGTACTCGGCGGCACCGGCGGCGAGCCCGTGTCCGGCCGCTCGCGCGGCCGCGCCGGCCTGTCGGATCGCTGGTCGTCCGGCAGGCGGCCTTCGAACTGTCGGCAGACGTGGGCACTCGAACCTCGCTGGGACCGCGGAAGCGAAATTTTTGGGGTCGTGCCTCGTGTTGGAGCGAGGCAAGGGGGCTGAAATTTCGCGTTTGTGGCGGGAAAGCGAAATTTGGAGGGCCGTGCCTCGTGTTGAAGTGAGGCAAGGGGGCTGAGATTTCGCGTTCGGGCTGGGAAAGCGAAGTTTGGGAGGTCGTGCCTCGTGTTGGAGTGAGGCATCGGGTTTGAATCGATTGGCGCGACCGCACGGCTGGCCTCCGCTGCGCATCATGCGAAACGCATTGCGCCCGTTTTCAGCGACTCGCGGTGGGCCGAAGGCCCTGAGGGGCTTCCGGCGCTCCGGCGTCATGAGGGGGCCGCCTCAGTTTTGCTTGTGTTTGATGCGGGCGTCCTTGTCGATGCCGGACAGGACCTCGATGTGGAGGCCGTCGGAGAGCCCGAGGGAGACGGGGCGCGTCTCGAACTGCTGGGGACCGACCTCGACGTCGACGAAGGCCTTGCCCTCCTCGAAGCGGAGCACGCTCTCGTCGAGGGCGAGCACGTGCTCGCGGCGGTCGAGGATGATGTCGGCGTTGGCGCTGTAGTTGGCGCGCATGAAGATGCCCTGCTTGAGCTCCACCGCGGCGCGCACCTCGAACTCGATCGTGCCGTCCTTCTCGACGCCCTTGGGCGCGATGTACTCGAGCTTGCCGTCGAACGTCTGCTGCTCGAGGGCGCCGACCGTGATCGTCACGGGCATCCCGACCTCGAGCTTGCCCACCTCCGACTCGTCGACGCGGCCTTCGAAGACCAGATCCTGCATGTCGGCCACGGTCGCGATGGCGGTGCCCTGGTTGAAGGTGTTGGCTTCGATCACGGAGCTGCCCTCCTCGACCGGGACCTCGAGCACCATCCCCTCGACCGTCGAGTACACCAGGTTGCTCACCTTGCCCGACTTCTTCGAGGCACCGTCGCGCACCAGCTGCAGGTTGCTCTCGGCCGCCTCGAGCTCCTGCTGGCGCAGGTCGAACGCCACCTGGTAGCGGTTGAGCTCCGTCTGCGTGATCACCCCCTGAGCGAACATCGCGCGGAACCGCTCGAGCTCCGCCTTGGCGTTGTCGAAATTGATGCGGGCGAGCTTCAGGTTCGCCTCGGCGTTGTTCAGGCTGACGACGTCCGGGATGATTTGAATGCGGGCGATCAAGGCCTTCTTTTTGACGTAGTCCCCGGGCTCCACGAACAGCTTTTCGACGATGCCGGAGACCCGCGGCAGGATGATGACCTCGCGCCGCGGCACGATGGCGCCGGGGGCGACCGTCTTCTTCACGATGTCCATCGTCTTCGGCGTGACGGTCGCGTAGCTGACGGGCGGCGGCTTGGAGCGCGTGTACAAGAGCACGAGCGTTCCGCCGAACGCCGCCAGGATGCCGAGGCTCAACAGGATGGGGACGGCGCGGCGCATCATTCGGCCCTCAGCGCCTCGACCGGGTGCACGCGGGCGGCGTGGCGGGCTGGGATGATGGCGGCAAACAAGCCTGCGAGCACCAACGCTGCGACGGCCAGGAAGGCGGCGCCGAGCTCGATCTCTGGGTTTTTGATCGGGGCATTGGGCAGGTCCAGGGCGACGTGCCGGAGGGCCTCGAGCAGCGCGACCCCGGCGACCAATCCCGCGTAGCCCGAGAGCGAGGTCAGCGCCAGCGACTCTTGCACGATGAGGCGCACGATCGCAGAAGGGGTTGCCCCGAGGGCCTTGCGGATGCCGATCTCGCGCGTGCGCTCTTTGACGCCGATCAGCAGGATGTTGCTGACGCCGAGCATCCCGGCCAAGAGCGTGAGGGCGCCCACGAACCAGATGAAGACCTCGATGCCGGCGAACAGGTCGCGCAGCTGGCGCGCCTTTTCCATCGCGTTGTACGAGCCGAACGCCTGAGTGTCGTCCGGATGCACGCGGTGGCGCTGGGCGAGCGCCCGCTTGGCCTGTGCTTCGACCAGCGTGCCCCCGGCGGGCGCGTCGGACGCGGCCTTGAGCGCGAACCAGCCGATGCTGTCCGGCTGGTTGAACGCCTGCTGGAAGGTCGGCAGCGGCACGAACACGCTCGCCGCCACCTTCTCGGCTTCATCCCCGGACTGCAGGCTCTTCACCGCGCCGACCACCTGGAAAAAGATCCCTCGAACCTGCAGGTACTGGCCGCGCGGGTCGACCCCCTCTCCGAACAGGATGTCCCGCACCTGCTCGCCGATCACCGCGACCTTGCGCCGCTGGTCGAGGTCGTTGCGATTGATGAAGCGGCCCGCTGCGACCATCAGCGGCTCGACCTCGAGCAGCCCGGGCACGTCGCCGACCACGTTGAAGGTGCTGGTCTTCGCGCCGGCGGTGACCGTCACGCCAACGCGCCAGCCGCCGAGGCGGTGGCGTGGGGCGACCACCTCGACGCCGGGGACCGCCTGCAGCGCGGCGACGTCGGCGTTCTTGAAGCGGATGGGGCGGCCCGGTCCGAGCCCGGCGTGCGGCATGGTCGTGCGCTGCGGCCAGATCCAAATCGCCTGGACCGCCAAGCCGCCCACGCTCTGCGCGGTGCCGCGCTCCAGGCCGTTGCCGATGCCGAGCAGCACGACCAGCATGAACATGCCCCAGAAGACGCCGCAGGCCGTGAGCAGCGCGCGCAGCTTGTTCCGCCGCACGACCGCCCAGATCTCCTGCCAGCTCTCCGTGTCGGGCAGGATGACCGTCGCCACGCTGCGCACCAGGTCGAGCAGCGCGCGCATCAGTCGCCCTCCCGAAGCGCCGTGATCGGGTTGACCCGGGCCGCCCTCCAGGCGGGCACGAGCCCGGAGACGACGCCCGCCAGGGTGGTGAGCGCGCCGGCGATCAGCGCCGTGGTCAGGTCGACCTCGGGGTTTCGCAGCATCGAGACCTCGGGCCAAAGCCGCCGGACGATCTCTACCGCGCCCACGGCCGCGACCAGCCCTGCGTAGCCGGCGCTGGCGGTGATGACCAGCGATTCGGCGACGATCATGCCGACGAGCGACGCCGGGGTTGCCCCGAGGGCCTTTCGAATCCCGATCTCCCGGGTGCGCTCGGCGACCGAAATCAGCATCAGGTTGCTGACGCCGACGACGCCGGCCAGCAACGTTCCGATGCCGACGATCCAGACGAAGGCGTTGATCCAGGTGAAGACGCGCGTGATGCGCACGAAGCGTTCGAGGTTGTTGTGGACGCGCACGGCGCGGCGGTCCTCTGGGGAGAACTGGTGACGCTTGGCCATCAAGTGCCGGAGGGTCGTCTCGATCTCCTTGCTGCGCTCGACGCTGGTGTCGCCGAGCGTGAACAGGATCTGGTGCACCGCGTCTGGCACGTTGTAGATGAACTGCGCGGTCGTGATCGGCACGAAGATGCGCCGCAGCTCGGCCTCCCCGCCAGCGTCCTCGAAGACGCCGACCACCTTGTATTCGAGCCCCCTGAGCTTGATGTATTCGCCGACCGCCGCCTGCTCTCCGAAGAGGAAGGTCTTGGCGATCGATCCGATCACCGCCACCTTGCGACGCTCCTTCAGATCGAGCTCGTTCAGGTAGCGGCCGGCGACGATCTCGGTCTTCTCGAGGTGCTGGTGTCCGGGGTTGACGCCGCGCACCTCGAAGGAGGAGCGCTTGTCCTTGCGGCTGACGGTGAACTCCCCCCAGAGATAAAAGCGCCCGGTGATGTGCTCGACCTCCGGCACGTGGCGCGGCACGGCCTCGTAGTCTGGCGTCTTGAAGTGGATGTCGCGTCCCGTGCGGCGACCGGCGTAAGGGATGCTGGTCATGCCGCCGGCCACGGCCATGGAGTTGACGGCGTCGTCGCGGAACTCCCACTCGACGCCGTTCTCGAGGCCGGAGCCGGCAGCGAGCAGGATCACGAGCATGAAGAGCCCCCACGCGACGCTGAACGCCGTCAGCAAGGTCCGGAGCTTGTTGCGCCCCAGGGTGGCGAAGACCTCACGCGCGAACTCGATCATCGCTCACGCCCCCGCCGCCACGGTGCTGGCCGGCGGCGCCGCCGAGCCGTCGTCGGCGACCCGCCCGTCCCGGAAGCGGATCAACCGGCGCGTGCGCGCCGCGACGTCGGGCTCGTGCGTCACGATCACGACGGTGATGCCGCGCGCGTTCACCTCCTGGAAAAAATCCATGATCCGGTACGACGTCTCGGTGTCGAGGGCACCGGTGGGCTCGTCCGCCAAAATCAGCTTCGGCTCGGTGATCAGCGCGCGCGCGATGGCGACCCGCTGACGCTCTCCGCCGGACAGCTCCGCCGGCAGGTGCCGGGCGCGGTGGGCGAGCCCGACCTGCTCCAAGTATTCGAGCGCCCGCCGCTGCCGCACCGCCCGGGAGACCCCCTGGTAGTAGAGGGGGACCGCGACGTTCTCGAGGGCGGTCTTGAACCCGAGCAGATTGAACGACTGGAACACGAAGCCGATGAAACGATTGCGGTAGCGAGCGGCCTCGCGCTCGGACAAGCCCCGGACGAGCCGGCCGTCGAGGGTGTACTCGCCGCTGTCGTAGTCATCCAAGATGCCGAGGACGTTGAGCAGCGTGGACTTTCCCGAACCGGACGACCCCATGATGGAGACGAGCTCTCCTTGCGCGATGTGCAGGTCCACGTCCTTGAGCACGTGCACCCGGTGCTCGGCCTTGCCGTAGAACTTGTTGACGGCTCGGAGCTGGATCACGGCGCGTCCGGGGGGCGGCGGAGCTCCGGCGGCAGCTCGAAGTCGAGCCCGTCGGGCCAGCGGTCTTCCGGCTCGTAGCCGAGCAGGCGCCGCGCTGGCTCGAGGTCATAGGCCTTGGCGCCGTCGATGCTCGATGCGTAGACGACCGCGTAGTCGATGCCCGGCGTCTCCACGGCGAGCGCGAAGAAGCGGCCCGCGTCGCGGTGGCTGAAGAACAGCTCCCTACGGTCGATCGCGACGAAGCGGCGCGCTTCGTCGGGGTTTCTCACGAGCCAGGAGAGCCGCACCGCGATCACGCTCATCTCGAAACGGCGCGCGTACATCGCGCCCAGGTCTTCCGCCCAGAGCTTGGTGAGCGCGTAGTGGTTGCCGGGGCTCGCTTCGTCGACGCGGGCGGGGAGAGAACCCGGCGGCCTGTTCCAATGCACCTGGACGGAGCTTGCGAGCACGGCGCGCCGCACGCGCTCCTCGCGCGCGGCGTTCATCACGTTGTAGAGCCCGACGACGTTGGGCCCGACGAGGCGTGAGAACTCGGTGTCGTTGGGCTCGGCGGCGAGGTGGACGACCGCCTGGACGCCGCGCATCGCCGCGTGCACGGGCTCGGGATCGGCGATGTCACCGACGATCGCGTCGGGAACATCGGGCGTCGGGACGCGGTCGAGCCCGCGCACCTCGTGCCCGCGCCGCGCGAGCTCCCGGCAAACGGGTCTGCCGACGGAGCCGGCCGAACCGGTGACGAGCACCTTCACGCCGTCACCTCGTTGGCCGCGAGCTCCGGGTGCAAAACCTCGAGCTCGCCCTGGGTCGTGATCTTGGACAGCGCCCCGTCCTCGATCCAGCAAACGCGCGCCGAGCTCGCCAGCATCTTCGGGTCGTGCGTCGAGCAGATCACGGTGACCCCCTCGCTCCGGTTCAGCTCCGTCAAGAGCTGAACGATTTCGCTGCCCGTCTTGGTGTCGAGGTTGCCGGTGGGCTCGTCGGCGAGGACGACCTCCGGCTCGTTGGCGAGCGCTCGGGCGATCGCCACGCGCTGCTGCTGGCCGCCGGAGAGCTCGAACGGTTTGTGGTCGACGCGGTGCCCCAGACCGACCCGCTCGAGGATCTCGCGAGCGCGGTCCTGGGCCGCGGGTTGGGGCATGCCCTTGAGCACGCAGGGGAGAGCGACGTTTTGCAAGGCCGTCATGACGGGGATGAGGTTGAACGTCTGGAAGATGTAGCCGATTTTGTTGCACCGGAACCAGGCTTGCTGGCTCTCCCCGAGGTCGAACACGGAGTGGCCGTCGAAATAGACGCGCCCCTCGGTCGGCCTGTCCAGGGCGCCGAGCTGGTTGAAGAGGGTGCTCTTGCCCGAGCCGGACGGCCCCATGATGGCCAAGAACTCCCCGCGCTGGACCTCCAGGGAGATGCCCTTGAGCGCCCAAAGCTCCTCCCCGCCCATCCGGTAGAGCTTCTTGACGTTCTCCGCGCGGATGATGGCGTCGCCGGTCATGGGGCCCCGCCGCTGCGGGTGACCTGCAGGGCGAGCAGCCCGCGCCGCATCAGCGCCGCGGTGAACCCGACCACCGCCTGGCGGGCCTCGGCATCGCCCCAGCCGAACTCCCGCCGCAGGATGTCCTTGATCTCGCCGAGCGAGCGCTGCCCGGCGATCTCCGCCACGAACCGCGCCCCGACGGCGTCGAGCTCGAACGAGCGGCGGCGGGCCCAACCGAGCCGGGTCGCGACGAAGGCGGCGACCGGGCCGCCCGGCGGCTCCGCGACGCTCAGCACGGCCCCGCCCGCGCGCGGCTCCGCCCGGAC
>JAEZYZ010000034.1 GCA_023418705.1 Pseudomonadota bacterium | reverse complement strand
CCCGCGGCCTGGTCCGCGCCCGGAGCGGCCTCCGCGGCGGCGGGGCCCGCGGGCCGTCCGGCGCTGTCCGTGTCCGGCGGGCTCTCGAGTGGGCTCACCGCGGCAGCGGCGCCGTCCTTCGCCTTTGCCCGCTCGGCCAGCTTTCGAGCGAGCTCGGCGGCCTCCGGGTGCTTCTCCTGGAAGGCCGGGAGCTCCCAAGCCGCATGCGCCGGGTTGAAGCGGTTCCCCCAGAGCAGCCCGTCGTGAAACTTGTGCGAGTACTCGAAGTACTTGACCACGAGGAAGGTGCAGGCGCACGCGATCGTGAGCGCGATGTTGGTGACGAGCCCCTTCTTGTTGTTCAGCTGCGCGCACCGCACCGCCCACGCCGCCGTCAAGCTGCTGAAGATCAGGACGATCGTGTTCAGCGCGCCGAGGTTGGTGTCGAGGTAGTAGTGCGCGTAGTTGAAGACCTCCGGGTACTGCGAGCGGTACACGGTGTAGGCGCAGAACAGGCCCGAGAAGAACAGCACCTCCTGCACCAGAAACAGCCAGATCCCCAGCTTTCCGGCGTCGAACTGCTGCTGGGGCGTGTCGAAGTGGTGCTGAAGGTACGGGTGCGCATGGTGCGCGTGATCGTGCCCGTGCTCTTCGTCATGGTCGTGACCCGCGTGCACGACCGCGTGGCCGGCCTTGCGCTCGCCGCCTGCGGCCTCGGAGGAGGTGGTGTCTGCCATCAGTGAGTCCTCAATCGTCCCGGAGTGGTCGGTGCGCTGCCCGTGGGCCGCCAGAGCCGCCGCGCGGCGGGCTCTGGCGATTTACCTCAAGCCGGCATCCGAATGCCATACTCACGCGGTCGCGGCGGAGCCGCGCTTTTCGACGTAGCCGCCAATTTTCTCGTCGTAAACCAGGTTGTCGTATTCGTAGGGGCCGCCCGTGACCTCCGGCGTGACGCGGAAGTTGTAGTAGGGGGGGGGTGAGGCCGTCTTCCACTCCAGGGTGCCCGAGCCCCAGGGGTTCGCCGGCGCGTCCGGCACTTTGCGGAACGTCAGCAGCAAGTTCACCGCCGTCCAGAGGAAGCCGATGCCCAGGACGTACGCTCCCAGGGTCGACAGCTGGTGCAGCCCCTGAAACTCCTCGAGGTAGTTGTAGTAGCGGCGAGGCATGCCGCGCGTGCCCAGCACGAACTGCGGGAAGAAGGTCAGGTTCAGGCCCACGAACACCAGGAACGCCGAGATCCGTCCGTGCTTCTCGGGATACATGCGGCCGAACGCCTTGGGCCACCAGTAGTGCAGCCCGCCCAAGAAGGCGGTGATGCTGCCGCCCATCATCACGTAGTGGAAGTGGGCCACCACGAAATAGGTGTCGTGCAGGTGGATGTTGACGCTCATCACCGCCAAGAAGACGCCGGTGAGGCCGCCGATGGTGAACACCCACAGGAACGCCAGCGCGTACAGCATCGGCGTGTCGAGGTGGATCGACCCCTTGTACATGGTGCTCAGCCAGTTGAACACCTTGATGGCGGTCGGGATGGCGATCAAAAAGGTGATGGCGCTGAAGATGGTGCTGGCCAGCACCGACTGCCCGCTGGTGAACAGGTGGTGCCCCCACACCAAGAAGCCCAGGACCGCGATGGCCAGGCTGCTCAGCGCGATGAAGCTGTAGCCGAAGATGCGCCGCCGCGAGAACGTCGGGATGATCTCGCTGATCACGCCGAAGGCCGGCACGATCATGATGTAGACCGCGGGGTGCGAGTAAAACCAGAAGAAGTGCTGGTACAGCACCGGGTCGCCGCCCAGCGCCGGATCGAAGATGCCGATACCAAAGGCCCGCTCGACGATCAGCATCAAGAGCGTGATGGCGAGCACCGGGGTCGCCAGCACCTGGATGATGGCGGTCGAATACAGCGCCCACAGAAACAGCGGCAGCCGGAACCAGGTCATGCCCGGCGGGCGCATCTTGTGGATGGTGGTGATGAAGTTGATGCCCGTGAAAATCGAGCTGAACCCCAAGATGAACGCGCCGAACGTGGCGGGGATGACCGCGGTCGCCGTGGTCGTGCTGTACGGCGTGTAGAAGGTCCAGCCGGTGTCCGCCGCGCTCAGGACCATCGACAAGATCAGGAACGAAGCCCCGAGCAGCCACAGGTGGTAGCTCGCCAGGTTCAGTCGTGGGAAGGCGACGTCCTTGGCCCCCAGGTGGAGCGGCAGGATGATGTTGCCGAGCGCCGCCGGGATCCCGGGGATGATCACCAGGAACACCATCACCGCGCCGTGCAGGGTGAACATCTGGTTGTAGGTGTCCGCGTCCATGATGGTGCGGCCCGGGGTCAAGAGCTCCGTCCGTACCAGCAGCGCGAAGAGCCCACCCAGTGCGAAGGAGATGAGCACGCTCATCAGGTACATCACGCCGATCCGCTTGTGGTCGAGCGTGAAGAGCCACGACAGGATGCCCTTGTCGTGGGTCAGGTAGTTGTCGTCGGCCCGCGAGGGGTAGGGGGCGACGACGTCAGCCGTGGTGCTCGGTGAGGCCATGTTGTTCCCTTACTGAATGCTCTTGATGAACTCGACGAGGGCGGTCAGCTCGCGGTCCTTGAGCTTGCCCTGGAAGGTGGGCATGGCGGGCGCGTAGCCCTGGACGATCTTGCTTTGAGGTTCGAGGATCGACTCTCGGATGTAGTTTTCGTCGACCGTGACCTGCGACCCGTCCGCCATGGCCTCGGTCTTCCCGAAGATGCCCTTGAACGTCGGACCGACCAGGCGGGTGCCGTCGAGGGAGTGGCAGGTGGCGCAGCCCTGCTGCTGATAGAGCAGCTTGCCGAGCTCGGCCGGCGGCATGTTGAGCCGCTCTTCCTCGATGGTCTGCAGCCACTGCTCGAAGCCGCCCGGCGGGTGCACGATGACCTTGGTCAACATGTCCGAGTGCGACGTGCCGCAGTACTCGGCGCATTCGATCGGGTACTCCCCGGGCACCGTGGCGTGGAACCAAACCTCGGAGAAGCGGCCCGGAACGGCGTCCATCTTCACGCGGAAGTTCGGGATCCAAAAGCTGTGCAGCACGTCGACGGCGCTGATCACCACGCGGACGTTGGTGTTGACGGGGACGTGGAGCACGTCGTCGGTGATGCCGTTCGGGTAATCGAAGATCCACTTCCACTTCTGTCCGGTGACGTGGATCTCCATCGAATCCCGCGGCGACGTGCGCAGATCGACGTAGCCTTTGAACCCCCAAACGAACAGCGCGATCAGGATCACGAGCGGAGCCACCGACCAGGTGATCTCGAGCGTCGTGTTGTGGTCGGGCACCTTCTCGACGGTCTCGTTCGCCGAACGACCCTTCGAGCGGTACTTCACGCAGAACCAGATCATCGCGGCGAAGATGGCGACCGCGAACACGGTCGAGATCCACATCAAGACGCCGTACAGCCAGTCGACGTCGCCGCTCGTGGTGGACGCCTGGGTCGGCATCCAGAAATCCGACGACTCCGGGAAGCTCGGTAGGGCCGGCTCCAGTTTGCTGAAGAGCGAGTGCGAAAGGGAGGTCATGGACTGTTACTCGCGACTTTCTGTCTCTTTTTCCGAAACTCGTTGAGCCAAAAGGACGCCAGGAACGCGCCCAACACCAGGGCGGCCAGCGCGCCACCGGCTCGCATCAGGTTCCGCGCCACCGGGGCGTATCGCCCTTCGTCCGCGTCGTAGTGGAAACAGTAGAGAATGAGGCGATCGATGGTCGATCCGATTTTGCCTTCCGATGACTCGGCCAGGCTGAGCCTCAGCGTCTTGGGATGGTACTCGATCCCGTACAAATAACGAGCAATCGTTGCTGTCGGCGTGGTCAGCGCAATGGCTGCGGGATGAACGTATTCTTTGCGCTTCTCGTTGTACCCGTAGCGGAATCCTATCGCGTTGGCCAGCGCGTGGATGTTCTGATCGGAGCCTGTAAGAAAGTGCCACCCGCTCGCGGCCTGGGGTCTGCCGTATTGCTTCAGGTACCGCTGCTTGGTGCGCTGAGCGGTCTCCGGGCTCTCCTTCGGATCGAGGCTGACCGTCAGGATGCGAAACTCCTTGCCAGCGGTCCAGTCGATCGCCTTGAGCGACTCGACGAAGCCGTTGAGCTGCAGGCTGCACAGCATCGGGCAGTCGGAGTAGTTGAGCGTGATGATGACCGGCAGCTTGCCGTCGAAGTACTGCCGGAGCGTCACCGGTCGGCCGGCGTCGTCGTGAAAGGCGAGGTCGAGCGGCAGGCGCTGCTCGAGCTGCTCCTCGACGTCGATGCCGCGCAGGCGCTTGGGGAGCTGCTCGGTCCGATCCTTGATCGTCGCCGGATCCACGGGGGCCGCCGTCGCGACCGATGCGACGAACAGCACGCACGCGCACGCCAGCCCGAGCATCAGCGGGCGAGAGAGCGCGCGCCAGCGTCGGCGCGGCGCTGCCGGCCGGATCCGGCGGCTTCGGGCGCGAGCGGTCATGATGAAGGGTCAGGTCAGGGGCCGTCAGATCGGCGGCCACGACGGTATGAGTTATGACGAAATCCGCAGCGTGTGCCACGGCTCAGCGCCCTTGCTCCTGCGACGGCGGCTGCGGGCGCGGTTGGGCGGGCGGCGGCGCGCCCGGCGATGAGGACGGAGGCGCTCCGCCCCCTTTCGGTGCCGGCTTCAGCGGCACCTGCTCCTTCGGGCTCGGCGTGGCCTGGCCGGCCGCGCCGGGCTGCTTCGGCCCCGGAGTCTGCGGCTCCTCAGGTTCGGTCGGTGCCGTGCCGGGGGTGGCTTGCCCTCGAGCCTCTTCGGGGGTGACGGCTTCGGGACCGTCGGAGGGGCCGATGCGATCGTCAGCGCGCTGATCGCCCTCTTCTTCGCGGGCGGTTTGTTCGCCGTCGGCTGGCGGCTGCTGCGCCGGTCGATCCTCGAGGTGCTCGGCCAAGACCAGCTCCTTGGCGCGATCGATCGGGACGGTGACGAGCTGCTGCTCCTTGTCGACCCAGGTGGGCGCCGCGTTGAGCTCTGCCTGCCAGCTGGCGGTCAGATCGCGGTACACGCGCAGGTTGGCGTTCGTGCCCTTGGTCGTTTCTTCCTGCGCCAGCTCCGAGCGCACGAGCGCGGTGACGGCGAACGTGACCCCGATCACGGTGAGGGCTCCCACCGCCACAATCGTGCCCAGCGCACCAGTGTTCGGCCTATCGGATTCGGTAGACATGCCGCCTCCTCAGATGTTCTCGAAGGCCAGCGACTGAGCCAGCCGTGGATCCTTGACGGGCAAGAGCGACACCTTGCGCGCCTGATAGGCGGTGGCGGCCACGAGCAAGCTGCCGAGCGCCAGCCAACACGTGAAATCGAGCACCGAGATCGACAGGTGGTGTCCGCCCAGGTTGGGCTTCACCAGCCAGTACATGTCGATGTAGTGCACCACCAACATCCAAACGGACCAGAACGCCAGACCCCTGCGGTTGCGCTTCACGTGCCGCGACAAGAGCCCGAAGAACGGGATCACGAAGTGGCAGAACAAGAGCACCCAAGCCACCGTCCCCCACGCGCCCTCGAACCGCTCCTTGTACCAGGCGGTCTCCTCGGGGACGTTCGCGTACCAGATCAGCATGAACTGGGAGAAGGCGATGTAGGCCCAGAAGATGACGAAGGCGAACATCATCTTGCCGATGTCATGGTAGTGCTCGGTGTGCACGCTCTTGAGCAAGCGTCCCTTGCTCTGGATCCACATCAAGCCCAGCGCGAGGGTGGCGTGCACCGCCAGCACGCAGCCCGCGAAGTAGTAGACCCCGAAAATCGTGGAGAACCACATGGGGTCGAGCGACATCAGAAAGTCGATCGCCGCGAAGGTGAGGGTGATCGCGATCAGGATCATCGATGGCGCGCTGGTTCGCGCCATCCCGGCCAAGAGCTCCTGTTTGCCCTGCTGGTCGTGGCGAACGGACCGCACCAAGAAGTAATTGGCGAGCCCTGCCCAGAAGCCGAAGTAGATGATGAAGCGGACCGCGAAGAAGGGCGCGTTCAGGTAGGCCGCCTTCTGGTGCAGGATGTGATCCGCATCCATCTTCCCCTTGTCGGCCCAGAAGTACAGGCTCGAGTCCCCGAGGATGGTCGGCAGTACGATCGGCAGCGACAGGAAGACCAACAAGGTCATGTTCTGCGCCAAGAGCTCCCCGACGCGGCGCACGACGACGCTCCACTTGGCGTTCACCAGGTGCTGGAGGGTGACCCACCACAAGGCGCCGAGCGCGATGCTCAGCGTCCACATGAAGGCCACCAGGTAGGAGTGCATGAACTGGCGGGTGTCGCCGGTGAAACCGAGCAACAGGCTCAGCGCCAGAGCGATGACGCCCACCGTCCCGGCCTTCACGAAGAGCTTCTGCGCGTGATCCCCGAGCAGGATCTTGTCCGCCGTGGGATTGTCCGCGTCCGCGGCCTGGGCCGCGCCCTTGCCGAGCTCGCTCTTGCCTTTGCCGCTGCCTTTGCCTCTGGGTGTTGCCATGACAATCTCTGAAGGGATTTGCGCTCAGAGCGCTCCGCGCTCATTCGGCGGAATGTCTTCCAAACGGGTTCCGGCGCGGCGCTGCAGTGCGCGCACGTAAAGCACGATGGCCCAGCGATCCTCGGGTTTGATCTGCGGACCGTACGGCGGCATGTTGCGAATGCCGTCGGTGATGGTGCCGAAGAGCTGACCCACGGGCTGCTCCCGCAGGTAGTCCTGTCGCAGATCGGTCGGGGGCACCCACACGCCTTGTGCCAGCTCGTCGGCTCGCCGCGCGATCATGCCGTCGCCGGCACCGAGCTGTCCGTGGCAGGGCGCGCAGAAGATGTTGTAGCGCTCCTCGCCACGCTCCATCGTCTGGGCGGTGATTGAAAAGCTCGCCGGGAAGGTCGCGGCCCAGCTGTCGCCGATCTTGCCGCGGAAGAAGTGGTCGTCGGTGTCGAGCTGACCGACCGCCACCGTGCCGGCGACCGGCTCGCGCATGGCGCGGTTGTCCGGGAAGAACGCGTTGGCACGCTGCGCGCGGTACTTCGGCTGCCTGTCCATGTCCTGGATGATGTGCACCCGGGGCTCACGGGAGCGGCTCTCGCGCGCCATGGCGAAGATGGCGAACGGCACCACCGCGGCCACGGTGAGCACGATGAGCCCGTACGTGATGCCGCTCGGCAGCTTGTCGGACGTGACGCGGTCGTCGAGCAGGTCCTCGAGCACGGCCGGGGTCGTGGCGGCGAGCAGGTCGCGCGTCTCGTCCAGCTCGAACTTCGGGTCCGTGGCCTCGATCAGCAGGAAGAATTTGTCGTCCGTCGAGCGGGCGAAGCGCTCCTTGAGGTCGAGCGGGTGCGACGGGTGCGGCAGCCCGTTGAGCACGAGCATGCCGACGAGCGTCGTGATGGCAGAGAACAACACCGTCAGCTCGAACATGATCGGCACGTTCGCGGGGATGCTCCAAAACGGCTTGCCGCTGACGATCCAGGGATAGTCATAGGCGTTGGTCCACCACTGCAGCAGGATGGCGGTCACGAGGCCCGTCAAACCGGCGCCGAGAACCAACCACGGCAGGACGGTCATCTTGATGCCCATCGCTCGGTCGATGCCGTGGACCGGGAACGGGGTGTAGGTGTCCCAACGAGTGTAGCCAGCGTCGCGCACTTGGCGGGACGCCCTGATCAACTGCCCGGGCGTGTCGTACTCCGCGAGCAACCCGTGCAGCGGCGCCGTGGATGCGGCGGCCTCCGATCTGTCCTTCTCGTCCATGCTTGAGTCCATTTCTGTCGTCAGAGCCAAAAATGCCTCAGTGAGGATCGTCCGGCTGGGGCATGCCCGGGTGGGCGTGCGCAGCAGGTTGTCCGGCTTTGACCTCGGCCATCGCGACCATCGGCAGATAGCGGCAGAACAGCAAAAACAGCGTGAAGAACAGCCCGAAGCTGCCCCCCAGCGTCATGTAGTCGAACGTTGTGGGGATGAAGTAGCCCCAGCTCGAGGGCAGAAAATCGCGCGCCAGCGAGGTGCAGATGATCACGAAGCGCTCGAACCACATACCGACGTTGACGAAGACGCCGATGGCCAACGTGACCCACACGTTGGTTCGCATCTTCTTGAACCAGAAGACCTGCGGCGACAGCACGTTGCAGGTGATCATCGTCCAGTACGCCCAGGCATAGTTGCCGAAGAGCCGATTGGCGAACGTGAACTGCTCGAAGGGGTTGCCGCTGTACCAGGCGATGAAAAACTCCATCCCGTACGCGTAACCGACCATCATGCCAGTCGCGAGGATCACCTTGTTCATCAGCTCGAGGTGCCGGATGGTGATCAGGTGCTTCAGGCCGAAGAACTGGCGCGCCGGCACCGCCAGCGTGACCACCATGGCGAACCCACCGAAGATGGCGCCAGCGACGAAGTAGGGCGGGAAGATCGTGGTGTGCCAGCCCGGGAGCTGTGAGGTCGCGAAGTCGAAGCTAACGACCGAGTGCACGCTGAGCACCAGCGGCGTGGCCAGGGCGGCCAGGATCAAGTAGGCGCGCTCGTAGCGGTGCCACTGCCGCGAGGAGCCGCGCCAGCCCATGGCGAAGATGCCGTACAGGAAGCGGCGGACCGGCGAGACGGCGCGATCGCGGAAGGTCGCCAGGTCCGGAATCATCCCCATGTACCAGAACAGGATGCTGACGGTGGCGTAGGTGCCGACCGCGAACACGTCCCACTCGAGTGGGCTGCGGAACTGCGGCCACATGTCCATCTGGTTGGGGATGGGGAACATCCAGTACGGCAGCCAGGGGCGGCCGATGTGGATGCCCGGGAAGATCGCCGCGCAGATGACCGCGAAGATCGTCATCGCCTCCGCGAAGCGGTTGATGGCCGTGCGCCAGCCCTGACGGAGCAGGTAGAGGATCGCGCTGATCAGCGTGCCGGCGTGGCCGATGCCGACCCAAAACACGAAGTTTACGATCGGGAAGCCCCAGGCGACGGGCATCATGTTGCCCCAGACGCCAATGCCGGTCCAAACGGCCCAGCCGATGCTGCCGGCGAACATCGCGAGCAGCGTCAGCGCCACACCCATCGCGATGTACCAACCGATCGGCGGCCGCGGGGTCTCGGCGATGCGCGAGACGTTCTCGGTGATCCTGGCGAAGGGGTTGTCGCCCTTCGGAGCACCTTGGTACGGATTGACGTCGCCCAGAATGGCCATGATTCAGACGAGCTCCGGATGGGGGTTGCGAATGCGGGCGAGGTACTGCGTCCGGGGTCGGTTGTTCAGCTCCTCGAGCACCGCGTAGGCGCGCGGTAGGTTCTGCTGTTTGGCGACCTGCGCCTTGTTATCGTTCAAGTCTCCGAACACGATCGCCTCGGTCGGGCAGGTCTGCTGGCAAGCGGTCTGAATCTCACCATCCTGGATTGGCCGCCGCTCGTTCTTGGCGCGAATCTTGACGCTCTGGATGCGCTGCACGCAGTACGTGCACTTCTCCATCACCCCGCGTGATCGCACCGTCACCTCGGGGTTGAACACCATCGACCTGAGCTTGGCGTCAGGATCCTTGGTGGGCGTGTACGGCGTCTCGCCGATCACGTCGATGTTGTAGTTGAAGTAGTTGAAGCGCCGCACCTTGTAGGGGCAGTTGTTCGAGCAGTAGCGCGTGCCGATGCAGCGGTTGTAGACCATGTCGTTCAGGCCCTCGCTGCTGTGCATCGTGGCGCCGACCGGGCACACCTGCTCGCAAGGTGCGTTCTCGCAGTGCTGGCAAGGCATCGGCTGAAAGCTGACGCGCGGGTTCGACGGCGAGCCTTGATAGTAGCGATCCACCCGCAGCCACAGCATCTCGCGGCCCATCGCGACGTTCTTCGGACCGACCACCGGGATGTTGTTCTCTGCCTGGCACGCGGTGACGCAGGCGCTGCAACCGATGCACTTGTTCATGTCGATCGCCATGCCCCACTTGTGGCCCTCGTACGAGACGGGAGGCACCCACAAGTTCAACAGTGGGGGGTGGTGGACGACATGTTGGGCGAAATCCGGCTTCGCCTTGTACTGAGTGAGGGTGCCCTCACGCACGATCATGGGCAGGCGTGCCTGGACGCCGTCGTGCCCCATCTGATCGATGGAGTGGACGTCTTGAGTGGTGGGCAAGTGCAGCGTCTTGCCGTGCGCGGTGACGCGCACGCCCTGTCCGATGTAGTACATCTCGGTGCTGCGGATCTGGTAGGCGTTGGCGCCCACCGACTCGACGTTTTGGTCTTGGCTCCCGCCGACCCTACCGGCCGCCGTGCGGCCGTGCCCGACGGCGATCCGGATGGATCCGTCGGCTTGCCCCGGAGCCAGGACGGCCGGCAAGATGAGCTCTCGCCCGCCCACCGCGACGCTCACGACGGTACCGTCCACGGCGCCGATCTCCGCCGCGGTGCTGGGGCTCATCAAGGCGGCGTTGCCCCAGGTCAGCTTCGAATACGTCTGGGGCAGCTCCTGCAGCCAGGCGTTGTTGGCGAAGCGCCCGTCGAGCATGTTGGCGTCCGCGGCGAACACGATTTCGTATTGGCCGTTCTCGAGCTGCTTGCCCCCGAGCTCTCGCGGGTTGAACTGCAGCGGCGGGATTGGACGCACCCGCGGTGAGAGCCGCTCGGCCGCGGTGTTGGCGATCAGGCCGTCGTGCAGCGCCTTCTTCCACGCCTTGTCATCCAGGCCGGAATGGGTGGAGCGCACGATGCGCAGCCCATCGGTGCGCTGGCCGGCGAGCAGCGAGAGCAGCTCGAGGTCGCTCCGACCTTGAAGGAGCGGGTCGATCAGCGGCTGAATCAGGCTCACCGTGCCGTCGTGCGCCTGCGCATCGCCCCACGACTCGAGGTAGTGCGCGCGCGGCAGGTGCCAGCTCGAGAGCCGGGAGGTCTCGTCCTCGTAGAGGCTCAGGTGAATGCTCGTCTTGACCTTGGCGAGGGCGGAGCCAAAGGGCAGATCCGCCGGCGCGGTGAACACCGGGTTCCCGCCCAGGATCACCAGCGTCTCGATCTGCCCCGCGTCGATCTCGGTGAGCAGCTGCCGAAGCTCGGCGACGTGGCCCTGACGCTCGGGGTCGATTTCCTCGATGTAGTGCAGGGTGTTGCCGACATTGCCGAGCACCGCGTTGAGGCGGTGTACCAGCGCGTGGACCTCCGGCGGCTGGTGCTCGCCGGCCACGATGACGCTCCGGCCCCGATGCTCCAACAGATCCTTGGTCACGACCGCGAGGAATTTGCTGACCTCGGGATCTTGCAGGATGGCGGCGTTCGGTCGTGGCTGCGCCGGCCCGAAGTCGGCAGCGCCGCCGAGCGCTTGACCGACGCTGCCGTCGAGCGCCGCGGCGATCGCCTTGATCAGCTCGGCGCGCACCGGCAGGCGGTGATCGGCGACCCCGCCGGTGAGGGTGTAGCGGCTCTCGATCGCATAGACGCGATTCATCGTGCCGTCGTCGGGGACGCGCCCCTGGATGAGCTTGCGGGCGTTGACCAAGCCAGCGGGGTGCTCGTTCGCGATCGGATCGGCGTCCAGCGTGACCACCACTGCGGCCCGCTCCA
This sequence comes from Pseudomonadota bacterium, assembly GCA_023418705.1. GTDB lineage: Bacteria > Myxococcota_A > Polyangia > Polyangiales > Polyangiaceae > JAEZYZ01. The sequence goes on along the minus strand of JAEZYZ010000034.1, from coordinate 4,520 downwards.
GCTCGAGGACCGTGCGGTAGGGCCGGCCGAAGGCCAGCAGGCTGCCGCCGCGCGCGTTGTCGTCCGACAGCGGCTCGAACTCGTGCCAGCGAGCGTTCGGCAAGGCGGCCAGCAACCGCCGCTTCGTCGCAGCCAAGCTCGGCGAGGAGCTGGACTCGGCCAAGATGCCGAGCCCGGTCCCTCCCTTCGCGCGCAGCGCACCGAAGTGCTCGCGCGCGAAGGTTTCGAAGTCGCTCCAAGTCGCGGGAGTCCGCTGTCCCCCTCCGCGCCGAACGACGCCATGGCTTCGATCCGGGTCGTAGAGGCCGAGGATGCTCGCCTGGTGATAGATGTTGGCGGAGCCCAAGCTGGTCGGGTGCAGCGGGTTGCCTTCGATCTTGACGGGCCGCCCGTCGTAGCTCTGCACCCGCAAGCCCACGGCCACGCCGCCAAGCTCCATGGAGGTGGCGTACTGTCGGGGCTCGCCGGGGACGACGCCCTCGGGCCGCTGGGCGAACGGCAAGAGCTTCTCCTCATCCCAGCGGCAGCCGGCCGCGCCCGCCAGCGCGAACGAAGCGCCCATGACCTGCATGAAGCGTCGCCGACCGGGGGAGTTCGGCGGGTCGAGCTCGAGCGGCGCCGGAAACTCGCGCTGAACGAACTCCTGAAACTCCGGGCTGTTTTCGAGCTCAGCAAAGCTGCGCCAGTACGCCGGCCTAGACTTCTTGTCGCTTACCGATGACATGTCGAGCAGTCGGTGGGGGGATGGATGTTGTTCTGTTCCCGAAGCATCGCGCCGTACGCGGCGGCGTCCGTCGGAGGAGCCCAGTTCATGTTCGTGACCTCCTCTGGCGGGCGAAGGTGGGGGTCCGGGTTGCGGTGGCAGTCCAAACACCAAGACATGCTGAGCGGCTCGTGCTGGTACACCTCGACCATCAGGTCCACCCGGCCGTGGCAGGACACACAGCCGACACCGCGGGTCACGTGGGCGCTGTGGTTGAAGAACACGAAGTCCGGCGTGTCGTGGACCTTGATCCACTCGACCGGTTGCCCCGTCGCGGCGCTCTCCCTCACGGGCAGCAGTCGCGGGCTCTCTGGCCAAATGCTCTTGTGGCAGTTCATGCAGGTGCCCGTCGGTGGGATCGCCGCGTGACCTGCTTCCTCGACCGTGTTGTGGCAGTAGCGACAGTCGAGCCCGAGCTCGCCAACGTGCAGGGCGTGGCTATACGGGACCGGCTGTTCGGGCATGTACCCGACGTCCGTGGTCTTCGGGGACGCCCCGTACCAGATCAACCCCGTCAGATAGAGTGGGGTGACTCCGAGCACGACTCCGGCGATCTGTCGCGTTTTGTTCGCCCAGCGCGGAAATACGAACTTCATCGCATGCTAGCCTGGTTGATTCATCGAGCGATCTGCGAGTGGCTTCGAGCATCCGGGCCACTCGGGACGGGGAACGGAAGGCAAGGCGTCGCTACCACGACTCGGCGGTGAAAGGGGAGAACTTATGGCGCCAGCGGGTGGATCTTCACCCCGAGCGCTGCGTGTCGTTGGCGAGTCCGCCGGGTCGCGGCGACACCTGTTCGTGGCGCTGAAGCCGAGCGCGAACTTTGCCGACGCGACGAAAGAGGGGACCACAGCAGGGTGCGGGCGCGCACACTCCGCGCCGGGCGCTCCAGCGTCCACCCGCGCAGCCAGGGCATGGGAAGCCGAACCTGCTTTGGACGAGGGGACCCGACGCACACGGGGTGGCGTGAGGTTGTCGCGCGCGGTTATAGGGCCAGCGCTCAGGAAAAGCAATTGTCTCAGTAGCGCTGACCCGCCAGGGCTCGGGGCGTGCCTTTTCCCCTGCAAATTAGGCGATTAGATGGGTCAGGGCGCAAGTTTTGCCGGAATTCTGGTCAGGCTTGGCGGCCACAAAATGCGAACGGGCCCCGACCGATGTCGGAGCCCGTTCAAGAGGACCGCGGAGCTGGCTTCAGAAGTCCCGCATCTGCTTGCGGATCTTGCCGATCGCCTGCTCCTGCAGCTGCCGGATTCGCTCGCGCGACAGGTTGTACTTGTCGCCGATCTCCTTCAGCGTGAGCTCGTCCTCGTTGTCGAGGCCGAAGCGCCAGCGAATGATGCGGCTCTCGATCGGGGTGAGCGTGCCGAGCAGGCGCTTGACCTCTTCGGCCCACTTCTGGTTGGCCAGGTTGTCGAACGGCGAGAGGTTGTTCTCCTCGACCAGAAAGTCGATGAAGCGCCGCCCGTCCTCGTCGCCGACCGGCCGATCCAGGGAGAAGGGCGTGTCGGCGTACAGATCCTTGACCTTGTCGAGCTTCTCTTTGGGAACCCCGGTCTCCTTCTCGAGCTCGTCGAGCGTCGGCTCTCGGCCGGTGCGCGCGATGATGGTCTGGGTTGCCCGCGACACGCGGTTGTACGTGTCGAGCATGTGCACCGGAATGCGGACGGCTCGACCCTTGTCGGCCAGCGCGCGGCTGATCGCGTGGCGGATCCACCAGGACGCATAGGTCGAGAAGCGGTAGCCGCGCGTGTGATCGAATCGCTCGACCGCCTTCATCAGACCGATGTTGCCTTCCTGAATCAGGTCGATCAAAGGCAGGCGGCCGCGGTTGTAGCGCCGGGCGATGCTCACCACGAGCCGCAGGTTCGCCTTCACGAACCGGTTCTTGGCGTGGCGCTGCCGAAAGTCGGTGACCTTCAGCTTGTCCATGTAGCGCTTGTAGGCCGGCGTCTCGGGCAGCGGCTGGCGATCCGTGTCCTCGGCCGACACGCGCACCGACTCTTTGGCGATGCGGTAGGCGTTGGCCATCCAGATCCGATCCGAATCTGGCAAGCGCACCAGCCGGGCGAGGTCTTCGCTGAGCTCCGTCCACTGCCGCTGCTGGTCCGCGAGGAGCTTCGAGCGCTGCTTGCGGTACACCTTGATCAGCTTGCGGAGCTCCTCCACGACCGGCGCGATGTCCGGACGCTCCTCCTCGCCCACGGTGAGCACGTCCCGCTCGACCTGTTCCAGGATGAGCTCGGCGACCGGCACGTAGGACAACAGGCCGCCCCAGTGGACGATCTCCGCCTCCTCGACGGACTGCGCGGCCTGCAGCTCTTCGTCCGGACCCATCACCTGATGGGTGGCCATGTCCCGGAAGTACCGCGACAGCATCGAGTCCGTCGTGCTGTCGATCTCGAGCTCCTTTGGCGAGCCCTCCGAGGCAGACGCCTCGGACCGGGGAGCGCGGACGGTGCTGTCGGGAGGGACGTCCGAACGCAGCCCGTGCAGGCGCGAACGCACGGAGGTGTCCTCCGAATCCGACGCGTCGTCGTCGAATTCGTCGTGGCTTTTGTTGAGGGCGGCGTTCTCTTGTGACATGGTTCGTTCAACCGGGCTGGAGGACTGACTGGCTTCAGAAGGCCGCGCGGGGCGACGCGGCAAAAAAATCAGTGGCTTCGGCTAGGCGAAACTGCCGAAAAGGGGAGGCGATTCCCCGTTTCTTGGTGAGCGGGGCTTTTTCCATCGACTGGGAGCGAAAAAGCTCCGACTCCCAACCGAGTATGGGGCTTTGGTGGCGGGCGCGTACCGCCGGGGACATCGAGATAGACACGCGCGCCAAGTGCAAGTTCCATTCCGCTATAAGACCGTGGTGGCTCTTCCCACAGCGGGGTCGTTCGTGATGGATGCGGGCTCTCATGCGGCGGGCCATCGACGGAAATGAGCGTGGACGGGGAGAAGACTTTGGTGCTTGGCGACGCCCTGACGTTACGTGCGCCGACGCGGCGCTCGGCGGCTCTGGCACGGCAGCGGGGACTGCTCCCGCGCACCCAATGCCAGCGCACCAAGCGGCGTTAATCCGGCCTTTTCCTAGCGGAGACCCGCGGCCAAACCCCGCCCCTGAGCGCGCCGAGTCGGACTCGGCGGAGCCGGCTGAAGCGGGCGATCGGGAGCGAGGCACTAGACATTTTTACGGCACGATCGTCTGGGAGTTGCGCCGAGCGCCGCGATTGTCCGCATTGCTCGCAGGCGCAATGGTCGTTTACGGCATGGGGCACGCGGGGCTGGCCTTGGCCGCAGGGTGGCTTGGGGGCGCCCTTGTACGGCAAAGTGGGGTAGGTGGGCAAGTGGGACTCCTCGCGGTCTCCGCCCAGCAGGTGGTCGCGATCGGCATCATCGCCGCGGTCGCAAAGGCTATCTCCTCGATTGTAGTTAGCTTTTTTGAGTGCCGGCTGAGCGGCCAGATCGCCGCGAGCCAAAGGGAGCGAGCCTGCGCCGCCTTGCTGATGTCGGGCCAGGCCCCCGGCGGCGGAAATCCCGGCGCCTTGCTCGCCGTGCGGCTGCGAGAGCTCGAGCGGGCGGTCTCGGCGGGCGCCCTGACGGGAGCCCGCGCCGTGGCACAGCTTGTGCCGCTGGTCGCTACCCTGATCTTCGTGTCACTGCGCCTGGCAATTTTGGCGGCGCTGGTGCTGCTGCCCTTCACGCTGCTGCTGGCTCGCCGGCGCCGCCGACAGGTCCCGCCCGCCATAGCGGAGCGTGCCCTCCGCGGGCTCGA
>JAEZYZ010000015.1 GCA_023418705.1 Pseudomonadota bacterium | reverse complement strand
GGGCCGTCATGATCCGGGCGCACTTCGGTCTGGCCAAAGACCCATTTTCCTCGGAAAACCTGACCCTGCTAGCCCATCAGCGGGAGGTGCTGGAGACGCTGCGCGTCCATTGCCAGCAGGGCGGCCTGTGCGTGATCGTCGGCGAGCCAGGTACCGGCAAGAGCGTCATCAAACACGCCCTCTGCCGATGCTCTCAAGCTCGGCGGACGACGGAAGATCCGCGTCGTCGACCGCGAGCTCGTCGTCCGGGTTTTCGGCGAACAGGAGGCACTGACAGAAGACTGATCCGAATCCGCGTCCGCTACACGATGGTCATCGCCGGTCTGGCGCGTCCCTGCCACACTACGCGATGGCCGTCGTCTTCGTGGACCCCTCGCGCACGGCGCGATCCCCATCACGTAGGCAGCGCTCAACGCCATCAGACAGCCTGCGCGACAACACTGGCCGTCGCGGCCGCGACTTGCGTCTGAGCACGCTGAAGATATCGTACGGGTCAGGGTTCTCATGCAATCACTTCGGAAGCGGTTCGAACGCGTACATGAGGTGCTTCTAGATCCAGAGCAGCGAGCCGGCTTTGGAGTCTTCGTGTTGAGCGCGCCGAAGCTCGAGTGTCAAACGTGCTTCGCAGAGCGGAACGGCGCGACCTTCAGTTCGCTCGGCGCTCTAGTCCTCGTGGCCCTGGCCGTGGCTTTCGTCGCGACAGGGTGCGGGAGCGGCGAACGAAAGGAGCCCCGAGCACCGGAGGCTGAGACTCCGCCTGCACCGACTGCGCCTCCTCCAGCGCCCACGCCAGGGCCCTGTGTTCGTGCGGCAGGCACTTGTTTCCAGAGCTTCGACGAGGCGTGCGAGGCGTTGCAGTGTCCGCAGGCACGCTGTGTGAAGCAGTCGTATCCTGCCGAAGTCCGCTGTTCCGACGAGCCAATCCCCCCGGACCCCATCCCCAAGAGCCTTGAACCTTGATCGAGGCTTGGAATCCGCCGAGGTCCTGAAGGGCCCGGCCGGGCGAGGCGGTTCTCGGGCCTCGACGATCGCGGCGCGAGGAACGGCGGGCAAATGCCTTCACCAAGCCCAGAGTCGCGGCTGCTGTCCACCAACTGTTGAAAACCTCCGTCCCGTCGCAGTTGGCGTCGGAGGGTGCCCGGAGTGACATCCGCGGGCCGCGGGAGAACTACGATGAAGCGAACCTGACGCCGAAAGGCCCGCAGCGGCATACCCAACTCACGCCGGAAGGCGCGGCTCATGGTGCTCGGACTTTCCGAGATGGCCACCCAATCCCCCGTAGTGGGCCGAGCGAGCACCTGCGTCGCACGCCGTAGGCTCGCCAGACAGCTCCCCTCCCTTCGCCTGACAGCCCAAGAGCTCATACCGGCTTCCCCCGGTCGGCAGCGATGCGCGCGGGAACGAGAGCAGAGGCGCCGTCGTAGAGCTCGAGCTGCGACGAAAAGAACGGCCCGTAGCCCAAGTGTTCCAGGGGGTGCACGCAGGCAGTCTAGCTCGTCCTTTGGGGGAGCGCGGGACTCAGGGGCTCTGTCCTGGTGGACGGCTCAGGGCTGCCGACCGAACGCTTCGGGCGAGCCCGCCCCCCTCCCCGAGTCGATCTCCGACATGGGCGGCGGGGAGTTCTCCGCCGCGTCGAGCACAGAGTCATCGAGTTCAACGGAGCTTGAGCGCGCTCCCGGGCCAACCCGGCAGCGAGAGCCATTGCTCGAGCGTGTCGCTGTTCGTCGCGTTCCAGTAGGCGCCCGCGCTAAAGTCATCCTTCACCGAGACGACGAACGGCACTTGCTCCCCCTCGACCACGGTCGAGAAGGCGAGGCCGTACCCGGACTGCAGACCGATGCCGTCGACCTTCGAGAAAGTTGCCGCCTCATCGCCCAGGGTAATGCGGTAGACCTCCCACTCAGTCCGCTTCTGCGCGTCGGCGAAGGTATCCAGGGTCAGCGGCTCCCCTGCGTGGACCAGGACGAACGCCTCGTCGCCAGGGCCTTGCATGATCCCACCCGCCGAGCGACCGGCGAGCTCGTCGAGGTTGACGTAGTAGCTGCCATCGAAATCGTCGGCCCCCGAAAGGATACGAATGATGCAGCTCTCTGCCGCCGGATCCCCGGCGGCGCCGACCGCGATCGCCCCGGTCTGATAGGTATGGGTGGCCAGGTAGAGGTTGTTCTCGCTGTCGTGAGCTTGGAACGCGACGTTGCCGCACCGGGTATCGTCGACGAAGCGGACGGTGTCTTGGGTCGTGTCGATGATCGCCAGGCGCGTCAGCGGCGCGGCGGTGTCGTCAGCCCGCCAGTAGCGGGCCGATAGCAGCAGCCGGTCTCCGTCTCGGTGCACGAAGTTCAGTCCGCGCCAAGGATAGTCGTCGTGCTCGAAGCCCTCGATGGAGAAGACGCCTTCACTGGACATCGTGCCCGGATCGAAGATCTCGACCTGCAGGCTATCCTGATCGATGAAGTAGGCCTTGGATTTGGAGATGAAGTGAATGGGATCCTTCGTGCCCATGCCCGAGGCGATGCCGTACTGAGCGAGCCCCATGCGCTCCTCCAAGACCAGCTCGTCCTTCTGATCGAGGGCGTAGCGCTCCACCACCGGCTCCCCACCCCTACCGACGTAGACCTTCCCGTCGCCCGGAGTCGCATAGACCATATCGTCCTGGAACGGGATCGCCTGGGCGAGATCGATGGTCGTAGAATCCGTCAGGTCGGCGACCACCAACGCGTTGCCGACCCACGCGCCGCTCGGATCCGTTGTCCAAACGCCAACCGCATAGCGATCACCGCCTGGAGAGCCGCCGTCACCGGCAGCGCCTACGCCTGCCCCGCTGCTCCCGCCGCTGCCGTCGTTCCCGCTCCCGCCGCTCAAGCTGGTGCCCGCGCCGATTCCGCCGCTGCTCGATCCCCCATGATCGTCACCCGACTCCGAGCAGGCGCACATGGAGAGCGCCAAGAAGGCGCAGAGCCGCACGAGTCCTTCTCTCCGTAGCGACTGCATCACATCACCTCTGTTCGACGCGCGCCGAGTAGCGCGGGTCGGCCGCTGGCGGGCACAGGAGGGGGGGCAGCAATTGACTTTCATTTTCATTTACGGGGCGCTGCATCTATCGGCGCATTGCCCGAACTCGCACCGTTTGCCACACCCGACGCTCGCCCGTCAACCCACAAATTTGTCGAAAACAGCCACACAACCGACGTCCGTCACGCCTGCTTGTCCACCCCGACCGGCAGCCGCGGAAGTTCTTGCAATTGAAAGTTATATTCAATAGGCCCCTATTCCTGGCCCCGCGACCTGCCGGACCTCCTCAGTTCCTTCGGAGCCCCTGTCGAAAGCTGTTCCCTCGACAGCCACCGGGAATCTCTCCGCAGTGATCGAGGGAATCGCTCAGCACCAGAATCCCTTGTCCTCCTCCACCGCTTCTTCATCATCGTGCGATCCTTCCCGATAGCGGCCACCGTCCTTTGCTACCTGGGAGCAACATCGGCGACCACCCCGGGGCATGCGGCGCCCTCCGGAGCAAGGCCTCCCGCGGAGTTGGTCGATGCCGAGCCGTCCGCCCGGGAAGGGCGCGCCGTCGTCCGTCCACCCGAGCTCATCAACGCACCGAGGCCCATACTTCCACCAGGGGGACGCGGGAGCAGCGCTCCGGCGCGCGTCGTGCTCGAACTCGTTATCGATGCGGAAGGGCGGGCCGTGGTGACGCGCGTCGAGACGTCGGCGGGCGCCGAGCTGGACGCTCTGGCGATCGACGTTGCCCAGCAGTCGCAGTTCTCTCCGGCGCTCCGCGACGGCGAGCCGGTCGCGGTCCGTGTCCTGCACGAAGTGCAGTTCGAAGGCGAGCCCCCGCCGCCTACTTCCGAGGCCGCGACCACCGACGCCCCGCCCACTGCCCCGCCGGATGCTTCGTACGCGGCAGCGATGGAAGCGAACTCCGGGGCCTCACGCCAGTCTTCGTCGGAGCCCTCCGTCCCGCCGCTAGCGCCCCAGAATGTCTCGGAGGTAGTAGTGCGTGCCGACTCGCGCGCCGAAAGTCTGCGACGTTCTGCACGCGCGGTCGAGATTGTGGATCTGCGTGAACACCACAGAGGCTCGTCCGACTTGGGCGATGTGCTCGCCCGCGCCACGAGCCTCCGGGTACAGCGCACCGGCGGACTTGGCTCCTCGGGCCGCTACTCGCTGGCTGGCTTGTCCGGGGATCGCGTCCGGTTTTTTCTCGACGGTATCCCCCTCGAGTACTCTGGGTACTCGCTCGGGGTCGCCAACGTCCCGGTCAGCCTGATCGACAGCGTCGAGGTATATCAGGGGGTCGTGCCGGCGCGGTTTGGCGCCGACGCGCTCGGCGGCGCGGTGCATCTGGTCACGGATCAGAATCCGCGAAAGACCGGGGGCAGCCTCGCCTACGAGTTTGGCTCGTTCGACACCCATCGCCTTGCCCTCGGTCTGCGGCACTTCGACCGAGGCAGCGGCCTCTTCGCTCAGTTGAGCGGCTTTCTGGATTCCGCGGAGAACGACTACCCGATCGACGTCGAGGTGTTCGATGAGGCGGGACGCCTCTCTCCTGCCACGGTGCGGCGCTTCCACGATGGATACCGCGGCTTGGGCGGCAGCCTGTCGCTCGGCGTCGTGGACCGGCCATGGGCCAATCGCCTGATACTGCGGGCTTTCGCCTCGACGTACGACCGCGAGGTTCAGCACAACACGCTGATGACCGTGCCTTACGGCGAGGTCACCTACGGAAAGAGCAGCCGAGGTGGCAGCGTCCAATATGTCAAGCAGCTGTCCCCGGCGACGCGGCTCGACGTGACGCTCGGGTACGCCTACGAGGGCACCTTCTTCGATGACGCCTCCCGTTGTCGCTACGACTGGTATGGCCGCTGCTTCCTCGAGCTGCCGCTGTCGGGAGAGTCGCGTTCGATCCCGATCGATCGTGACGTCTTCGAGCACGCGGCGTTCGCTCGAGCCGAGCTCACGCTGCGCCTTGCCGACGATCACACGCTGCGCTTTGCTCTCGCCCCCACCGCCGTGCGACGCTCGGGCAGGGATCGAGCGATCGCTGACGACGAGTACGATCCGCTGCGCGCGGAGCGCTCCCTCTACAATTCGGTGCTCGGCCTCGAATACGAAGCCGCCTTCGGCCAGCGGCTCTCCAACATCGCGTTCAGCAAGCTTTACCAGCGCCTTGCCCGCAGCGAGGAGAAGCTGCCCACCTCGGAGATCCGGCGCCTCGAGGACGACGGCGTGGACGCGGGCTTCGGCGACAGCCTGAGGATTTCCATCGCCGAACGCCTCTACGTCAAGGCATCCTACGAATGGGCGACCCGCTTGCCGACGGCGGACGAGCGTTTCGGAGACGGCGCTTTGATCGTCGAGAACCTGCGGCTGTCACCCGAGCGCAGCCACAACGCGAACGTGGGCCTGATCGTAGACAACGCCGCGACGCCCATCGGCAGCCTGCGCGCTCGGTTGAACGGAGCCGTGCGCGACGTCTCGGACCTGGTCCTGCTGCTCGGGCACGGCAGCTACTTTCAGTACGCCAACGTGCTGTCAGCGCGCATCCTGGCGCTGGACGCAGGCGCGGGCTGGTCGGTGCCCGGGGACTTCGCAGGGTTCGACCTCTTCCTCGGCGTGGAGGACGCGCGCAACACCTCCACGGACGGCCCCGGGGCGATGTTCGAAGGGGATCGCCTGCCCAATCGGCCCTTCATGCAAGCTGGCCTCGCTGCCTACCTGCGCAAGCGTCGGCTCCTCACCGCGCGTGACTTCGCGGAGCTCAACTGGAATACCCGGTACGTCCACGGCTTTTTTCTTGGTTGGGAGAGCGCCGGCAGTCAAGCGATCAAGCTGCGCGTCCCGAGCCAGACCGTGCACGGCGTCGCCCTGAGCCACGTGTCGGAGGGCGACGCGCTGTCGATGACCAACAGCTTCGAGGTGCGCAACGTCACGAACGCAGAGGTTTACGACTTCTATGGCGTGCAGCGCCCCGGACGCAGCTACCACTGGAAGATCACGATCGCACACGACTGACGAAAGGAAACAGCAACATGTATCAGGAGACGAACCAATGGTCCGCGGCGCTCGCCCTGGCTTGCGCGGCTTGCCTAGCTCTAGCGGCTTGTGGCGACGACGATAGCGACGACTCGAATGGCAACACCGGTGGCTCTGGGGCAACCGGTGGCTCCGGCGACGGAACCGGAGGCGCGGCGGGAAGCGCTGGAAGCGCCGGAAGCGCCGGAAGTGCCGGAAGCGGCAGCGGTGAGGGATCCTTCTACGCGCTCACCACTCAGATCTTCGGGGAGACCGAGAACCAAAGCTACGTGCTGATCACCGATCGGCTGGACGATCCGAGCTCCCTCCAGCTCGAAGACGCCGCCGTGGAGATCCCAGGGCGCGCCCTCGGCACGGGACCCGATGGAGGTGGCCTGCTGTTCGTCGCCGGTGAGCTCGGCCCCACCGTCACCCGCTATGCGCTGACCGCTGGCGGCGGCCTGGAAGAAGACGGTGAGGTCAGCTTCTTGGGGCGCGGCGTGACGGCCTTTGGCGAGTACGGAGGCCAATTTCAGTACCTCTCGGCCGAGAAGGCCTACTACTTCGACGGCGCGACCGCACAAATCGTCGTCTGGAACCCGACCAGCTTGGAGGTGACCGACAGCATCTCCCTGGCAGAGCTCGCACACGAGGGCGAAACGCTCTCCTTCACGGCTGCGCCGGTGTGGGACGGCAACAAGCTCTACAACTTCGCCGCCTGGCGCGAAGGGCTCGCCGTATCGGAGCGCCTGGCGGTGATCGTCGTCGATACGGAGACAGACTCCGCGGCCATCGTCGAAGATAGCCGCTGCGGGTACGTGCGTGACGGCGTGCTCGCCGACGATGGCTTCCTCTACCTTGCCACCGAGGCCTTCGGATCGGCGGCCTACCATCTCAACCAGGACAACCCCGCCCCTTGCCTGCTGCGCTTCGACACCAGCGACGACACCTTCGACGCGGACTACTACTTCGAGCTCGAGGCGCTCGCTGACGGCGCCACGGCTGGGAGCCTGGTGTTGGGTCCCAACGATCAGGCGTTCCTGCGCGTGTTGGATGCGTCGGCGCTGGCTGACGACGTGACCAACCCCCGCGTGCTCGCCAGCGCGTCGGCCTGGGGCTGGGCGGCGTTCGAGCCGGGCTCGACGCCAAGCCTGGAGCTGATCGAGGCCGCGCCCCTGACGGGCGGTAGCGTCTTGCCGTTTCGCCTGGGAGAGCGCGTCTTTGCGCCGGTCTTCGTCGGCAGCGACAGCACCGAGTTCGTCGAGCTGACGGAGCAAGGTCCCGCCGACGCGGCCGCGGTGACGCTCCCGGGCTTGGTCTTCTCGGCGGTCAAGCTCAAGTGAACGCTCCCGCCGCACGGGGACCTCGTCTCGAGCGAGGTCCCCGCGCTCAGCGCGTCTGGCCGCCGCTGCAGCGCCTCATCCGCAGGGTCCACCTGTACCTGGGGCTGTTTTTGTGGCCTTTCGTGCTGCTGTTCGGCATCACGGGCCTCTCGTTCAACCATCCCACCGTGGGGCGCGGCTTGCAGACGCGCGAGCTCGCTGGCGACGACGTCCGGCGACTCACCGGGTTCTCCCCGTGGAACCCTGGCGCCGTCGCGAACGAAGTGGTGACGAAGCTGAACCAGGACGGCAAGCGCCTCACCCTCAGTGAAGACTTCGATCCCAAGTTCGACGGCTGGCCGCTCTTCGCGGCGCCGAGCGCGGGCGGCAAGCAGGTCGTCATCCTCAGCCTCGGCGGCGGCTCGGCCACGATCACCGATCGCCCCGACGATCCGAATGATGGGCCACGGCCGCTATCGGACACGCCCATCCCGCTCGAGCGGTACTCCACCACCCGGCTCGCGGAGCAGCTGACGCCGCTCTTGGCCGAGGCGCCGCGGCGGGCGAAGGGGCCGCTGCGCCCCCACCCGAAGGTGCACCCCGAGCTCCGCTTCCAGGTTCAGGACCAGGCGGGGGTCACGTGGGACGTCCTCTATGACCTCACCACTGGCGAGGTGCGCGGCAAGCACGCCGTCGCACCTCGGCAGCGCCCGTTGGTCGAGCTGCTCGAAGCGATCCACACCCAGCACCACTTCCCACCCGAGCGCGACGCGAAGTTCACCTGGGCTTTGTTCGCCGATTTGACGGCGCTGACGCTGATCATCTGGGCGCTCACTGGCCTTGTCATGTGGGTGCAGCTCAAGCGCTTGCGCAAGTCTGGGGGCGTCGTGCTCGCGCTGTCGATCGCGGTCGCTGCCGTGGTGGTCTACGGCGTCGCGCAGGATCTGAGCTTCGCCGGGATGCTGGGCTGGACGGAGTGACGGAAGAGGGCCGGCCGCGCCCTGCTTCTTCCGCGCCCGGGATCCTGCCCGCGGCGTCACCCGCAGCAGCGGAAGCCGACGTCGGGGGACACGGCGTCGCGTCGCAAGGGCACGGTGGGCGCTCGGTCGCACTGGAGCAGCTCGAGCGGCGAGGTGTAGGAGCCGCCGCGGGTGCGGCAGGCGTCGGTCGCGCCCGCCGTCTCGACGGTGGCGGCTATCTCGCAAGCGTTCTCCCATTCGGCCACGTTCCCGGACAGGTCCTTCAGGTGCGCATAGCCGGGCGCCGGCGAGCGTCTCGTCTGGATTCTTCTCCGCATCTCCGTCGTCGCAACCGTCGAACGTGCAAGCGTTCGGGAGCCACTGACCCGCGCACGCCGTTCCCGCGCCCGCGGGCGGGTCCCTGCAGGCCTCGACCGCGTGATGACGTCGCTCGCCGGGCGCGTGGTCGTCACGGTCGGCGTCACAGACGAAGGTTGCCTCGTCGAGGCCGTCCGGGTCTTCGACGCTGGGGAGGTCGCAGTCGTTGTCCGTTCCGTCACAGGTCTTCCGCGTGGGGGCCGATGGCACCGGTGCACGCCCCCCCAAGTGCCGTTGGGCAAGCACTCCCGCGCGCCGAGCTTGCAGGCCCCTTGCCATCCTCCAAGCCGGGGCTAGTCGATGGCGGTCCCAGACTCGGTCTCGAAACAGGCTCCCGTCTCCCCAGGGGTGCACGAGCAGGTCGCCAGGCTGCTATCAGCGCACGACCCCTGTGCATCCTGCATCTCCCGCATCGGAATCCCCCTAAGCCCAAAAGAGAAGCTCGGGCACCATACCATCACCCGCCTGGTTCCGCGAAGCGCTATCTTGCGTCGAGGGTTGGGATCTGGCTAAGTGGCGTACAGGTTCTGTCGCGTTCGCCTCGCGACGCATCGGAAGGGACGGAGGGCGATCATGAGGAAGGCCGCCGGCTTTGCAGCAGCGGTGCTCGCGAGTGCGTCGACGTCGAACGCAAGCGCGCAGAGTGCCGAGGCCGTCCATGCGTCGGCTCCGGCGGGCAGTGCTCGCTCCGCTTCTCCACGCCACCTCGGATCTGCAACGATTTCAGCGGGCGAGCGGGCCCCCGCCGATGGCTCATCGGCAGTCCGTCCCGTGCTGCCAGGCGAGTACGGCAGCTGGCTTTATGGCAGCGCGAACGCCGACCCGGCGTCGCTGGCGGGGGGCGAGCTCGCCGTATCGCAGCAGCTATCCCTGGTGCTCGAAGGGGCCCACAACAGCTTCGATCCGAGGCTCTCCGGCATGCGCTCGGGTCTGCGGCTCCACCTGATGCCGCCCCAGTCGTCGTTCCAAATGAGCTTGGCGGGGGGGCGGTCTGACGGATCTCGGCGGCTCGAGCGGGGCCTGGACCGAGGTCGATGCCTCGCAAGCCTTTGCGCGCTTTCAGATCGCCGGTAGCTTGCGCATGACCCGCTTCGTAGGCGACTTCGCAGACCAGCAATCGTTGACGGCGCGGGCGGGCGCTTCCTACGACTTCCACTGGGCGCGGGTGGGTGTGGACTATGCGTTCGAGCGCGGTCTCGCCTCGCGCGCGGCCATTTTGCCCTGGATGGCGGTGCCGGTCGGTCAGCGATCGGTCTTCCGCGCCACCGGCGCCGTGCCGGTCGCCGGGGATAACGTGTTTCCGGTGCGATTCTCGTATATCGGCAACTTCTGAGGCCGCTCGGGCCGTCGGTCAACCCCGCACCCGCGGTTTGACCTGGCATCCGTCATAGACGCTCTTGGCTAGCCACTTGACCCTCCGAAGCTCCATGGACCAAAGCACTCGAACCCGAAAGGACGGTATCCGCGGACACCGGTTCGAGCGGTCGCCGGAGAACGCCGAGGGCCGGCTGCGCGCCGTGTTCGAGCACACCCTGGAGCTCATCGGCTTGCTGTCCACGGACAGGATCCTGTTGGAAGCCAACCAGCGGGCGCTCGACATGATCGGTGCGACGCGCGACGACGTGGTCGGGCGGCCTTTTTGGGACACACCCTGGTGGCGCGATCGCCCCGATCTGCAGCAGCGCCTGCGCGACGCCGTCGCCGGGGCGGCGCAAGGGCGGCGCGTCCGCTTCGAGGCCGAGCACCGCACGGCCTCCGGAGACGTGGCCCTGGTGGACTTCTCCCTGACGCCCGCGCGCGACGCGGACGGCAACGTCCTGTACCTGGTCCCCGAGGGGCGGGACATCACGGAGCGCAAGCGGCTCGAGGCTCGGCAGAAACTGATGGTCGAGGCGGGGATGATCTTGACGGAGAGCATCGACTACCGGCGCACGCTCGCCAACGTCGCGCACCTGGCCGTCCCCGTCCTGGCAGACTGGTGCATCGTCGACATCGTGGAGGACGGCGGCACGGTGCGTCGTCTGGCGCTGGCGCACGCCGACCCAGCGCAGGCCGCGCTCGCCGAATGCCTGCAGGAGGTGGAGCTGGATCGCCATCGCCCCCACCTCGTCTGGGAGGTGCTGGAGACGTGCAAGCCGGTGCTGATGGAGACGGTGGACGCACGGTACGTCCCCTCGGTCGCCCAGAACGACGACCATCTCCGTTTGCTCACCGGGCTCGACCCACAATCGATGATGGGCGTGCCGCTGCTGGCGCGGGGAAACTTGCTCGGCGCGCTCGTCTTCATCATGACCTCGGCCCGCCGGGCCTTCACGCGCGAGGATCTCGGGGTCGTGGAGGAGATCGGCCGGCTGGCGGCGCTGGCGGTCGACAACGCCCGCCTGTTCAAGGCGGCGCAAGAAGCCATCCAGGCTCGCGACAGGGTCCTGGCTGTGGTGGCCCACGACCTGAGAAATCCCCTGAATGTCATCGATCTCGCCGTCGAGCTGCTGCAGAGATCCCAGGACCTCGGCGACCGCCCCGCCGAGCAGGTCCAGTCGATCGCCCGAGCGTCCAAGCGCGCCAACCGGCTCGTGCAGGATCTGCTCACCATACAGCAGGCCGACTCGGGCAAGCTCGAGCTGGACCGCGCTCTGGTCTCGATCGAGGCAATCCTTCGAGAGTGCGTCGAGGCCCAGCGCGCGCTCGTCGCGGCCACCGATCTCGAGCTCCGAGCCGAGGTGTCGGATGGCTGACCAGGCTCACGGAAGTTCCAACTGGTAGGGGCTTCGTATTTGACACCAAAGTGGATGTCGAGGCGTACAAGTCTCGCTTCGAACGGGATTTTCCCCACGGCTATGCGGACAGGCGTGGCATAATGTATATGTTACCGATGAGCTTGAGCCCGGAGGCAGGCAAGGCCCTCGTGGTTGAACCCATGTTTGTTGTGTCATTTTCGTCACGTTTTGGAGCTGTCGCCTCACGACGGCGGTACGTTGGGTACTCGCTGCGTAGCCCCGGTGCGCCACCGATCGACCTATCGGAGAAGACGGACCCAACAGCAACAGGCGATCCAAGACGGTGATTTCTTTTCGGTCGCTGTCGGCCATTTCGGCCAGCACGCTAGTCACACATGCGTTGTTGGGCTGCGCTGGCCAAGCGGCTCATGCGGGAAACGACATCGAAGGTGGAGGGACATTGTTGTCTTCGCCCGTTCAGCTCGTTGCGCTGGACGGGCGAGGGCAGCGTTTCGCCGCCACCCTGCGCGAGAAGGAAGCCAAAATCCTGCTGATCGATGGCTCGGAAGTCGCTGAGATCGATGCGCCGCCAGGCTGTACCTCGCCGATCACCGTCGCGCCGGGGGACGTGAACACCGATGACTGGCTCGACCTATTGGTGTTGGATTCGACCTGCCAAGGCTGGGTTGGCGTCGGGGGGACTGATCCTTCCTCTTGGAGGCCGGAACCTTGGGAAAGATTTTTGCCACCTCTTACGGTTGCGGATCAGCTGCTCGTTCGCGATCTCGATGGTGATGGCGACGTCGATCTCGCCACAGCCTCAGCGATGGGGGTCTGGGGAGCCACGCGGACTGCGGACGACGAATGGAGCGCCTTCGCGTACTCACTGCCGCCGCCTGTGGTCAATCGCGCGATGGCGAACACGTTCGCGATACCAACAGGCAACGCCGATGAGGCCAGCGTCGTGCTGCAGCAGCCAGGTCGCCTCACATCGCTCAGCCTAGGCTCGCAAGGAGTTACGGTCACCAGCTTACCTCAATTTGAGCTTGAGTTTCTGAAGGCGTTCGATGGATTCGATCAGTTCACGCCAGTGGCGCGGCTCGAAGAGTGCGACCTATTTGCAGTCGCTGCTGGCTTCTTCGACAACGTGGCGAGAGCGCCGAAGCCGATGGTAAGTCTTAAGTTCGCCCCCCAGGGATTTGTGGCCAAGCGCGTCGTAACGTCGAGCGATCACGTCATAGCATTGGGGCTCGTTGAGCTCGAAGCCGCATCCTATATCGGAATTCTTGAAGGTTCTAGCAGCGGATTTTTGCTAGAAGTCGTCGAGCGGCGCGGCTGTGATGCGTTTACATCCCGGCTCGTCGCGCCCGTCGAGTTCGGAGTTTCAGGACTTCGTCCGATACCTGAGTCACTCAGCGAATTGGCCGCGAGTTCGGGAGAGTTCTTCGTGGCTGGTGAGGATTCAGGAAGGCTCGTTTTTTCACACTTCGACGGCAAGGCGCTACGCCAATTTCGGGTTACCATCGGCAGTTGGGAGCTCGACGAGGAAAAGCATGAGTACTAGAGCACCGATCCGTTTGCCAGAGCGGAGGTTTCGATGAATCGGGGCCCCCTCTTGGGCGAGGGCCCCGATTCATCGGGAAACCCTTTGTTCAGCTCACGCCTGGGTGCGCTAGATGGGCTCATGCGTCGCGACGAACGGTCCGCGCTGCAAACCATTTGTCGCTGTTTCGCGAGCCTAGTTGGACGGCGCCGATCACCGGACGTCGGATCTGGACGTCGCCCGTTGCGTGCTCGCCGCCGTGCGTCGACAAGACGAACGTTCGGCGTCCTATCGGTCGCTGTCGCCCTCTTCGCGCCCCTTGCGAACTGTTCGCCTGAGGGGACACGCTGCAGCGTCGCAGACGACTGCTGGAATGCTCCCGAGGGGCAGCAGCTTGGCCGCTGCTTTCCCAAGGATCTCGCCTGCGTGAACGGTACGTGCCGGATCGATTGTGCCGAGCTCTGTGAAATGATCGATCCGAAATTGAACCCCTGTCGCGACCGGCGACAGATCTGCAACCAGTCGGAGAGCGGCAGGATCGATCACCCGTACTGCACGCGCAGCCCGATCGCCTGCGGCTCGGCCGAGGACTGTCCGCTATTTCTTCCCGACACCGCCGGTGCAGAAACTGCTCGATGGTCGTGTGACGCCGGTGTGTGTCGGTTCCCCGGCTTCCAGTACGTCTGGGAGTAGCCGCGAGCCACATGCCCGGGCGCCCCCTCAGAACGCCGCGTCGAGGACCACCTCCCCCGTGACCCCGACCTGGTAGGCCGACACTCGGCGCTCGAAGAAGTTGGTGACCTCCTGCACGTCCTGCAGATCCATGAACGGGAACGGGTTCTTGCTGCCGTACTGCTTCGGCAGGCCGAGCGTGGTCAGGCGCCGGTCCGCGCAGAACTCCAGGTACTGGCGCATGTCTCCCACCGACAGGCCCACGACGCCGCCGCCCAGCAGGTCCTCCGCGAAGCGGACCTCGCAATCGATCGCCTCCGCCAGCATTTCGCGGATGGCCGCGTCAAGCTCGGCGTCGAACAGCTCCGGCTCCTGCTTGCGCACGGTCTCGACCACCTCGAAGGCGAACGCCATGTGCGCGCTCTCGTCGCGGAACACCCAGTTGGTCCCGGCGGCCAGGCCATGCAGGAGGCCGCGTGAGCGCAGGAAGTAGACGTAGGCGAAGGCGCCGAAGAAAAATAGCCCTTCGACGCAGGCCGCGAAGCAGATCAAGTTCAGCAAGAACTGCCGGCGCTGCTCGCGGCTGGACAGCTGATCGATGCGCTCCATCGCCGACAGCCAGCGCAGGCAAAACTGCGCCTTTTGGCGGATCGACGGGATGTTCTCGATCGCGGCGAAGGCGCGCTGCCGCGCCGCGGGCTCCGGCACGTAGGTGTCGAGCAGCGTCAAATAGAACTGCACGTGCAGCGCCTCCTCGTAGAGCTGCCGCGACAGGTACAGCCGCGCCTCGGGCGCGTTGATGTGGCGATACAGCGAGAGCACCAGGTTGTTGGCGACGATCGAGTCGCCGGTGGCGAAGAAGGCCACCAGCCGCTCGATCAGGTGGCGCTCGGCGTCCGTCATCTTGGAGCGCAGGTCGACCAGGTCCGTCGAGAAGTCCACCTCCTCGACCGTCCAGGTGTTCTTGATCGCCGCGCGGTACATTTCGAAGAACCGCGGGTAGGTCATGGGCCGCAGGGTGAGGCACAGCCCCGGATCCAAGAGGCGGGCGGGTCGCTCGACGCGGGTCATTGGCAGGCCTCGCAGGTCTCGGGGTTCTCGAGCGAGCAGCTGACGGCGGCCACGTCCCCGGCCTGCGTCGGAGGCGCACCGGCGCGCTCGGGGCCGCCGCCGCCAGCGCCGCTCGGATCGGGAGCTGCCGGCGCTTCGACCGTCGCCTTGGCGATCCGCGTCGCCGGGCGGGACCTGAGGTAATAGGTGGTCTTCAGCCCCCGCTTCCAGGCGTAAAAATACATCGACGACAGCTGGCCCACGTTCGGGTTCTCCACGAACAGGTTGAGCGACTGGCTCTGGTCGATGAAGGCGCCGCGGTCGGCGGCCATGTCGATGAGCGATCGCATCGGCAGCTCCCACGCCGTGCGATAGATCCGGCGGAGCTCCTCCGGCAGCTCGGCGATGTCTTGCACCGATCCCTCCGACAGCTTGAGGCGAGCGCGCATGGCCTCGTCCCAGAGCCCGAGCTTCTTCAAATCGGCCACCAGGTAGCGGTTGATCTGGATGAAGTCCCCGGAGAGCGTCTCGCGCTTGAACAGGTTCGAGACCTGCGGCTCGATGCACTCGTAGCAGCCGGCGATCGACGCGATCGTGGCGGTGGGCGCGATCGCGATCAACAGGGAGTTTCGCAGCCCGACCCGCTGGATGCGCGCGCAGAGGGCGTCCCAGCGCTCGCGATCGTCGGGCACCACTCCCCAGGCGTCGAACTGCAGCTCCCCGTACGCGGCCCGAGTCTCCTCGAAGCTCGGGTGGCTCCCCTTCTGCTCCGCGAGCTCGGCCGACACCTGCAGCGCGTGGAAGTACACCGCCTCGGAGATGCGCCGGGACAGCTCGCGCGCCGCCTCGGCGTCGAACGGCAAGCCGAGCTGGAAGAAGACGTCTTGCAGGCCCATCAACCCCAAACCCACCGGTCGCCAGCGCAGGTTGGAGCGGCGCGCGCTCTCGATCGGGTAAAGGTTCAGGTCGATCACGGCGTCGAGCTGGCGCACGGCGGCGCGAACCGTGCGGGCCAGCTTGTCGAAGTCGAACGCCAGCCGATCCCCGGTCTTCCGCAGGTGGCGCCCCAGGTTGATCGACCCGAGGTTGCAGACCGCGGTTTCCTCCTGGGAGGTCACCTCGACGATCTCCGTGCACAGGTTCGACAGGTGCACGACCCTGCCTGGCAGCGCGGTCTGGTTGCAGGCGCGGTTGCACTTGTCCTTGAAGGTCATCCAGCCGTTGCCGGTCTGGGCCAGGGTCCGCATCATGCGGGCGTACAGATCGCGCGCCTTCACCGTCTTCTCGGCCAGGCCTTCGCGTTCCGCGCGCTCGTAGCAGCGCTCGAACTCCTCTCCGTAAAGGTCCACGAGCTCCGGCACCCGCTTGGGATCGAACAGGCTGAGCTCCTGGTCCGCCTCCACTCGCTTCATGAACAGGTCGCACACCCAAATCGCCAGGTTCAGGTTGTGCGTGCGCGCGGCCTCGTCACCAGTATTGTCGCGGAGCTCGAGGAACGCCTCGATGTCGGCGTGCCAGGGTTCGAGGTACACGCAGCACGCTCCCTTGCGCTTGCCCCCCTGATTGACCGCGGCCACCGAGGCGTCCAGCGTCTTGAGCCACGGCACGATCCCGTTCGAATGACCGTTCGTGCTCTCGATCAACGATCCGCGGGAACGGACGCGGCTGTAGGCGATGCCGATGCCGCCGGAGAACTTCGACAGCAGGGCGACGTCGGTGTACCGCTCGTAGATCGACCTCAGGTGGTCGTCGGGCGAATCGAGCAGAAAACAGCTCGAGAGCTGCTCGTGCCGCGTGCCCGCGTTGAACAGCGTCGGCGAGCTGGGCAGGTACTCGAGCGACGACAAAAGGCGGTAGAGCTCCAGGGCTTCGCCCACCGACGGCGCCAGCGCGCAGGCGATGCGCATGAAAAACTGCTGCGGCGTCTCGATGACCAGGCGCGTCTCGGGGTGCTTGAGCAGGTAGCGGTCGTACAGCGTGCGAAGCCCGAAGTATTCGAGCTCCCAGTCCCGCGACGGCGTGACCGCGTCGTTCAGCTTGCGGGCGTTGTCGGCCACGAAGCCGTGGACACGGTCGTTGATGAGGCCCAGGCGGTGCCCGGCCGCGATCGACTGCGAGAAGGCGTAGATCTCCTGGTTGTTCACCTCCTTGTCGACGTACGTCGCGAGCAGGCGCGCCGCGAGCCTGGCGTACTGCGGCTCCTCGGCGATCAGCCCGGCGGCGGTCTGGATCGAGAGGCGGTCGAGCTCGCGGGTCGTGGCGCCGTCGTACAGGCCGCTGATCGTCTTGGTCGCGACCCGAAGCGCGTCCACCTCCGCGAGCCCCGCAGAGCAGCGGCTCACGGCACGCACGATCTTGTTGACGTCGACGGGCTCCCGCTGCCCGTTGCGCTTGGTCACGCGCATCGAGGTCTGCGGGAGCGCCGCCGCCTCCGGGCGCTCCAGCGCGGGCTCTCGCTGTGTGCGGCGCGCCGCGCCGTTGCTCGCCTGACTTCCCTCGCTCAACATCGGCTCATCTCCTTCTTTGGGTCGAGCGGTTCCAGACCGCTCGCGGTGAGGCGAGGAGAAGAGGCAGCCGAGGTGCGAACACGCGAGCTCTCACGAGCGTGCGCATCGACCGACCCTTCGCCCCCGCGGGCGTCGCGGGCACGCGGGAGCCAGGTCGGATCGATACCGGAGCGCCGTCGTTGCGCTGGTTCGAGCCTGCTTGCCTCCCGCGGGCCTACGAGGTCGAGCTGGCTTCGGTTGTCTGTCCAAAGCCAGGTGCGGGCAGGTCTTCGGGCTCACGAGCGCTCGGCGTTGGCCGCCGTTTGCCTACCGTCCACCGCTTCCCGAGTCCCCATGAGGAGACCAGTGCATGAGATGGATTTCGTTCTCGCTGACCGCTGCGGGGCAGCCCCGGATTCCCACCGGGTTCCCTTTTCAGCCCCTGGACATCCGCCCAGGAGCACCAGCACGAGAGTCAACATATTGGGCATTTCCGCCAGTCGTCAACAACATCTTGGGGTACGGATGTAACTGGTCAGAATGGCAGTGGTTTTCGTGGAGCGCTCGACCCTGCCGTCACCGGAACTGGCCCAATCCCCTCGCCGACCGTCTCAGCGGCGCCGCGTCTTGGCGGCGCTCTTTCGTCGCTCGGTACGAGGACGCCGCGGCTCCTCGGCGCAGGCCCACGGGATCTTCGCCAGCTCTTCGAGCAGGTGCTCTCGGACGAGGACCACACGCTGCGGGATCAGCCGGGCGCTCGGGTAGATGACGCTGACCGGCACCGGCGGCCCGATCCACGCGGGCAGCAAGCGCACGACGTCTCCCGCTCGGAGCTCGCGAGCGCAGGCCATCGGGGGCAAGAACGCGATGCCGGCGCCCTGGACCATCGCGTCGCGCGCCGCGCCCATGTCATCCACCGCGAGCGGGCCTCGGACCTCGACCGTTTCCACCTGCTCGCCGGCGTGCAGGGTCCAGGTGGTCCGCCCGCGGGTGCCGTGATGGATGATGCAGGCACGCCGCGCGAGCTCCGCGACCGTCTCCGGCGCGCCGTGCCGGCTGACGTAGGCGCGCGACGCGAAGAGCCCGTGGCGCACGTCGGTGATCTTTCGAGCGATCAGCGACTGATCGCGGATGATGCCGGCGCGGATGCCGAGATCGACGCCCTCTTCGACCAGATCGACGTGGCGCGCGGTCAGCATCAGATCGATCGTGATGGCGGGGTGCTTCTCGATGAAGCGCGTGAAGATCGGGATGAAGACGTCCCGCCCGGCGTCGAAGGGAGCCGTGACGCGCACCAGTCCCTGCGGCACCTCGCGCCGCTCCGCCGCGCAGGCGTTCGCCTGGTCGATCGCCGACAGGGCGCCCGCGACCTGGGCGTAGTACGCCATCCCCGCCTCCGTCGCGCTCAGCTTGCGCGATGAGCGCTGGAGCAGGCGCGTCCCGAGCTCGTCCTCGAGCAGCGCGACCGCGCGGCTGACCGAGGACTTGGGCAAGCCGAGCGCCAGCGCCGCCTTCGTGAAGCTGCCCTCGTCGACGACGCGCGCGAACACGGCGATACGGTTCAGATCCATCGTTCGAATTTAGCGAACCTCCTGTTCCATTTCTACCCGGTGGTTGTCCCTTGAGCAACGCCCCAAATTGGGGTCCACAAGGAGAACCCACCATGACCCACGCGCTGTCCAAGCTCCCCGAGGCCGCCCGGATCCTGCTCGGGCTCATCTTCGTCGTCTTCGGGCTGAACGGCTTCTTCGGCTTCTTGCCCCAGCCGCCGCTCCCCGAGACTGCGGTGCCGTTCATCACCGGCCTCGCCCAGAGCGGCTATTTCTTCCCGTTCCTGAAGGGCGTCGAGGTCACCGCGGGCGCGCTGCTCCTGGCGCGCGCCTTCGTCCCGCTCGCGCTGACCGTCCTGGCGCCCATCATCGTGAACATCGCGCTCTTCCACCTCCTGCTCGCGCCGAACCTCCTCATGGTCGCGCTGCTCGTCGTGCTCGAGCTCTACCTCGCCTGGAGCTACCGCGACGCCTTCGCGCCCATGTTGCGCCGGCGCACGCCGCTGAGCGTCCCGCGGCTCGCCCCGAACGGCGGGGACTACGGCTCACAGCCCGAACGCGCCTGAGCACCGATCCCGTTGCCCAGGTATATCCCGGTGAATCGGAGCCTCTCACCGACGGCTCCGATTCACACGCGTGAACCCTCCGGTCGAGCGCACGCCTCGGCGCTCGACCGTTGCAGACCTGTTGCCGCTCTCGCCGGCTCGCCGTCAGCGGCGCTGGGTCAGACTGAAGAGGTTGCCGGAGTCGTCTCGGAACAGCGCCTCGATGCCGTATGGCATCTCTTTGGGCTCGCGCCGGAACTCGACTCCTCGGGCACGCAGCTCGTCGTAGTCGCGCCGGCAGTCGTCGGTCTGCAGGACGCCGCCGCCCAAGACGCCCGCCTCGACCAGCGTCCGCAACGCGTCGGCTTGCTCCTCGGTCATCAGCGGCCCGGCCGCGATGGGAAACAAGACCATGCAAGCGTCGGGCTGCGCCTTGGGCGCGACGGTCAGCCAGCGAAAGTTGCCGAGCTTTGCGTCTTCCCGGAGCTCGAGCCCCAGCTTCTCCGTGTAAAAAGCCTTCGCGCGTTCTTGATCGACGACGTAGATGGTCGAATGCGAGTGTCGGAGGATCATGGGGTCGGCTATACCGTGACGCCGACGGCAGCGCTTCTTCAAACGTGCTCGACGCAGCGCACGAGAAAGCAACCAGGAATCCACAGCGCGGGCAGCCCCAAGCTCTGCACGACCACGCGAGCCTGCCGCTGCCAAGCGGAAGGCGGTATCCCGACCCTCTTGTGGAAGACCGTAGAGAAGCTGCCGACGCTCTCGAATCCGACGGCCAGGCAGGTTTCGGTGACGCTGGCGCCACGGGCGAGCTCGACCTTCGCCCGCTCCAGCCGGAGCCTCAGCAGGTATTGATGGGGCGGCACCCCGAAGGTGCTGGCGAACGCCCGCGCGAAGTGGGCGCGAGACAGGCCGGACGCGCGCGCCAGATCCTCGAGCGTCAGCGCGCGCGACACCTCCGCGTGCAGGTAGTCCCGGGCGCGAACGACCCTGCGCAAGGTGGCACCGGTGATCCTTAGCACGCTCCCCATCATGCCATCGCCGGCGGCGGCCGTCAGGCACTTCGCCGATCGGACACCGCGACCAGGCGTTCGTGCAACACCCAGAGCGCGAGCGCACACGCAACGATGACCCAACCGACGGCGGCGAGGCCGAGCCGCTCGCTCAAAGCGCCCGCCAGACCCGGCACCGTGGCCACCCCCAGGACGGCCGCGCTCACCTGAAACCCGACGGCGTGCGGCGCGAGGGCCTCGCCCACCCGCCGCGGTGTCTCCGACATGAGGCCCGGATAGATCGACGCGAGCGAGAAGGACAGGAGCGGGAGCGCCGCGCCCGCAGTGGGAAGGCTTGGAACCGCGAAGAGCAGCGCACCGGCGACGGTGCCCAGCATCGCGATGCGAAGCAGCCGGACCTGCCCCACGCGCTCGAGCACCACGCCGAGCAGCAGCCGCCCCGCCAAGAGCCCGCCCCAGTACGCCGTCGTCCAGGCACCGGCCTCGGCAGCGTCCAGCCCGCGCGCCTCGGTGAGCACCGTGTAGCACCACTGACCGGCGGCGACCTCGAGACCGGAGTAGAGGAAGAACAGACCCGCTTGGAGCTGCACCCGGCCGCTCTTCAGCGCGGCGGCGGCGCTCGCTGGCGGCGTTCGCTGCAGCGGGAGGGACGTCGGCCCGGTGTTGCCCGGCGGATCCAAGACGATCGGCGGAGGCGCCGAGCTGCCCGACGGCGCCGCGTCCCAACGCCTGCGCGACGCCACGAACGCTGGGACGAGCAGCGCGAGCAGCGCGCCGACCACGGCGTAGCCGACGCGCCACGAGGACCCGCTCGCCAGGACGGCGGTCAGGATGGCGGGGCCCGCCATCGCCCCGGCAGCGTAGGCGGCGTGCAGCCACGACATGTGTCGAGGGCTGAAGTGGCGCGCCGCGTACGTGTTGAGCGCGGCGTCGATGGCGCCCGAGCCGAAGCCCACGAGCGGCGCGGCCAACAGGAACACTCCGAAGCCAGGCGCCGCCGCGTAGGCAAAGACGGCGGCGGCCACCAGCGCGGTGCTCCCCGCGAGCAACCGGCCGACGCCGAGCCGCTGCATGGCTCGTCCCGCCAACACGCCCGACAAGAAGTACGCGGCGGCGGCGATCGCGACCGGAACCCCAAGCAGCCCCTGACTCAAGCTGAAGCCGTCGCGCAGCGAAGGCCACGCGACGCCGAGCACGGCGTCCGGTAGACCCAGGCTGACGAACGCCAGGTAGGCCAGGGCGAGCAAGCTCGCGCGCGACGCTCGCGGGAGCGAGCCGGGCGCGCTCATGGCGATGGGTCGGCGTCCGAGCAGCGGCGTTGCACCCGACGTCCCTATCACGAGCGCTCGACACCGGACACCGGCCCTTCCTGCCGGAATCATGAGCGTCGGAGACCGGGTTTCCCGATGCATCGGTCCCTCGCCAGAGAAGCGAGATCGATGAATCGCGCCCCTGCACGCCGACAGATCGGTTGCTCTGGTGACCGGCGTCAGCCGCCACTTTGCCCCCGCGCTGCCATTGATCCGCCCGCTGCGATAGACTAGAAAAGGCGCCCGGCCGGATTTTCCCGACGAGGGCATCGTCGCTGCCCATGACTAGAAGCGTTGCGCCCGGCATTGTTCGACCGCCAGGTCGACCTATGAATGGTCATGTGCTCGAAGCCTGCAGGCCGCTCAACGCGGCCGTCGCTCGTCCGGCGCGCTCGCGCCAACGTGAGGCCCCAAGCGCTCTCGCTGCGGCCGGGTCGAAAGCATGGAAGCGAAACCCTTGAGAGCCGCCCGTTTGCGTGGCTACCTCATCGCGGGTCCCGTCGCGCTAGCGACGGTGGCGATCCCCTTCGGGTGCGCCTCCGCTCAGAGCGCACCCTCGCGGCCGCCAGAGCCGCGGACCTTGCCCGCCGCGCACGACCGCCCGCAAGCATCGCCAGCCCGGTACGACGTCGCGCGCGCGGCGCTGCCGGATCCGGCGAAGGGCCGGCCGGTGTCGCTGCCAGCGATCCTCGCCTATGCCGATCGACACGCGCCAGCCCTGCAGGTGTCGCGTGAGCGGCTCGGGCTGGGCGACGCGGCCGTCTCGGGCGCAGCGCCCCTGCTCGCCGACAACCCATCGCTCTCGCTGGGCGCGGGACCCCGGATCACCGCGGACGGCACCTACACCGATCTGACGGCGTCACTCTCTCAACGCTTCGAGATCGCGGGGGAACGCGGCCTGCGCCGGGAAGCGGGCGAACGCACTCGTGACCGGCTCCGCGCCGAGCTCGAGGAGAAACGCTGGGAGGTTCACCAGGCAGTCCGAGCCGCATTTCATCGCGCTCTGGTCGCTGACAGGCGGCTCGCCGTCGCCGATCGGTTGCTTGCGTTCCAGAAACGGCTCGCAGACATCACGCGCCGCCAGCTGCGGGCAGGTGACGTCTCACCGCTCGCCGTCCGCTTGGCGGAAGGCGAGCTGAGTCAGGCTCGCGTCGCACGCATCGCGGCCGCGCAAGACCACCTCGCCGCCAGGCTCAGCTTGGGGGCGCTGGCCGGATATCCCGCCGCCCACCCGCCCACTCCCGCCGGTGAGCTCAACGAGCCGCGGGATCCGCCAGGGGCCGCGGCGCTCGCCGAGGTTGCTCGCCGCCATCAGCCACGCCTGCGCACGTTGCAGGCGGCACGAGCGGAAGCGGACGCCCAAGCGCGAGCCGCGGAGCGCGACGCCTGGCCCGAGCCCGCCCTCGGCGTCCAGGTCACCCGTGAGGGCGCCCCGTCCGGCCAGGAGCAGACGATCGTCCTCGGAAGCGTCTCGCTGCCGATCCCGCTCTTTCAGCGCAACCAGCAAGCGCGGGCGACCGCACGTGCCGAGGCCCGAATCGCTGATGCACAGCGCGCCGCCTTCTCCTCGCAGCTCGGCAACCGAGTCGAACAGGCGAGGACGGCCGTCGTCGCCGCCGCAGCTCGCGTCCGAGGCTATGGCCGCGAAATCCTGCCCACGTTCGAGGAGAACCTGCGGCTGATCGAGCGTTCGTTCGAGCTGGGCGAGATCGACATCCTGCAGGTGGCCGTGGCGCGCGAGCGCTTCTTGCGCATCCAGACCGAGGCGCTCGACGCCTACGGCGACTATTTTCAGGCCGTCGCGGAGCTGGAAGCGGCGATCGGGACCGCGGTCTGGCCCGACGAGCGGCGCGAGGGCAGCCCGCCGGCGCCGCCAGGGGCCGCACCATGAGCCTGCCCGCGGTCAGCGCGGCGTTGTGCGCGAGCCTGTTGCTCGCGGCCTGCAACGACAGCAAGGCGCCGTCCGAGCTCGACGCCTCCGGCGCGGAGCGCAAGAAGCCTGAGCAGCCCTCCGACAAGCGCGTCGTGCGCATCAGCCCGGAGGCGATCGCGCGCTCGGGGATCCGCGTCGATACCGTGATCGCCGCGCCGGCCGCCGGGGGCATCGAGGTGCCCGCGGAGGTTCAGGCGGAGCCCGACAGGCAAGCCGACGTCGCCTCGATCGCTCCGGGCCAAGTCGCCCGCGTGAGCGCCTCGGTCGGCGACCGGGTAGAGCCGGGGCAGACGCTCGCGGTGCTCCGCAGCGTGGCGCTGGGCGAGGCCCGGGCGGCGGCGGCCAGAGCCCGGGCGAACGTGGACGTGGCCGAATCGAACTTCCGCCGCCAAGAAGAGCTGCGGCGCGAGGGGATCGGCGCCGAACGGAACTACCTCGAGGCCGAGGCCGCCCTGAAGCGCGCCCGCGCCGAGCAGTCCGCCGCCGAACGCACGCTCGAGGTGTACGGGCGCGGTGGCAGCGGCAGCGAGGTCCGGATCAAGAGCCCGATCGCCGGTCGTGTGGTTCGACGTCAGGCCACGGTGGGCGAGGTCGTCGAACCGGGCCACGTCCTGTTCGAGGTCGTCGACATCCGCCAGGTCTGGGTGGTGGGGCGCGTCTACCAGCGGCACGCGGGCTCGATCCGCGAGGGCGCCCCGAGCCTGCTCACCGTGCAGGCGCTGCCCGGGCGCACCTTCGCGGCCCCCCTCGACTACGTGGCGCCGGCCCTCGACGAGCGCACCAGGACCCTCCCGGTTCGTCTCACCCTGGACAACCCCGACGGCGTGCTGCTCCCCGGGATGTTCGGATCGCTGTCGATCAGCCCGGCGGACACCACCGGCAACACGCTGCCCGCGGTGGCGGCGGGCGCCCTGCAGCGGCTCGGTGAGGAGACCGTCGTCTTCGTCCCGGCGGGTGCCGAGGGGGAGTTCCGCGCCGTGGCTGTCACCATCGCCGGGCACGGCGGGGAACAGGTCCGGCTCCGGAGCGGGCTCTCGGTGGGCGACCGCTACGTCGCCGACGGAGCCTTCGTGCTCAAGTCCGAGCTCAGCCGCCGCGAGCAAGGCGAGGACCCCGCCCACTAGGAGCGCGTCGTGATCGATCGCGTCGTCGAGCTCTCGATCAGAAACCGCTTTCTGGTGATTTTCCTCGTGCTCCTGGTCGCGGCCATCGGCGTCCGCGCGATGCAGCGCCTGCCGATCGACGCGGTCCCGGACGTGACGAACGTCCAGGTTCAGGTCCTGACCGACGCGCCATCGCTCGGACCGGTGGAGGTCGAGCAGTTCATCACGTTCCCGGTGGAAGCCGTGATGAGCGGGCTGCCGCAGCTCGAGGAGGTGCGCAGCATCTCGATGTTCGGCCTCTCCGCGGTGACGGTCGTCTTCGAAGAAGGCACCGACATCTACTTCGCGCGGCAGCTCGTCAATGAGCGGTTGGCCGAAGCGCGCGAGGCGATCCCGGCCGCCTACGGCAGCCCAGCGATCGGGCCGATCTCGACCGGCCTCGGCGAGATCTACCAGTTCGAGGTGCGCGGTGAGCCCGCCTGCGCGCCGGATGGGCCCGACACCCCTGAGTGCTACTCGACGATGGAGCTGCGGGAGATCCTCGACTGGTACATCTCCTACCAGGTGCGCTCGGTCGAGGGAGTGGTCGAGGTCAACAGCGCCGGCGGCGAGCTCAAGACCTATCAGGTCACCATCGACCCGAACCGGCTGGCTGCCTTCGATCTGGGGCCCGCCGACATCTTCGAGGCCTTGCAGCGCAACAATCAAAACGCGGGCGGCGGCTACCTCGTTCACGATGGAGAGCAGCGGCTGATCCGGGGCGAAGGCCTGGTCAAAAACCTCCACGATCTCCGCGACGTGGTCGTCGCCACACGGGACGACGGGATCCCAATCCGGATCGGGGAGGTCGCGGAGGTGGGGCTGGCGCCGATGATCCGGCAGGGGGCCACCACCCGCGACGGCCGGGGCGAGGCGGTCACCGGCATCGTGATGATGCTGATGGGCGCCAACTCCCGCGAAGTCTCCCGCGCCGTGCACGAGCGCATCCAGGCGATCGCGCCGACCTTGCCGCCGGGGGTGACCATCGAGACCTTCTACGACCGCACCGATCTGGTCGATCGCACGATCCGCACGGTCGCCACGAACCTGATCGAGGGCGGCGCGCTGGTGATCGTGGTGCTGCTGCTCTTGCTCGGAAACCTGCGCGGCGGGCTGCTGGTCGCCAGCGCCATCCCCCTCTCCATGCTGGCCGCCTTCATCGCCATGACCAGCTTCGGGGTGTCGGGCAACCTGATGAGCCTCGGCGCGCTCGATTTCGGCCTGATCGTCGACGGATCCGTGGTCATGGTCGAGCACATCGTTCACCTGCTCGGAAAGAAGCAGGCCCGGGGCGCCGACGTCCAGCGGACCGTCCTGGTCGCGGCCAAGGAGATCGCGCGTCCGGTCACGTTCGCGGTCGCCATCATCGTGCTCGTCTATGTCCCGATCCTGACCCTCCAAGGGATCGAGGGGAAGATGTTCCGTCCGATGGCGTTGACCGTCATCTTCGCGCTCCTGGCCTCGCTCGTGCTCGCGCTGACCTTCATGCCGGCGATGGCCGCGACGGTCTTCAAGCGCGGCGTGACCGAGCGCGAGACCTGGCTCTTTCGCCAGCTCAAGCGCCTGTACGCACCGGCCCTGAGCTTCACGGTCAAGCGGCGGTACCTCCCCGAGGCGATCGCCGTCGGGCTGTTCGCCGCCGCAGCGGTGACGGTGCCCTTCCTCGGCGCCGAGTTCATCCCGCGCCTCGACGAAGGGGCCATCGCCATTCAGGCCGTTCGCCTCCCTTCGGTCCCGCTCGAGGAGTCCATCCGCTACACCACGCGCGTCGAGAAGACCCTGCTCCACCGCTTCCCCGACGAGGTCAGCACCGTCATCTCGCGCACCGGGAGGGCGGAGGTCGCCACCGATCCGATGGGCATCGAGCTGTCCGACATCATCGTCATGCTCGAACCGGAGGACCAGTGGACGAGGGCGCGCTCGAAGGAAGAGCTCGTCGCGGTGATGCAAGCCACGCTGGCGCGGGACGTGCCGGGCCAGGACTATCTCTTTTCGCAGCCGATCGAGCTGCGCACCAACGAGCTCATCAGCGGGGTTCGTGCGGACATCGCCATCAAGATCTATGGCGACGATCTCGACCAGCTCGCCCGCATCGCCAGGCGGATCGAGGGGGTCGTGCGCGACGTGCCGGGCGCCGGCGACATCGAATCGGAGCAGATCGCGGGGCTCCCCTTCTTGCGCGTTCAGGTCGATCGTCAGGCCATCGCTCGCTACGGCGTGAGTGTGGAAGACGTGATGCACGCCGTCTCCTCCGTCTCTGGCCACGCCGTCGGCGAGGTGTTCGAAGGTCAGCGCCGCTTCCTGCTCCAGGTGCGCCTCTCACATGACGTCCAGGGCGACGTCGAGTCGCTGCGCAACATTCCCGTACGCACCCCCACCGGGACGACGGTCCCGATCAGTGAGCTCGCCAAGCTGACCTTCGAGGACGGGCCCGCTCACATCGGTCGCGAGAACGTCCAGCGCCGCGTCGCGATCATGGCGAATGTCCGCGGGCGCGACCTCGCAAGCTTCGTGGCCGAGGCGCAGGAGCGCATCGCCGCTCGCGTCGAGCTGCCGCCCGGGTACTTCGTCGAGTGGGGCGGTCAGTTCAAGAACCTGGAGGAGGCGACTGGGCGGCTGGCCATCGCCGTGCCCGCCGCCCTCCTGCTCATCTTCCTCTTGCTGTTCATGACCTACGGCTCGGCGCGCCCGGCCATCCTCATCTACATGAACGTCCCCTTCGCCGCCGTCGGCGGCGTGTTCGCGCTCGCGGTCCGCGGCATGCCGCTCAGCATCAGCGCTGGCGTCGGGTTCATCGCCCTGTTCGGCATCGCGGTGCTCAACGGTGTGGTGCTGGTCTCGCACATCCGTCGTCTGCAGACCGACGGGCTATCCCTGCGCGACGCCACGCTGCAGGGCGCCCGCGACCGCCTCCGGCCGGTGCTGATGACCGCCCTCGTCGCATCCCTCGGGTTCGTTCCGATGGCGCTCGCGACCAGCGCGGGCGCCGAGGTCCAGCGCCCCCTGGCCACGGTGGTGATCGGGGGCCTGATCACGGCCACCCTGCTGACGCTGCTGGTGCTGCCCTCCATCTACGCGAGGTTCGGAGGGACGGTTCGTGACGAGGCGTCGGCCGCCCTCACGGGCCCGCCGTTGGAGGACCGCTGAGGGCGTCCCCCCCCGCGAACCACCCTCACTCAGCCTTCGAACAGCTCGCCGTAGCGGCCCAGGTACAGCGGCCAGCCCTGCTCGGCGGCCACCCCCTCGCGCGCAGCCTCCCAACCCGGACCGTGCCGGTCGAGGTGGCGGTGCTCGAGCTCGAGGCGCGTCCGCTCCGGCGTCTCGGCGATGAAGCGGATCTCGACCTCGCTGGTTTTTTCGAGATCGGTCTCGAGCTGCCAGCGCGGGCTGATGTCCCAGCTGATCACCACCCGATGTGGCGGCTCGTAGGCGAGGACGCGCGCCCAACGGCACTCGCTGCCGTCGATCCCCCGATCGTACACGTGGCCACCGACGCGCGGCTCGAAGATGGTCTCCGAGATGGCGACCTGCAAAAGATTGTGCTCGCGCGGCTTGATGCGATCGAAGCGCTCGATGAACACGCGAAACGCCCGTTCGATGGGCGCTGCGACGACGATCTGGGTACGCACGGACGTTGCTTGCTCGGGCTGGGTGGTCATTGGGGGTCTCCGTCTGGTTGTTCGACGATCTGCTTGAAGGTCGAGAGGGCCTGGTTCCAAAACCGGTCGAGCTGCGCGCGCAGGGCACACAACCCCTCCGGGCTTACCTGGTAGATCCGGCGGTTACCTTCGGGGTGATCGACCACGAGCCCCGCGTCCTTGAGGACGCGCAGGTGTTGGGACACCGCCGGGCGACTCACGGGGAAGTGCGCGGCCAGCTCGCCCACGGCCTGCGCACGACCGGCGAGCGCCTCGAAGATCGCCCTTCGGGTGGGATCCCCGAGAGCGGTCCACATCTGATCGGTAACCATTTACTTACCGTAAGCTATAACTTACACACCGAGTCCGTCAACGGATTTCTGGCGCTCGGCCTTCGGGCGGAGGCTGAATTCCCTCGACAGAGCGCGGGCCTAGCCCTGGGCCGCGCGCAGCGCTTCGAGCGCCGCGCCGACCGCTTGGCTGACGTGTACCGGGTACGCCGAGCCGGTCGGCTCGAGGGCGCGGAGCCACGCCGGCAGCGCGTCGAGCTGCTGGCGCGCTCGGCGCCGCGCCGCCTCGAGACCACCGGCGTACTCGGCGACCCGTTGGCCGCGCTGCATCGCTGGAACGAGCAGCGGCTCACCCGCGATCAGCTCGTCGGGTAGACCCAGCGTGTCGCCGTCGATCAGGCCGCGCTCGAGGCGCCGGAACACCTGTTTGCGCCCTGGGTAGATCAGCTTGTCGCTCGAGAGCTTCGTGCGGCCCCTCCCCTCGTATTCGACGAGCTTGTACACCATGTCGAGCGTTGGGGCGTCTTCGGCAATGCAGAGCCGCGTGCCGACACCGAACCCGTCGATGGGGGCGCCGGCGTCGACGAGCGCCGCCACGCTGTGCTCATCCAGGCTCGACGAGGCGAAGATCTGGGTTCGCCCGAGGCCCGCGCGGTCGAGCCGAGCCCGCGCCTCCCTCGCGAGCGCCCCCAGATCCCCGGAGTCGAGCCGGACCGCTCCCAGGTCGAAGCCCGTTCCAAGGCGCCGCGCCAGCTCGACCACCCGATCGATCCCGCGCAGCGTGTCGTAGGTATCGACCAGCAAGGTCGTGCCCGGGTAGAGCCGAGCGAACGCCTCGAAGGCATCGGCTTCATCCTCGAACGCCTGGACGAAGCTGTGGGCCATCGTGCCGAACGCAGGGATCCCGTACTGCCGCGCCGCGAACAAGTTCGAGGTCCCGGCCGCGCCGGCGAGGTAGCTGGTCCGCGCGGCCTTGAGCGCCGCGTCGGTCCCATGCGCCCGCCGAGCGCCAAACTCCACGACGGTCCGACCGCGCGCGGCCGTGACCACGCGCGCCGCCTTGCTCGCCAGCACGCTCTGCAGGTGGATCTGGTTGATGACGAAGGTCTCGACGAGCTGCGCCTCGAAGATCGGCGCCGCGATCTGCACGATCGGCTCGTTGGGAAACACGATGGTCCCCTCGGGCACCGCCCACACGTCGCCGGTGAAGCGCAGCCTCGCGAGCCGTTCGAGAAATTCCTCGGAGAACGAGCCGAGGCCGCGGAGGTACTCGAGGTCGGCGCGCTCGAAGCGAAGGTCCTCCAGAAAATCGAGCACGTCGCCGATGCCGGCCGCCAGCACGTAGGACCGGCTCGGCGGGAGCTTGCGAAAAAACGTCTCGAAGACGGCGGTGCCGGACATCCCCTCGTGGAGGTAGGCCTGCGCCATCGTGACCTCGTAGAGATCGGTGAACAGCGCCGAGACGTGCTCCTGCACGGCCATGCCGCCCTGCCCTACCTGGCGGCGCCTGGGTCGACCGGCTCGAAGACGGCGCCCGTCGCGCGCATCTCGTCCAGCGCGCGCTCGCCGGCTGCCGGGTCCACCGGCCGCGTCGCATCCACGATCAGATGCGTCTCGAAGCCATACCGCAGCGCATCGAGCACGCTCGCGCGGACGCAGACATCCTGAGCGAGGCCGCCGACGAAGACCCGTTGTACGCCGCGCTCGTTCAGCAGCGCAGCCAGCCCGGTACCGTCGAAGGCCGAATAGGCGTCGCGGTTCAGGTCCTGCCCCTTCGAGAGCAGCACCGCGTCTTCGGGCAAGTCGAGCGCGGGGTGCAGCTCCGCGCCCTCGGTGCCCTGCACGCAGTGCTCCGGCCACGGTCCACCGCGATCGACGAAGCTCATGTGGCCTCGCGGGTGCCAGTCGCGCGAGGCGACGACGACCGCGTTGCCTCGCGCGGCGTCACGGATCCAACGGTTGAGCACCCCCACTACCCGGTCCCCCTCGGGGACCGCCAGCGCGCCGCCCGGGCAAAAGTCCTGCTGCACGTCCACCACGAGCACGGCGTCGCTCGGGCCTAGCTGCGGGCGGGGATCGGGAGACATGGTCGATTACCTCATCGCCTGGGGGCGGGTTGCGCGCTTCACGCGGTCGTCCTTTGGAACATGTGTCCCGGGCGCGCCCACGCAAGCGGCACGCAGGGCAACCTCGGTCGTCACCCGAGCGGGTCTACGTGGTCGTGGCCGGTCACGCACCCGTGAGGACTGGCGCGGCGATGCGTCTCCCAGGAGAAGATGGAACGCCCCCTGCACCAGGCCTCGTTCAAGAAGCGGCCGGCGCTCCCGACGGCTCGTCGGCCCTGCACTCCTTCCTTTCGCTCCACCCCCGATGGAGCGCCTCGAGGAAGACGCCGACGGGCTGCGCGCCATGCACGGCGTACTTGCCGTCCAGAACGAAGAACGGCACGCCCCCGATCCCCAGCTCACGCGCTTGCTCCTCGTCGGCGCTCACGTCCGCCTCGAAGGCCCCGCTCTCCAGGGCCTCGAGGGCGGCGGCGCGATCCAGCCCGACCTCGGCGGCCAGGTCGGCGAGCACCGCGTGCTCCCCGAGGTGAAGACCGTCGGTGAAGTAGCCGCTGAACAAGCGCAGCATGAGCGCGCGTTGCTTGCCATGCTGCCTGGCGAAGTGGCTCAGGCGATGAGCCGCGCGGGTGTTCACGGCGAGCGCCCGCTCGAAGCGGTAGTCGATGCCGACCGCCTTGCCCCGCTCTGCGACCTGCGCGTGCAACGCCTCGGCCCGCTCGCGCGACAAACCCTTCTCCCGAACGAGTAGCTCGTTCAGGTCGACCGCGCGATCGGCGGACAGCTGCGGCATGAGCTGGTAGCTCCGGTAGCGCACGTCCACGTGCTCGGCGTGCGGAAACTGCTCGAGGGCTCTGGCGAGCAGCCGGTCGCCCATGTAGCAGAACGGGCACATCACGTCGCTCCACACGTCGATCGGCAGCTGGTCCTGGTCCTCGGCGTTCGTGTTCGGCATCGAAAGTCACCTCGGTGGCGAGTGAGACGGACCGCCTCCAGCGCTGCCGGGCTCGAAGATCTCGCGACAGCGTCGGTCCGGGCAGGCGCGCGGTCGGTACAAGCCTATCGCGGGCGCGAAGCCTGCGCACGCCCCGGAGGATCCCGGCAAATGCTGCGCGGGTTGGCTCCCCATGGTGGCCCGCGCTGGCCACGTCGCTGGCGCGCCGAGTGCTATACGTGCGCCGTCATGAGCACCCACGATTTCACCCAACGCCTGCGCGTGTCCCGCTGGGGCGCGCTGCTGGCCCTGCTGACCATCCTCTTCGGTTTCGCCGTCGGCGGTGCGTTCGGCGCCTTCGAAGATAGCCTGAAGAAGGGGCTCGCGGACCGCGCGGCGGCCGTGCAGGACAGCGTCTACGGGGGGGACGAGGCGAAGGCCAAGAGCGTCGTCGACAAAAGCTGGAGCTACTACAAGCGCGCCCACCTGCACGGCGGCGCCATCGGAGCGGTGGCGCTCGGCGGCGTCCTGCTCCTGGCGGCGCTCCGCCGGCCCGGTCGCCACGTGCGCCGCGGCCTGTCCGCCGCGCTCGGCGCTGGCGGGCTCGGCTACTCGGTCTTCTGGCTGCTGGCAGGGCGCGCCGCGCCGGCGTTGGGCGGCACCGGCGCGGCCAAAGAATCGCTACAGTGGCTCGCCGTTCCGTCGGTGGGGCTGCTGATGATCGGGCTCCTCGGCGTGATCCTGCTCACGGCGGTCGAGCTCTTCGCGCCGGAGCCCACGCCTGGCGGCGCCTGACATCGCTCAGGGTTGCCAGCTTTTTCCGATGGACGGCGTCGAGGGACGCCACTCTGGACTGCAGATAGGGGCGTGGGCGACCACGCATCGTCACCATGCCGTCCATCCTCCGATACACGCTGACAGCGCTGGGCATCGTCCTCGCGCTCGGCCAGGCCAGCGCGGCCGCTCCGACGGCGACCATCGACCTGAATGACCAGAAGCAAGTGATCCGCGGCTTCGGTGGCATCAACCACCCCGCTTGGATCGGGGATTTGACACTGGAACAGCGAGATACGGCGTTTGGAGATGGCCCGGAGCAGATCGGGATGACGGTGCTCCGGATTTCGTCGATGAGAACAGCGCCAACTGGAGCCGGGAGGTCGCGACAGCCAAGCGCGCCCTCGAGTTCGCCTCGCCGTGGAACCCGCCCAGCCACAGGACGGAGGTCGTGAACGGCAACAAGCGCCTGCGCCACGATATGTACGACGCCTACGCCGATCACCTGAACGGCTTCACGCTGGACAGCGCTCAAAACACGTAGCGAGCTTCGACGACCGACAGCCCCCGCACCTCGATCTGGCTCGGGTCGGCGGTCCCGAGCCCAGCTCGCTGCGCGAGCAGCAGGTGATTGTCTCCGGCGACGAAGGCGGACGCCCCCTCTGCCAGCGGATCGACACCCATCACCTGGGCGGCGACAGCGTCCGTGGAGACCGCGTTCTTGCCGACGACCAGGACGCCGGGCTCGACGAACCCAAGGTCGGGCTGCCAAGGGCCCTCGCCCCCCCTCATCGACGTGATGCCGTCGACGATCGCGAGATCGACGGGGCGGGCGGCGAGCAGGTCGGCGATGATGCGCGGGACCCGATAGCCCGGATCGTGCTGCAAGAAGCCGGGCAGCTCACCCGGCAGCGCGAGCTCGGGCTGCTCGGCGCGGGAGTGCATCACCAGGCGGTGGCCCAGCGCGGCCTCGCCCGCTGCCGCCTGATTCGAGTACAGCGCGGTCGGCGTGATGCCGAACAGGTTCTTGGTCGCCAGCGTGACCCCGGCGATGGCGTGTTGCTTGAGCTTGGCCAGCGAGATGAGGATGTCGGTGTCGACGTAGGCTCGGTTCACCTCGAAGTACTGGTACAAAAGGCGCCCCTCCGGGACGAGGACGCGAGCGTAGGAGGCGCTGGCGCCGAGGTTCCGCGTGTTCTCGAAGCCGACGTCGCCGGTCGCCGCCAACGCGGCGACGTCCCAACCCGCGGCCCCCACGACCTCCACCAAGCGAGCGTCGAAGGAGGCGGACTCGACGAACCGGACCCGGCGCGCGCCGCGCTCGAACAACAGGCCTGCCAGCGCCAGGGCGGTGCTGCCGTGCGTGACGTAGCTCTCGCCAGGTGGTCGGTCGAAGAGCCGCTGGAAATGATCGCCCGTCAGGTTGACCTTCACCGTCACGGTCTTGCCACCCACGAGGGTGTCGATCCCGCCGATCAGGTCGAAGGCTTGTCGCAGCGCCCCGGCGACCACCGAGGTGCCGTAGCTCTGGCAGCGCACCAACGCGACGCTCGCGCTGGCGGCGGCCGCGTCCTGCCCTGAGTCCTCCCCCGCGTCCCCAGCGTCGACCTCCGTCGGCCCGTTACCGGCGCTGGCGCCCGCGGCGCTCACGTCGGGCGCGCCGCCGTCGCTCGGCGCTGCCCCCGAGCCCGCGGCGCCCACGGGTGAAGGCGCGGGATGGCCGGGGCCGCTCTCTGCCGAGCACGCACCAGCAGCGAGCGAAGCGCTCCAACCCAGAAACTGCCGGCGCGAAACCCGACACCGTCTCAAGCGACCCTCCGTGGCCCGCCTGGTGAGCGCTCGGCTCCGCGCGCGGCTTGGCGGTGGGTGGCGCGCCCGTTGCTCTCGCCGGGCAGAGGTGGGCGGCACTTCGCGCAGCCGTTGCGTTCAGCGCGGCCGAGGGGCGCCAACGCTGCGGGTAGCGAGGGGATGTGGGGCACGAGGCCCCGCGGCATGCAGGAGCCTTGCCAATCGCGGCGCCCTCACCGAGGCGGATTGACGAGCATCAGGCCACGACGAAGTGAGCACGCGCGGTGCAGCGGGCGCTCGACGGCGGACGCGCGGCGCTCGATTTTCGGGCGCCTACGCCCCTGGCAACCCCGGCGGGCCTGCACGGCCCCGGGCCGTCCGCACCCACCAGAACGCGGCGGCCAAGGCCAAGATCAGCGAGGCCAGCCCGAACAGGTACATGGCCGTGGCTCGTGACGTATCGAGGATGAGCACCTTCTGCGCCAGCGCGATGAGCCCCACCTCGAGCACGACCTCGACGTGGATCACCCCCTCGCTCAGGTAGTACTTGAGCGTCGTCAACAGCTCGACGCCGATGAGGACGAGCAGGAAGAACCCGAACAGCTCGAACATCTCCTCGGGATCGAGCAGGAGCGTGCCGACCGACGACAGATCCTTGAACAGCAGCCATCCGAGCTCGACGGTCGAGACGATGACGACGATCATCAACAGACACATCAAGGTCAAGACAATCACGCGCTCGAAGCCGCTGCTCAGGCTCCTTGCCCAGGCCGTCACGGCCTTCGAGCGTCCGGCCGCTCGCTCCATGCTCGTTCACCTTCACGCGGCCGGGCTCAGTGCAGCGTCTCCCGCGGCGGGCCAAAGCCGAGGAGGAACTCGATCAGCAGGCGGGTGCCGAACCCGGTCGCTCCTTTGCAACGCCAGGAGTCGTCCTTGTCGAACTGCGCGGTTCCGGCGATGGCGAGGGGGGCCCAGGGGAGATCCCCCACGAACTCCTCCAAGAAAAGCGCCGCCGTGATCGCGCCAGCGTCCACGCCACCAACATTCTTCAGGTCGGCGATCTCCGAGTCGAGCTCCTCGCGGTAGCGGCGGTCGAGCGGCAGCTCCCACACCGTCTCGTCCGTGCGCTGCGCGGCCGTCTTCAGCTGCTCCACCAACCACGCCTGGTTGCCGATGACGCCCGCGCTCAGCTTGCCCAAGGCACGCTGGCAGGCGCCGGTGAGGGTGGCGATGTCGACGATGGCGTCGGGCCGCGGGGTCTGCTCGGTCGACAGCATCAGGCCGTCGGCGAGCACCAGACGCCCCTCGGCGTCGGTGTTCAGGACCTCCACCGTCTTGCCCCCGCGGATCGTCAAGACGTCGCCGAGCTTCATCGCCGCTCCCCCCGGCATGTTGTCGGTGCACATCAAGTAGCCCGTCACCTCTGCCTTGCAGTCGAGCGCCGACAGCGTGGACATGGAAGCCAGAATGGCGGCGGCGCCCGACATATCGACCTTCATCGTCGCGTGGACGAGGTCATTGGGCTTGAGGCTGATGCCGCCCGAGTCGTACATGATCCCCTTGCCGACCAGGTTGACGCGGCCGTTCGGCTCGACGTGGCCGCCGGCCTGCTTTGGTCGATACGTCAGCTTGATCAAGCGCGGGGGCTCCGCGCTTCCGGCGTTGACCCCCAAAAGGCCCCCGCACCCGAGCCCGAGCAGCGCGTGCTCGTCGAGGATCTCGATCTCGAGACCGGCATCCTGAGCGATCGCTTGCGCGATCTCGGCCATTTTGCGCGCGGTCAGCAGCGTCGCGGGCGCGTTGGCCAGATCGCGAGCGAACCGGGCGGCATGGGCGACGATCGCCCCGCGGGCGGCGCCCGCCTCGATCTCGCCAAGCGGTCCCGCGCTGACCAGCGTGAGCTCGCGGAGGGGCGGCTCGTGCTCGGGGATGTGCCGCAGGGGTGTGTAGCGGTAGCGCGCCAGAAGCGCGCCCTCCACCAGCGCCTGAGCGGCTTCGACCGCGGCGACCCCGTTGGTGTTCGGGACCATCGCGGCGAGGTGGCCGTGCCGAGCCCCCGCCCGACCGAGCGCCGCCCCCGCGTCTCGCAGCGCCGCCGCGCTCAACTTCGCCGGCTCTCCGATGCCGACCGCGATCAGCGTCGCGCCGTCGCGGGGGATCGCCAACGTCTGACCCGCCTTCCCCTCGAAGCCTGCGGCCCGCAGCCCGTCGCGACCGACCCCGAGCTCAGGCGGCACGGCGCCCTCGACGCCGACCGTCACGGCCACCCCGCTCGCGCCCTTTGGGACCGACGTGGCGACGCCGACCTTGGTCGTGTCCGCGGCATCTCGCGAGGGAGCCGGGTTCAAGTCGCCCTGAGCCGTTGCATGAAATGACGGATAGCC
This sequence comes from Pseudomonadota bacterium, assembly GCA_023418705.1. Classification (GTDB taxonomy): domain Bacteria; phylum Myxococcota_A; class Polyangia; order Polyangiales; family Polyangiaceae; genus JAEZYZ01. The sequence continues at coordinate 4,844 of JAEZYZ010000015.1, read as the reverse complement.
CATCGTGTTCTCCTCCACTTTCTTGTGTTTCTCAGCCCGCCGCAGATCACCGTTGCGGCTTCGACGCGAACAGATCCAACCCGAGACGTCGTGAAAGGAACCTGGCCACCAGCTGCCCCTTCACGCTGTTGCCGACCGCATCGAGCCGAGGCGCGAACGTCCCGAGCCCTCCCTTGCCCGGCGAGACGGTCACGATCCCGCCGCCGATGCCGCTCTTGCCCGGCAGCCCCACGTCGTACAGCCAGTCCCCCGAATGTTCGTACAGCCCGGCCGTGACCATCACGGCCAGCGTGTAGTGACACACGTCGGCGGCCACGACGCGCTCCCCGCTGAGCGGGTTGACCCCGCCGTCGGCCAAGCAGGCGCCCATCACGGCCAGATCCTTGGCGCTCGCGTTCAACGAGCTCTGCTTGGTGTAGAGCTGCGCCGCGTCGAGCGGGTCCACGGCTAGTCGGCCCATGTCGCGCAGCAGCCAGGCCAGCGCTCGATTGCGATGATTGGTCTCGCTCGCGCTCCCGTACACCTCGTCGTTCAGCGACAGCGGCCTCCCCGCGAAGCGCGAGAGGCCCGCCTGAATGAACCGCCACTTCTCCTCGGCGCTGGGCCCCGGCACGAGGCTCGTCACGGCGATGGCGCCAGCGTTCACCATCGGGTTCGTCCTTCCCTCCGGTCCGCGCTCGACCGCGGCGAGCGAGTTGAACGCCAACCCCGTGCTGTTGACCCCCACGCGCCGCCGGACCTCTTCGGGCCCCAGGTGCTCGCACACCAACGCGAACACGAACGGCTTGGACACGCTCATGATCGCGAACTCATGCAGCGCGTCACCGGCGGCGTGGACTTCGCCGTTGGATTCGACCACGCAGATGCCGAACAGGTCGCTCCGCGTCCGCGTCAGGACGGGGTACACGTCGGAGTTCACCCCGTCCGCGTTCGACCGGAAGCGCTCATGAGCCTCCAACACCAGCGCCTGGATCTGCTGTCGGCTGGGCAGCTGCCCCGTCGAAATGAACGGCTCCCCCAGATCGTACGCCATCTCGTCACCAAAAGACGCTGTAGCCCGCCTCGAACCCGACGCCGACCAGCGTGCCGTCGCTGTCCGTAATGATCGGCACGCGTGTAGCGACGGTGAGCTCTCCGGAGCGCCCCACGCCGATCTTGAGGCCGACGCGCGGGATGACCTCGAAGTCGTAGTTGTCGCCGTCGTAGCCCACACCAAGGCCCAGACCTCCGAACAGGAACAGCGCCTCCCGCAGCGGGATATGGTAGCTCGGCTCGAGGATCAAGGCGCCATGCTTCGTGCTGGCGCGCTCACCGGTCTCCGGATCCTCCCGCCGCTCGTACGCCACCCTGAGGAACGCCGACAGCTCCACGTACTCCACGATGAAGTAGCCGACGGTCGGGCTCAGATCGAGCGTGACGGCGTCTTCGGTCCAGAGGAACGCCGCGGTGCCGCCGACCTCGATCACGTTCTGCTCGGCGTACTCTTCGTCCTCCTCTTGCTCGGGCGTGTCCGCCTGGCCCGGTTCCAGCGGTTCATCCGGAGCCGCTTCGGGAGCGAGCGGCTCCGCACGGGTCACCCTCGCGGACAACAGCAAAAGGCCCGCCAATCCGGCCGCGGCACACAGCGGTGCGCTGGCCCTGATCGCCACGCGATCCATCACAGCCCCCAGGGAAGCCCGAGCACGTGCCACACTCCCAGCAGGACGAGCCAGAGCGCGAACACGATCACGACGTAGGGCAACATCAGCGCCACGACCGTCCCCACGCCTGCGTTCTTCTGATACTTCGCCGCGAAGCTGACGATCAGAGCAAAGTACGCATTCAACGGAGAGATCGCGTTGAAAGGGCCGTCGCCGACCCGGTAGGCGGCGAGCACGGCCTCGGCGTCCACGTCCAGCCGCATCAACATCGGCACGAAGACCGGCGCAAAAATCGCCCACTTCGGGATGGCCCCGGTCATGATGAGATCGAGCACGCCCACCACTGCGGTGAAACCGAGCAGCAACGTTAGCGCATTGAGCCCGGCGTTCTCCAGCGCATCCCCCACCTTGACGGCGGCAAGCGTCGCGATGTTGCTGTAGGTGAAGTAGGCCAGAAACTGGCTGATGATGAACAGCAGAAAGATCAGACCTGCGAGGGTGCCGACGGCCTTTTCCATCGCCTGGATCACGTCGCTCGTGCCCTTGATGGTACGGGCTCCGATACCGTAGGCGACGCCCATCGCCAGGAAGAGCAGCGTGATCGCGACGATCAGCCCGCTCATGAACGGGGAGTCCCCCAGCAGCCCACCCGTCTCCGGGTTCCTCAGCGGCGCGCCCGGCGGCAGCGCCAGCAGCGCGAACAGCGCGATGACGCCAAGCAACGCCCAGGTGGCGTACTTGAGCCCGCGCGACTCCTCGGCCGACAGCGCCTCACCGACCCCTTCAGGCTTCTCCCCGGCATAGGCGCCGAGCCGCGGCTCGACGATCTTGTCGGTGACCAGCGAGACCGCGACCGTCAGCAGGAGCACGGAGGCGATGGAGAACCAAAAGTTCGCGGTCAACGCGATCGAGGCCGCGGGATCGAGGATGTGAATGGCGTCATTGGTGATCTCCGTCAAGACGCCGTCCAGCGGCTTGATGAGGATGTTGACGCTGAACACGGCGGCGACGGCGGCGAAGGAGGCGGCGAGCCCCACCAGCGGGTGACGCCCCACGCTGAGGAATGCGAGCGCGGCGAGCGGGATGAGCACCAGATAGCCCGCATCCGCGGCGATGCTCGAGAGGATGCCGATGAAGACCAGGATGTAGGTCAGCGCCTGCCGCGGGGCCACGAGCACCAGCTTCCGGATCAAGGCGTTGACCAACCCTGCAGACTCAGCCACGCCGACGCCCAGCATCGCCACGATGATCACGCCCACCGCGTTGAAGCTCATGAAGTTCTCGACCACCCCCTCGTACATGAAGCGGATCCCCCCGGCCGTGAGCAGGCTCTGCGCCGAGGTGGTGATGGTCTCGATCTCATGCGTCTCGGGGTTGATCCTTTCGTAGGTGACGCTCGCCCCCAGCATGTAGAACAAATGAGAGAGCACAATGACGAGCAGCGCCAGGCCCACGAAGATCACCGCCGGATGCGGCACCTTGTTGCCGACGCGCTCGACCGTATCGAGGATCCTCTGAAGGAGCGGCTTGCCTTCCGGAACTTCCGGAGCGCCTGGATGCGTACCGTGTATGACGTCCGTGCCATCGCTCATGGATTCACCTCGACGGGCGGCTGGAGTCTGTTTTGAAACAAGACGAGAGAAGCTAAGGTCCCCCAGCGACCGTACAATCGGTGGTGAGCGCCGACCTCGTTCGGCAGGTGTCCTAATTGGTTGAACGGATCGCGGCCCACACGACCCGAGCGTCCGGCTCCCGGCGCCTCAGGGGCGAGCCCAAGGGCGATACACGGGCCGCGTCAGCCGCCAGTCGCGGTGGGCGACCGGCGCGCCCGGCACCTTGCCCGGTGCTGGATCTTCCTGCATGCGCTCGGCCAGCCACTGGAACCACTCGCCATCCATCACCCGAAGCGACGCGCGTCGCTCCAGGATATGCGGCTCGAGGCGCCGCCAGCTCGCCCTCACGTATCCCCCGATCAGATGATCCACCAGGTGCAGCGGCAGCAAGCGATAGAACACCAGCACTCCGAGCCCCTCGAACACGTGGCTCACGACATACGCGGCGATGACCAGCTCGCGATCGGCGAGGATCAGCTCCGGCCGCGCACCCTCCGGCAGCTCGACGATGCGCTGCAGACTGCGCGTGAACTCCGTGGACTGGACCGTCTCCACCAGCTCGACGGCGGCGGTCAAGTAGCGCGTCCGCCTGGCTTGCCACATCGTCACGATGCCGAAGACGACGCCGACGAACACCGTCATCAACGTGGCATACGACGCGATGGAAGAGAGGATGTCGAGCATTGCCCCAGACCAGATAGGGCGTGCCGTCGGCGACCACGGCGCCCCGTGACAAGTACATAGGCACCGTGTCCACCCCCCGCAACGCTCCGGGGAGCGCGCCCACGACCGCCCAGAAGGACGAGATTGCGAGCCGCGAGGCGACCGGGCATCCTCGCCCCACGATGCCGGTAGCCGCGCCCGACCCGACCCCCAAGGCGCCGATCCGTTTGCCAGACCGGAGAACCGTTCGTCGCTACAGAACACGGCTTCGGGCCGCCCAAGCACGCCGCACGCCCACGGCGCTGCTGCTCGGCGCGTTGCTGCTCTCGAGCCCCGCCACAGCGTCCGCCCATGAGGTCACGGTCTCGGTCGGCGGCGGGCTCTTCGGGGCCTCGAGCTGGTTCGTGCCCGTGGGCGGCCTGTTCTTCGTCGAACCCGAGCTCGCCCTCGACGACCGACTCTCCGTGGGGCTTCACGCCGAGTACTTCAGCGTGTCGAGCACCTCGAGCGACCACGCCAGCTATGACCGAGAAGAGCTCATGGCCTGGGGCCTCGGGCCGTTTCTCCGCTACCGTTTCGGTCGCGACGCGGTCTTCGATCCTTACCTTGGCGGGCGCGTTCTGCTGCAGCACGGCACGCGCGGTGAGCCGGCTGACCGCACGCGCCATTTCGGGGTCGCCTTGGGCGCGGAGGTTGGCCTCGACGTCCATTTGGGTCCGGCGCTGCTCGGCGTGTTCTACGCGGCCGACCTTCCTCTTTTGGCCTACGGCGACTTCGGGGGCCTCCGCTACCCTCTTTATTTTTCCCGGGGCGCGCCTGGGGGTGACCTTCTGAACGGAGTGGACCTCGGAAGCCGCCCGGGGGGCGGCCGGCCCCCCCCCCCCCCCCCCCCCGGCGGGGGGGCCCCCCCCCCCCCCCCCGCGGGGGT
>JAEZYZ010000006.1 GCA_023418705.1 Pseudomonadota bacterium | reverse complement strand
GCCCGGCGTGGCGGCCGCGACGCTGCCGAACGACGCCACGCCAAAGGACAAGACGCCGAACGGCCGCGCGCCCCGCTCGTCGTCGTCCGCGCTGCTGGCCGCCGGCGATGGGGGCGCCTTTCGCGCCGGCGGTGCGCTGGCGGTCTGCGGCGTCGACCGCGGCGCGCCCGCCGCCGCCTCGGGGTCGACGACGGCATCGATCGGCGCCGACGCCACCTCCAGCCCGTCGCGGAGCGCTCGGGCGGCCGAGGACACGATGTTGACCACCGCCTCGACGTTGGCCGCGTTCTCGCGCACGCCGCCGGGCAGCTCCCGGGTCAGCGCGTGCCCGCGCTCCGTGTCGACGACGAGCAGCCGCCAGCGCGAAGCTTCCGCGACGTCCAGCAAGATCGCCGCCAGCACGGCAGGTCGGGCGCTCGCGCGCTTCGCCCAACCTTTGACGTCGCGCCCCGGATGCTGAACCCGAAGCGAGAGGCCGGCGGCGGCGAGCTCGGCGCCGATCAGCTCGATCAACAGGTCGCGAATCCGCGGATCGGGCGCGCCGTAAAAACCGATCAGGACCTCGCTGCGCGCGCTCGCCGGGGCGATCTCGCTCGGCGCCGGGGCAGCAACCGGTTGGGCGCTGACCGGCACCGTCAGGAGCAGCCCGACGAGTGCCGTGATTGTATTGAGGGCGCAACTGGACACTGCCACCACTTTCACGCGGTCGCGCGCAGATTACTCCGACCTGTCTCGAAGGTTCAGCTGCATTGGGGGGCCGTGATGAGCTGGCTCGAGAGCCGTCTCAATGCCGCGGCCCGCCGCTCGCCGGCCCATCGGTGCCGGTGGGGCCAAGCTCGGAGATCTGCCAGCGTTGCAGCAGCTCCAGACAGTCGTCGGCGGCCAGCGGTGGGCTCAACCAATGACCCTGCAGCGCGGTGCAGCCGTGCGCGCGCAAGAACGTCGCCTGGTCGCGCGTCTCGACCCCTTCGGCGGTGACGTCGAGGTTCAAGCTCGCGGCCATGGCGATGATGGCGGTGGAAATCGCGGTGTCGTTGGGATCCTGCGGCACCCCTTGGGTGAACGAGCGATCGATCTTCAGGCTGTGGATGGGCAGGCGCTTGAGGTAGCTCAGTGACGAGTAGCCCGTGCCGAAGTCGTCGACGGCGATCTGGATGCCCATCGCCGCGAGCCGCCCGAGGCCCTGCACGGTCGACTCGAGACCGTCGATCAGGCTGCTCTCCACCAGCTCGATGCCCAGGGCGGGCGCGTCGAGCCCGGCCTCGCTCAGCACTCGGGCGACATTTTCCGGAAAGCTCGGCTGCTTCAGCTGCTGTGGGGAGACGTTGACGCTGATGCGCACCGAGTAGCCGAGCTGCTGCCAGCGCTTGCCGTCTTTGCACGCCTGGGCGAGCACCCAGTCGCCGATCGGGCTGATCAACCCCGTCTCCTCCGCCAGCGGCAAGAAGGCGTTCGGCAGCAGGCAGCCGCGCTCCGGGTGCTCCCAGCGCAAGAGCGCCTCGGCCCCCACGATCAACCCGGTCGAGGCAGACACGATCGGCTGGTAGCGCAACAAAAGCTCGCCCCGTTCCAGAGCTCGGCGCAGCCCGCCTTCCATGCTGAGCCGCTCCATCGCCTGCTCGTGCATGCGCGCGTCGAACAGCGCGTGCCGGCCACGCCCCTGGTGTTTGGCGCGGTACATCGCGGTGTCCGCGTCGCGCAGGTAGTCGTCCGCGCGCTGGTAGCGGGGGGAGCTCAAGGTGATGCCGATGCTGGTCGTGACGACCACCCGATGGCCGTCCAGCTCGAGCGGCGCCCGCAATGACGCCTGGAGCCGCTCTGCCATCTCGACCGCCGGCGCGGCCCCGGCGACGTCGCTCAGCACCACCGCGAACTCGTCGCCGCCCAGGCGCGCCACGGTGTCGGTCGCCCGCAAGCACTGGCGCAAGCGCTCGGCGGTGCGGATCAAGAGCTCGTCGCCGGCCAGGTGCCCCAGGCTGTCGTTGATGGTCTTGAAGCCGTCGAGGTCCAAGAACAGCACCGCGAACCCGCTGGCGCCGTCGCGCCGGCTGCGCTCGATCGCTTGCTCGAGGCGATCGATCAGGAGGGCGCGGTTGGGCAGGCCCGTCAAGGCGTCGTGCAGCGCGTTCTTGCGCAGCTCTTCTTCGCCCCGCTTGCGGGTCGTGATGTCGGTCTGCGACCCGGCAGCGCGGATCGGGCGGCCGCCCTCGTCGAACACGGCGACCCCGCGGCACAGCACCCAGCAGTGGGCGCCGCCCGCGTGCAGCATGCGGTACTCGTGCTCGATGTGCGCGCGGGCGCCAGAGAAATGGGCGTCGAGGGCGGCCTTGAGCGCCGGCAGGTCTTCGGGGTGCACCCGCGCAAACCAGTCGTCGATGTCGCCGCGCAGCGGCCGCCCCTCGAGGCCGGCGATCGCCTTCCAGCGCGGGGAGCAATAGAGCTTGCCGCTCACGATGTTCCAGTCCCAGAGCCCGTCGTTGGCGCCCTGGGCGGCGAGCGCGTAGCGCTCCTCGCTCTCGCGCAGGGTCTCGGCGATGCGGTGCTCGCGCTCGAAGCCCTCACGCAGCGACGACAAAAGCTCTTGCCGGTCCATGGCGGCGCTCAACAGCGCCGCCCACTGCCCGAGCGTCCCCATGTCGTCGAAGCGATCCACCTCGACCGGTCCCACCACCGCCAACAGGCCGCGGTTGTTCTCCCGCCCAGTGAGCGGGATCACCGTCAGGATGTTCTGGGAGCCCGGCGGACCGAGCGCTCGACACATGGCCGCGTTCGGAAAATCCGGCGGCTCGACGCAGGCGCCGGCCTGGACCTCCGCCTCCCCGTCGCGCGTGTAGACGCTGACGACGCGGAGCTGGCGCGCCGAGGTGGCGCGCTTCGGCGACCAGGTGCCGAGCCAGCCGTGGGTGATGCTCGTCCAGCCGAGCCACGACAAATCCTGAGCGCTCTTCAGCTCGGCGCCGATCAGCGCCAGGTTGATGGCGCGGTTGGCCTCCGTCATCGAGTCGTAGTAGCGAAGCCGGCCCTGCTCGACCACGCGCCAGGCGCGCAGCATTTCGAAGCGGAGCTCGCGGAGCTCGAGCCGCAACCGCTCCTCGACCTCCGCGTCCGCGCCCTGCTCGCGCTGCCAGCTGCCCGCCACGCGCTCGAGCAGCGACATCAACGTCTCCACGCTCTCGGCGTCGTGGGCCACCGCGAACAGCTCGCTCCACACCGGCGCCAGATCCCGCAGGTCCAGGCCCGGCTCGCCCTTGCCGATCGCGAACAGGTGGCGCGCGAGCCGCTCGGCCGACGGCCACGTGTTCTCGGAAATGGAAGCGCCCGGCGCCGCGCGATCGGCCAGAAATTGGAGCAACATCTGCTCGAGCCGCGCGACCGCGCCGCCTTCGGACGTCGCCGCGTCGACCCGGACCAGCGGCACCGAGCGGCGCGCGCAGCCGCAGGAGTGGCGAGGGACGAACAGGGTCGGCACGCGCAGGGTCCCTGGCAAGGGGGCTCCGTCGAGCACATGATCCAGCAGCACGTCGGCGGCCTTGGCCGCCAGCACGTCGAACCCTTGCCGCACCGTCGCGAGCGGCGGGTCCATGTAGCGGGCGGGCTCCACGTCGTCGAAGCCGACGATCGCCAGATCCTCCGGGATGCGGTAGCCGCGCGCCGAGAGCTCCCGCAGGATGCCGATGGCGTTCAGATCCGTGCCGGCCACGAGCGCCGTGCACGGCAGGCCCTGCTCCACCAGGCGCCGCGCGATCTCGTGCCCTTCGAGCTCGAGCGTGGTCTGCATGGGGAAGAACAGGCTCGGATCGGGCTCGATCCCGGCCTCCCGCAGCGCGGCTCGATAGCCGTCGTAGCGTTCGGCGATGTCGAGCTGGCTGAGCATGCCCGCGAAGGCGATGCGGCGGTGGCCGTGCGCGATCAGGTGGCGCACGGCGGCGAGCGTGCCCCCGTGGTTCTCGGGCAGGACCGACGTGGCCTGTCGCTGCGGCATCCGAGCGCTCACCAGCACCAGCGGCCGGCCCTCGTCGAGCAGCCGCTCATAGTAGCTCTGCCCCTCGAGCGTGTTGATGCCGATGAACCCGTCGATGCGGTTCCAGCCGATGGGCAAGGTGTCCGGCTCGTCCGGCCAGAGCAGGTCGAGCGACGTTGTCTGGAAGGCGACCACTCGCGCGCCCCGCCGCCGCGCCGCGCGCTGGATCCCCGAAAGAATGCTGGCGTAGTAGAAGCCGCCGATGAGCGGGCTCAACACGCCTAGGATCGGAGCACGGGGCATAGGACCGAACCGATAGAATACCCTTAATTCCGAGCGACGGACAGCGGCGCCGTGGGATGGGGGCGCGTCGCCGCGGCGCGGTCATTGATCTTTGCACCGGCCGTCCCCATATAGGCGCCTAGTCCCCACACATGGAAATCTGGCCTGGCTCGCCGTACCCCTTGGGTGCCACCTTCGACGGCGTCGGCACCAACTTTTCAATCTTCTCCGAGGCCGCTGAACGGGTGGAGCTCTGCCTCTTCGACGAGAAGAACCACGAAAAGCGCGTCGATCTGCCCAGCGTCGAAGGCCACGTCTGGCATGGCTACCTGCCAGGGGTCGGCCCCGGCCAACGCTATGGCTATCGCGTCCACGGCCAGTGGCGCCCGGAAGAGGGGCAGCGCTGTGATGCGACCAAGCTTTTGATGGATCCGTACGCGAGGGCCATCGAGGGCGAGGTCCGTTGGGACGAGGCGGCCTTTTCGTACCGTTTTGGCCGCTCCGACGTGACCCGCAACCGCAAGAACAGCGCGGCCTGCATGCCCCGGTCGATCGTCATCAATCCGTTCTTCGTGTGGGGGGAGGATCGCCCGCCCCGCACCCCGATGAGCGAGTCGATCATCTACGAGGTCCACGTCAAAGGCTTCACCTGCCGCAACGAGCGCATCCCCGAGGAGCTCCGCGGCACCTACGGCGGCCTCGGGCACCCGGTGTCGATCGAGTATTTGACCCGCCTCGGCGTCACCGCCGTCGAGCTGATGCCGGTTCATCAGTTCTTGCACGACGGGCACCTCGTCGACCGCGGGCTCCGCAACTACTGGGGCTACAACACGCTCGGCTTCTTCGCGCCCCACAACGACTACTCGAGCCTGGGCCAGCGCGGCGGACAGGTCCAAGACTTCAAGCGCATGGTCAAGGCCCTGCACGAGGCCGGCATCGAGGTGATCCTCGACGTGGTCTACAACCACACCTGCGAGGGCAACCACATGGGGCCGACGCTCTGCTTTCGCGGCATCGACAACCAGGCGTATTACCGCACCGTCGCCGGCGACGAGCGCTACTACATGGACTACACGGGCTGCGGCAACAGCCTCAACATGCGCCAGCCGCACGTCATGCAGCTCTTGATGGACAGCCTGCGCTACTGGGTGCTCGACATGCACGTCGACGGCTTCCGCTTCGATCTGGCCGCGGCGCTGGCGCGCGAGCTGCACGAGGTCGAACGCCTGTCCACCTTCTTTCAGGTGATCCAGCAAGACCCCATCATCAGCACCGTCAAGCTGATCGCCGAGCCCTGGGACGTCGGCGAGGGCGGCTACCAGGTCGGCAACTTCCCTCCCCTGTGGTCGGAGTGGAACGGCAAATACCGCGACACCGTGCGCGACTTCTGGCGCGGCCAGGACCAGACCCTGCCCGACTTCGCCAACCGCGTCACCGGCAGCTCCGACCTGTACGGCACCAACGGTCGCCGCCCCTACTCCAGCATCAACTTCGTGACCGCCCACGACGGCTTCACGCTGCACGACCTGGTCAGCTACAACGACAAGCACAACGAGGCCAACGGCGAGGGCAACCGCGACGGTGAGTCCCACAACCGCTCCTGGAACTGCGGCGCCGAGGGCCCCACCGACGACGCCGGCGTGCTCGAGCTGCGGCGGCGCCAGCAGAAAAACTTCCTCGTCACCCTGCTGTTGTCGCAGGGCGTGCCCATGCTGCTGCACGGTGACGAGCTCGGTCGCACCCAGCACGGCAACAACAACGCCTATTGTCAGGACAACGAGCTAACGTGGGTCGACTGGGCGACGGCGGACGAAGACCTGCTCGAGTTCACGCGCCGGCTGATCCGGCTGCGGCGCGCGCACCCGGTGTTCCACCGGCGGCGCTTCTTCGAAGGCGCGGGCGTGCGCGGCTCCGGCCTGACCGACATCGGCTGGTTTCGGCCGGATGGACACGAAATGACGGACGAGGACTGGCAGCTCATCTTCGCCAAGTCCATGGGCATCTTCTTGAACGGCCTCGGCATCGCCGGGACCGACCGGCGCGGCCAGCGGATCGTCGACGACGACTTCTTCCTGGCGATCAACGCCCACCATGGCCCGCTGGAGTTTCAGCTGCCGCCCGCGCTGCCGGGCGGGACCTGGCTCTGCGAGGTGGACACGAGCGGCGCCCTGACGGAGGCGGACCCGGTCGCCCCGGGCAGCCCGATCCCGGTCGGCGCCCGCAGCACCGTCGTGCTGCGCCGCCCCCGAGCGACCCTCGGCTGACCCGCGGTCGCGCTCACGACGCGCGCGCCGCTGGCGGCCGGAGCGCCGCCTGCACGGCCGCGTCGATGTCCGCGTATCGCCACCGAAACCCGATCTGGCGCAGGCGCGCCGGCACGGCGTTCTGCCCCGTGAGCACGGCCTCGGCGCCGTCGCCGAGCGCGAGCTTCAACGCGACCGCCGGCACCCGCAGCCAGGAGGGCCGGCGCAGCGCCCGCCCGATCGCCGCCGAAAACTGGCGATTTTCGACCGCGTTCGGCGCGGTCGCGTTCACCGGCCCCTGCAGGCGCTCGTCGTCCAGGCAGCGCAGCAGCACCTGGACCATATCGTCGATGTGGATCCACGAGACGCACTGCTCCCCGCTGCCGGCGTGCCCCCCCGCGAAGGCGCGGAACGCGCGCGCGATCACCGGCAGCGAGCCGCCGTCGCCGCCCAACGTCACGCCGAAGCGCGGCGTCACCACCCGCACGCCCGCTCCGGCGGCGCGCCGGGCCGCGCCCTCCCACGCCACGCACAGCTCCGCCATGAAATCGCTCCCGGCGGGGGCGTTCTCGTCGAGCGGCTCGTTCGAGAGCCGCCCGCCGTAGTACCCAACGGCGGAGGCGCTCACCAGCACGCGTGGCCGCCGCCGCGCTCGCTCGATGGCCTGGACCAAGTTCGTGGTGCCCTCGACGCGGCTCTGCCAGATCGCCCGGCGCAGCCCCTGCGTCATGCGGCGCCCCACCACTTGCTCGCCCGCCAGGTGGACCACCGCGTCGCAGCCGTCGATCACCTCCGCCCAGTCGCCGAGCTCGAGCGGGGTCCAGCGCCGCACGGTCGCAGCGCCGACCGCGCCGCCGCGCCCCGACCGCGACAGCACGCTGACCCGATCGCCGCGCGCCAAGAGCGCCTGCGACAGATGCCGCCCGATGAAACCCGTGCCGCCCGTGACGACGATGTGCTGCATGCCCCGGGGTCGTCTTTGGCACCGGGCGGGCGCGGGCGGAAGGGGCCAGGGCCAGAAAAAGCTCCGGCGACGCGGATGTAGGTCAGCGGATCTGCTTCACTTCTTCGGCCCCCGGGCGTCCCGCCAACCTAACGGCTGGACGAGATCGCAAAAAATGTTTACCCAAGCGGGCATGCTCCGTGAAGGTTCCCTGCTCCTCCTCGCGATTTCCGCCGTCGCCTGTGCCAGCAACCCCGCGCCCCCGTTCGACACGTTGAAGAACGCGCAGACGGTCTACGCGCTCCGCCTGCAAAACTACGAGCCGCCCCCACCCGCGCCTGGGGCTGCGCCCGCTGCCGGCATCCCGGGCCTGCCACCGCAGATTCAGCAGTGGCTCGAGCAGGGGGCTCAGGCTCTGCCTCAGCTCATCCCACCGGGTCTGCTGCCCCCGGGGCTCATCCCGCAGCAGGGCGTTCCGGCGGCCCCGCCGCCCCAGATGGCCGGCGCCAAGTATTTCCAGGGTTTCCGCGTGCTCGGCGAGACGCAGGTGATGGATCCCGATCTGCGCGAAGAGCTGGCCGAGCTCTTCGGCGACGAGGACAACTTTCAAAGCCAGCACGCCGGCTGCCAGTACTCCGAGCTCGGCCTCGCCTGGCAGGGGCCGATGGGCCCGAACGAGCTGTTGGTGTCGTTCAGCTGCAATCAGGTCATTGCGCGGACCTTCGCCTGGCCCCATCAAAATACCGGTCTGAAGCCCGGCACGGTCAAAGAGCTGACCACGCTGGTGCAGAAGATCTTCCCGCCGGGAACCTGAGGCTTCACCGCTGGCCCGGCCCTCCCGGAGACAGCGTCGCCTCATGTTCACGAAGAGCCCACTCGGATCCCTGTTGCTCGGCGCCGCGTTCGCGGCGTCGGCCGTCGCTTGCCGCCCTCCGCAGGAGCCGGACGTCCCGGCCGAAGAGGAGCGCGACCTCGAGAAGCCGCCGCCGCCCAGCGCCGCCCCCGCGGTCGAGCCGCCGCCCGCCGACACCGCGCCCGACCAGCGCTGAAGCCGCGCGGCTTCAGTTCTGCAGGCGCACGGCGATGATCTGCTGAAGCTGCCGGAGATCGAGCGGCTTCGACAGGCACTCGTTGGGGATGCTGCCGACGAACTGCTTGCCGCGGTCGGTGAACACCCCGCCGCTCATGAACACCAGCTTCCGCTCGAGCCCGGGCCAGCGCCGCTGCACCGCCTCGTAGACGTCGATGCCCGAAAACGTCGGCATCATCAGATCGCACAGCACCAGATCGAACGACTGCAGGTCGGGTCGTCGGATCGCTTCTTCCCCCGAGTGGACGACCTCCACCTCGTGCTGCTTGCCGAGGATGCGCTTGAGCGACCGGGCGACCGCCGGCTCGTCGTCGATGACCAGAATGCGCGCGCGCACCGCCACGGGCACCACCTCCAGGCGCGGCTGCGAGTCGGCCAGCGACGCTTCGTCCATCAGCCGGAGCTTGATGCGGAAGGTCGACCCTCGACCGACCTCGCTCTCGACGTCGATGAAGCCTCCCCAGGCGGTGACGGCGCCGTAGCAGATACTGAGCCCGAGCCCGCTGCCGCTGCTGCGGTCCTTGGTCGTGAAGAACGGCTCGAAAATCCGGCCGCGCACCTCTTCCGGGATGCCGCAGCCCGTGTCCTGCACCTCGACGCAAGCGAACCCGTCGCCGTCGGAGTACGTGCGGACTCGAATTTCGTTGTCCGCCGCCCGCCCCTCCGCGATCGCGTGCGCGGCGTTGATCAGCAGGTTCACGAACACCTGGCCAAGCCGCCCCTCGCTGGCATACACGGGCGCCACCTTGGCGTACTCCCGCACCAGCCGCGCCCGGTGCCGGATCTCGTTGAAGCACATCCGGATCGACGCTTCGAGCGCGGCGTGCAAATCGACCGGCCCCGAGCGCTCCTCGTCCGCCGTCGAGAACGCCCGCACCTGCTTCATCACGGCCCGGATGCGCTCGGCGCCCTCGAGCGCATCGCTCAAGACCGGGAAAAACTCCTGCAGTTGCCCGGGCTGCATCATCTCCGTCACGTGCCGCTCGAGGAACTGCAGGTTGTTGATCACGTACGAGAGCGGGTTATTGATCTCGTGCGCGATGCCGGCGGCGAGCGTGCCGAGCGACACCATGCGCTCGGTCAGCGCCTCGCGCCGCTCCTGCCCGCGGCGGATGGTGGCGCGCACCGCCGACGTCAGCGCGTGCAGGTCGACGGGCTTGCGGATGTAGAGATCCGCGTCGATGGCCGCCGCTTGCGGGCTGTCGTCGCCCGTCAGCACGAGCACCGGCGTCGCCGCCAGCGCCGGGTCGCTCTTCTGCTCCACCCGAAAGCGCCAGCCGTCCATCTCCGGCATCATCAGATCGAGCAAGATCAAGGCGGGTAGCGGGCCGTTGCGCAGGCGTTCGAGCGCCTCGCGGCCATTGCGCGCACCTACGGGATGGAACCCGAAACGTCGGAGTGCGGAAATGATGGTGTCCCGCAAATCCTCATCATCTTCGACGACTAGGATCTCGTCGCCCCCACTGGGCAGCATGGCCCCCGAAGTATGGGTCCATTCCCGACGGGTACAATGGCACCGCAGCATTTCTCTCGCATCCATCGCGAGCCCTGCTCGCTCGCCCAGGGTCGCGCGGGACCTGTGATGCGCGCGCGTGGTGGTGTGGCGAGCCGCGCGAACGCTCGAATCCGGCGACCACAGCGAGCGCCGCTATCCCACTCATCGCACGCCGAGATCGGCGCGGAGCGGAACTTTCGCTCATAATGAGCGTCCAATTTCGGAATGTCGCGGCGCTCCTCCAGGTTTCTAACTTCGAAGCGGGCCGCGGCCATCTGAGGCGCGTTCTCGCGGAAATTCTGGGCTTTTTCCTTACACCGACCCCACTCGTCATGAGCACCAAACCCCTCCCCAAGAGCTTCGGCCGCGCCCCTTCGGTGTCCGGCGAGCACGTCATCGGCGCCCTGCAGTCGGCGCCGCCCGACGTCGCGCTGCAGGTGCTGGTCGTCGACGACGAGCCGGAGGTGCGCGCCGTGGCCGCCGGCCTGCTCGAAGCGGCGGGCCTGCACACGATCCAGGCGGCGGGAGGGGCGGAGGCGCTGGACCTCGTGCGGCGCCATCCCACCGCGATCCACGCCGTGCTGCTGGACCTGATGATGCCCCACATGGACGGCCTGCAGGTGCTCGACGCGCTGCGCGCCGACCCGGCCACCGCCGGTATTCCCGTGCTGCTGCTCACCGCCGCCGGCGCCAGCGATCAGCAGCTGGTGGAGAGCCTGATGCGCGGCGCCTTCGACCACCTCGAGAAGCCGTACCGCGCGCCCGTGCTGGTCGCCCGCGTGCGCTCGGCCGCCCTCCGCCGGATCGAGGAGCTCGCCCTGCGCGACGAGCTCGAGCGCGCCGAGCGGCTCGCCAGCACCGACGCCCTGACCGGCCTGTGCAACCGCCGGCGCTTCGAGGCGCTGCTCGAGCAGGAGACCGCGTACGCCGTGCGGCGCCGCCAGGATCTCGCGCTGGTGCTGCTCGACCTCGACCACTTCAAGGCCGTCAACGACCAGTTCGGCCACGCCGCGGGCGACCAGGTGCTGGTGCACGTCGGCCGGCTCTTGAAGAGCTGCCTGCGCGCCGAGGACCACGCCTTCCGCATCGGCGGGGAGGAGTTCGCGCTGCTGTTGCGCGACACCCCCGCGGCGGCGGCGGCGGCGGTCGCGGGGCGCATCGCCGAGCGGCTGCGCGCGAGCCCGCCCCCGCACCCGGTCACGCTGAGCGGCGGGGTCGCGGCGGCGGAGGCGCCGAACGGCTACGACGTGCGCGACCTCTTCGAGCGCGCCGACCGGGCGCTCTACCGCGCCAAGGCGCAGGGGCGGGACCGCATCGAGCGGGAGAAGCGCTCGCTGTCGGTCGCGCCACCCGCGGCTTGACGCTGGCGCGTAAGCGCTTAAAATGTACAGGCTTTCCCGAAGAAGGGTCCCGCACTTCGGCGGGCCTTCTTCCCCCGATTCCGGGGGCGATCGGTTTCGACGCGGGGACTGAACGTCAATCTGCGTGCGGTGGCGCCTGCCCCACCTACTAAGCGGGCCGTACTAATTGCGAACGACAACGCACTCGCTCTCGCGGCCTAAAAACCCGTGAAGCCGTCCGACCGGAAGATAGCCTTGGTACCGGAAGGGCGTCAGCACTAAGGCTAGGCGGCGCGACGGGTCTCCGGGCGCGCTGCCGAAATGAACGGAGACTAGGTCGTTGGCCGAATCCACGAACCCAGCCGATCGGGGATGCGACCGGCTACGCACGTGAACGAGGGTTGACCGGATGCCTTGCGGACCCGGGTTCGATTCCCGGCGCCTCCACTATCTTCCAACGGATTGATGCTGTTGGAAGGAGACGCCACCCCAGAACACCCGCCCACCCAGGCGGGTTTTCTTTTTTTGTTTTGGAGCGCGCGCTGATACGGGCGCGCCGCGCGGCGCTGGGCGGAGACGGCGCGGACGCTCGGCGGCGACGGGGCGGCGCTCCACCACGCCTGCGCCACGGTGTAACGA
>JAEZYZ010000483.1 GCA_023418705.1 Pseudomonadota bacterium | reverse complement strand
GGCACCACCCCCGGAACCGGCGGCGCGGCGCCCTCGGACAGCTGCTCGCCCGGCGCCAGCGCGACCGAGCCACTGATCGACGATCTCGCCGACGGCGACAACGCCATCGCCGCGCCGCGGCAAGGTTGGTGGTACACGTTCAACGACGCGGAAAGCGGTGGCGGCACCGTGCAAGTTCCGGCGCCCGATCCCAGCGGCGTGACGCCCTTCGAGCCCAGCCCAGACGGCGCGGATTTCGCGGCGGTCACGAGCGGCACGCTCGGCAGCGGCGTCGACTATCCGTTCGCGGGCGTCGGCTTCGCGCTGAACGGCAGCAGCGCCGGCCCGTGCACCTACAACGCCACCGGCTTCACCGGGATCAAGTTCCGCGCGCGGGGCACCGTGAACCTGCGGGTCAAGTTCCCGACCCCGCCCACCGTGCCAACGGCCGAGGGCGGCACCTGCACGACGGACTGCTACGACGACTACGGCTACGTGGTCACCGTCACGCCGGACTGGGCCGAGCACACCGTCCCGTTCGCGATGGCAACCCAAGAGGGCTGGGGCGCCGCTGCCGGCACCAGCCTGGATGTCACGCAGCTCCTTCAGATCCAGTTCCAGACCACTGGGGCCGTGGCGGGCTCGGCGTTCGAGTTCGCGATCGACGACGTCAGCTTCTACTGAGCTCGAGCGCCGCTTCCGCGGCTACACGAGGACGTGCGAGCCCGGCGTGAAAGCGCCGGGCTCGTGCCGTTTGTGGCTGCCGGGTTTACCAAAGCGGATCCTTCAATGGCACATAAGGAATCGCCGACTTCGACTTAGTCGAGCTAGCTTTGGGCCAGGGTCGTTCGCTTGGGTCCTGATGCCCTGCCAAACTAGCAGCGGGGGTAGCCGGGCACGAGTGCGCTCGCTCGCGGGGGAAGACGGGCACGGGCACGGGCACGGGCACGGGCACGGGCACGGGAGTTCGAGGGGGACGCGCTCTAGAACCCCAACGTGTACCCAAGCTGCGCGCCGCCGCCGGTGGCGGAGGCACCGAGCATCTGCATGACGCGGACCTCGAGCAGGATGCCGTTGCCTTCGTTGAAGGCGTAGACGGCGCCGGCGCCCCCGCCGACGAAGGCGGTGCCGGTCTTGCGCCAGGCGTCGACGGTGATGTCGCCCTGGGCGGGATCGCGGACGGGGACTTCGACCTTGGCGTCGATCTGGGCGAGCCCGCCTTGCAGCGTCACGTAGGGACGCAAGCCGGCGTCGGCGAAGGGGCGGCTGCCGAACCAGTACCCGACGCGCGCTTCGGCGTGGATGGGGACGAACGCGTTGCCGCCGGGCGCCTGGGGACCGCCGCCGATGGCGAAGCCGAGCCGCGCGCCCAAGGTGAGGTTGTCACCGAACACGCGATCGTAGCCGGCGAGGATACGCAGGGTGCCGCGCGCGAAGCCGCCGGACACCTCGCCCGCCTGGGCGACGTTGGCCCCGTAGACCTGGTAGGTGTCCCCTTGAAAGCAGGAGTAGTCGCTGCCCTCCCCGCAGACCTGCTTGGCGGAGGACAAGAGCAGGATGTCCTGCTGGACGGAGAGGGTGAGCCAGTTCTCTTTGGCCGGTTTCTCGGAGCCCTTGTCCGCTTCCTCTCCGTCTTCGCAGCCGGGGAAGTCGGGCGGGCACTCCTCGATCACGAAGGTGGTGTCCAGATCTGCAGCGGAGCCCTTCTTCTCCGCGGGCGCCGCCGGAGCCTCCTCGGGCTCCTCGCCCTCGTCGATGCCTGGGACGGGCTCACCGGTGTCCACCGGCTCCTCGACAGCGCCCCCTTCGACCCCGACCATCGCCTGCGCTTCCTTCCAGGCCGCTTCGACCTCCGGCGTGGAGAGGTCGGGATCGAGCTGGATCGACGGATCGGCGGTCAACGCCTGCACGAACTCGGCCTTCCCCTCGTTCGCCTGGTTCATGCCGGCGATGTAAACGACCCCAAGATCGCGATGCAGCTGTGCGGTAACGCTGGGGGAGCAGGCCCCCTCGGCGTCACACAGCTCGATGGCTTGCAGCAGCTTCTCTTCCGCTCCGGCGAATTGTGTCCCGAGGTAGTCGGTGAAAATCGCCTCCTCGGCGAGCTTTTGGGCCTCCTGGTCCTTGGGAGCGGCCGCCGACAGGGATGCGGCGGTGAGCACGCTCAAAGTCGTCGAAACGGAAAGCAACTGAGTTACGCGACGAATCACGACGGGAGAGAGTAGGACGGGCGGCCAAATATCGCAACTATGCTCTAGTGTTGTCTCTCCGTTATCCATGGGTTGTTTGGTGCGCCCAGTCGCCGCGTCGGCCGAGCGGCTCGCTGCCGGACAGTTCGATTGGCCGGACGCCTCGAGCTGACCGGATGGGGGCGGCGCTCGCGTTTGACTGACGCGCTGCGGCAGGTTACGTGAAGTGGGTGAGCAGTGAACGGCCGCCTGGCGACCGAGACGACCGCGATCACGAGCGGCGCCGGCTCGAGCGCATCCTGCCCGAGCTCATCAAGCGCATCGTGGAGGTCGGCGCGGGCAAGCTCAGCGAGGGCCCGGAGAACGTGCGCCAGTTCGTCAGCGATCTGAAGCTGCCGAAGGAAGTGCTGACGCTGATCCTGGGTCAGCTCGACGAGACGAAGAACGGCCTCTACCGCGCCGTGGCCAAGGAGCTGCGCGATTTTCTCGAGCAGACCAACCTGGCCGAGGAGCTCGCCAAGGTGCTGACCACCCTTTCGTTCGAGATCAAGACCGAGATTCGCTTCATTCCGAACGATGCCCGCGCGAATGCATCGCCAAAACCCGACGTGCGCGCTAAGGTGCAGGTAAAGAAGAACCCTCCCGAGCGCGCCTCCGCCCCTCCTTCTGACGACGAGCCCTCGTCGTCGGCAGCGCCGGCGGGCGAAGCCCCAGCGCCCCGGGAGGAGGAGGAACGGTGAGCAGTGAAGCCGCTGACGGCAGGGAGTGAAATCGATGCTTGGTGTACGAAATGTCGGATGGACCTGGGCCATCGCATCATCGCGATGGTCGGCGGGCAGCCGAAGCGGGTCATCTGTCAGACCTGCAACTCGCAGCACAACTACCGGGCTCCGAAGTCGGTGACGGGCGTCACCAAGCGCGCGAGCGGCGCGTCGAGCTCGCGGTCGAGCGCCGCGCGACCGAGCGGCCCGCGCCTGACCAAGGCCGAGAGCGAGCGGCGCATGGACTGGGAAGGGCGGATCGCCGGCCAGCCCGTGCAGGCCTTCACCCGCTACGCGATGGACCAGGCCTTCCGCGAAGGGCAGCTCGTCACGCACAAGAAGTTCGGTGAGGGCTTCGTCGTGGAGCTGCTCGAGGACAACAAGGTCAGCATCATGTTCCGCGACGGCGTTCGAACCCTGGCGCGCAAGCAGGGCGACTGAAGCGTTTGACGCGGCGCCTCTGGCTGCTTTTCTGCCTTTTGATAGCGGTACCAGCGCCGGCCCGCGCCGAGGTGGTGCTGGCGCCGGCGACGGACGGGCACATCGGCGCCTGGTTGTTGGCGGCGCCGCTGGGCGCTGAGGTCGACCTCGGCTCGGTGGCGCCGCGCGCCGGCAGCGGCCCGGGCGCGCTCGCGTGGCCGCACTTCCGGCTCGTGAGCGTCGCCGACGGGGCGCTCGATCTGCGGCGGCTCGTCAGCGCACGGCGCGACGTGTCGGCGCTGCTCGGCGCCGAGCTCGTGCTCGGCGAGGCCCTCCGGGGCTGGCTCCTCGTGTCGGCGGACGGAGCGGCGACCGTCTCGGTCGACGGCCAGGTGCTGTTCGAGCGCGACCGCGCTCGGCTGCGCGGCGCCTCGTGGGACGTGCTGCCGCTCGAGCTCGCCCCCGGGGCGCACCAGCTCGTCTTGAAGCTGACGAGCCGGCGAGAACACTGGGCGGTGGCGGTGCGCGTGCTCGATCACACGCTCGAGGTGCCGCGCGGCCTGTCCGTGCGGCTGCCGGGGACGACCGCGCGCGACGCCGAGGCGCTCGCGCGGTCGATGGCCACTATCGAGGTCCGCCCAAACCCGGCGTCGTCCGGCTACGCCCCCACGCTCGACGTGAGCTACCGGCGGGGCGCACCGCGCGAGCCAGGCTTGCCGGTCAGCGTGCGCGTCGGCGCCCAGCCGGCGCAAGCGCTCGGGCAGGTGACGATCGGCCCGCGCGGGGTCGAGCCGTTCTCGGCGCGGCTCGACGTGGCGCCCGCCGCGAAGGGCACGCGCGCGCTGCCGGTGCAGGTCTCGCTCGGGCGCGCCCACTTCAGCAAGTCCTTGCTGATGAGCGCGGAGCTGCCCACGCTCTTGGTGCGCGCCGCCGAGCTGCGCGCGCGGCTGCTCGCTGGCCACGGCAGCTGGCTCGACCGCGGCGCGGTGCTCGACACGCTCGAGCACGCCGTCCTCCGCGCGGAGGAGCAGGCGGCGTCCGGGAGCCGGCCGGCGGTCGTCGACGAAGCCGTCCGAGCGCTGGCGCGCCAGCTCGACGCGCTCGAAGCGGGGCGCGATCCCTTGCGGCAGCACGGCGTCGTGCAGCTGGCCCGGCGGAGCGCGAGCGACGATCGGCCGCAGGGGCTGCTGCTGCATGTTCCGAAGAGCTTCGAGCCCGGCGCCGCCCAGCGCTACCCGCTGGTCATCGCGCTGCACGGCTACAACGGCAGCGCGCGCGGCATCATGACCGCCTTCTTGGATTCCGCGAGCCGCGCGCCGCAGGTGGACGGCTTCGTGGTGGCGCCGGAGGCGCACGGCAACGCGTTCTATCGCGGCCCGGGCGAGCGGGCGGTCATCGACACGCTCGAGTGGCTGCTCGGCACCTTCCCCATCGACCCGGACCGCGTCTCGATCACGGGAGTGTCCATGGGCGGCACCGGCGCCGCGCACATCGGCTTGTGGTACGCCGAGCGGTTCGCCGCGGCGGCGCCGCTCTGCGGCTATCACAGCTACTTCATCCGCCGCGACACGCGCGACAAGCCGCTCAGCGCCTTGGAGAAAGCCAGAATGGCGCACTGGTCCCCTGCCCTCTTGGCAGAGAACGGCCGGCACCTGCCGCTGTTCGTCGCGCAGGGCACCCGCGACTTCCCGCACGAAAACTCGAAGGTGTTGATCCGCCGCTACCGAGAGCTCGGCCACTCGCTGGTGGAGGAGTGGCCCGAGACGGGGCACGCCGTCTGGGAGCACACCTATGACGGCAAGCGCCTGTACCCCTGGCTGACGCGCCACGTGCGGCCCTCCGATCCGGCGCGGCTCACGCTGAAGACGGACGCCTTGCGCTACGGCCGGCAGCGCTGGCTAACGGTGACGGAGCTCACCGCACCGGGGCAGCCGGCGGTGGTCGAGGCGGAGCGGCTCGGGCCCGGCGCGCTCCGGCTATCGGCGAGCGGGGCCGCGGCGATCCGTATCGATCGCTCGCCCGGGCTCGGCGACGGCGCGGTTCGCCTCGACCTCGCCGGCGCGGCGCTCGGGTTCGCCCCCGGTGAGCCCATCGCCGTCGTGCGCTCGGGCGGGACGTGGCGCAAGGGGCAGCGCCCGCCGCGCGGCAAGCGCCCGGGGCTCGAGGGGCCAATCCGCGACGTGTTCCTCGAGCCGCTCGTGATCACCTGGGGCAGCGGCGACGCGGCCACCGCTCGCGCCAACCGCGAGGTGGCCGAGGCGTTCGCCGATCGCGGAGCGGGTGTGGACGTCCGCTACCGCGTCCTTCCGGACACCGCGCTCACGCCGGCGCTCGAGCGCGCGTACGCGGTCGTCGCCGTGGGCACGCCGCGCGATCACCGCCTGCTGCAGGCGGTCGAGGACGCGCTGCCGATCGGCATCGAAGGCGCGAAGCTGCGCGTGGGCGCGCGACGGCTCGGAGGCCCGGCGAGCGGCGCGACCTTCATCCTGCCCAACCCCCGCCAGCCGGATCGCTACCTGGTGGTGATCACCGGCACCGACGCCGCCGGGATCTGGCGCGCGCTGTCGTTGCCCAAGCTCCTGCCCGACTTCATCGCGTACGACGCGCGGCTGGGCCCCGCGGCGAGCGAGCAGGTGCTCGGGGACGCGGAGGTGCTGGCTGCGGGCTTTTTCGACGCGGCTTGGCAGCTGCCGTCGAGCTTCTCCCGCCCGAGCCCGCCGGCGGCCGCTTCGGAGCCGGCGCGGAAGAGGATCGGGCCGGCGCCGACGCCGGCCGGCGCGGGGCCGCGCTCGTCGGCGGCGGGCGCACGCGGGTCGGGACGCCGTACGTCCGCTTCAGCTCCTTGAGCTCGTCCACGGTCAGGTGGCGCCACTGCCCCGGCCGGAGCCCCTCGGCGGTGATGCCCGCGAAGGCCGTGCGCGCCAGGCGCAGGACCGGGGCGTTCGCCTCGTCTGCCAGGCGGCGAACGTGGCGGTTCCTGCCCTCGCGCAGGGTGATCTCGAGCCAGGTCTTGCCCCCTTCGACCCGCAGGCGCCGCACCTCGGCCGGCTGCGTCGGGCGGTCGTCGATGACGATGCTGCGGCGGAACGGCTCGAGCCGCTCATCACCCAGCTGTCCGGGCACCTTGGTCACGTACACGCGCGGCACGCGGGTGCGCGGGTGCATCAGGGTCGCCGCGAACTCCCCGTCGCTGGTGAGCAGCAGCACCCCGCTGGTCTGGAAATCCAAGCGGCCGACGGGCACCACCCGCGCCCCCGCGCCGCGCACCAGATCCGCGATCGTCTGCCGGCCCTCCGGGTCGCGCAGCGTGCTCATCACCCCGCGCGGCTTGTGCAGCACCAAGTACACGAGCGGCTCGGCGACGAGCCGGGCGCCGTCGACCTCGACCCTCTGCCGGCGCGGATCGGCGCGCGTGCCGAGCTCGGTGACGACCTTGCCGTCGACCTTGACGCGGCCAGCGCTGATGAGCTCCTCGGCTTTGCGGCGCGACGCCACTCCGGCGCGCGACAGGATCTTCTGCAGGCGTTCTTCGGCCATCGTCTCGGGTGCTCGTCTCGGGTGCGACCGGCGCGCTCGCAGAGCGCCGCCACCTTCAGCGCTTGCGGGCGCTGACGCGCGCGTCGGTCACGCCGGCGTCTTGCGGAGCGGCCTCGGAGCTTTCGGGCTCCTGTGCCGCAGGCGCGGGTTGTTCCTGCTCACGCTCGTCGGCGACGCGCTCCAGCATCTCATCGCGATTCCAGCGATCGACGTGGCCGTCTCCGTCGAGGTCGACCCCCATCCGCCGCAGCCGACCGTTCTCGTAAATTTCCCAGGTGTCCGACTTGCCGTCGAAATTGCTGTCGCGCTCGATCCGGCTCAAGCGGCCGCCGGCATAGACCCGCGTCTCGTCCGGGCGCGCGTCGCCGTCGTTGTCGACCTGGACCTTCGAGATACGGCCGCGCGCAAACGTCACCCAGGTATCGACCTTGCCGTCGTAGTTGGCGTCCGCCAGCTCGTGCAGCGCCTCGCCCTTGTCGTTGTAGGTGCGCACGATGTCTTTGACCCCGTCGAGGTTGGTGTCGACCTCGCGGCACATCAGGGCCTTGCGACGGTCGTCCCCTTCGCCAACGATGGCGTAGACCCGCCGAATGTTGGGCTGAATCGCGCCGGGGCCGGCGGTCTCGACCACCTCGCGATCGTCGCGCCCCTTGAAGTCGCATCGGGACTGGTCGTCGGCGCTGCGCCCCACGAGGCCGCCCTGAGGCCCCTGGCCCGGGCTTGCCGGCTGCGTCTCCGTGCCCCCGCATGCCCAAAAGGGCAGCGCCGCCGAGGCAGCGACCGCGCACACGATGACCACACGGATTCCGCTCATTGGGCCGCTCCTTCAGCCGGGGCGGCCGGCGCTGCATCCTCTGCCGGGGTCGCGGCGCTGTCGCTTTGGGGCTCGCTGCCTTCCGCGGGCTGCTCCCGCTGCTCGAGCTCGGTCGGCAGCGCGCCGGGCTGCTCGAAGCGGGGGCTCTGCGGTTGGCGGTCGGGCAGGCGCTCCGGTGGCACGTAGCCGGTCTGCTTGCAGTAATCGACGGTCGCGAGTGGATCGGGCCGGCCGTCGCCGTTGATGTCGGAGTGGATCATGGGGCACTCCGGGCGCGGGTACTCCCACCACTGGTCGATGATCTGATCCCCGTTGGCGTCCCGCTCGGTCCGCGCCAGGCGGCCTCCCTCGTAGTGGTGCCAGGTGTCGAGCTTGTGCGCGAGCGTGGTGGCGCGGTGCTTCTCGACCAGCACGCCGTTCTTGTAGATCTGAATCTCTTCAATCCGGCCGTCGCGATCGTAGTCGAGCTCGCGCCGGCGAACGTTGCCGGCGCCGTCACGATAGACCCAGGCGTCCACGACGCCGTCGAAGTTCAGGTCGACGGCGCGGCACACCTCGCGGCCTCCATCGCTGACGATCGTGACGTCGGGGCGTCCGTCGCCGTTGGCGTCGATGCGTTCGGCGCTCGAGCTGTCGATGTCGCACTCTTCGTGCTCGATCGCGACGTCACGCCGCTCCCGGCCGTCGTCGGCGGTCTTGGCGCCGCCCGAGACGGACCCGCTGCAGCCTAGCGCCGAGAGCGCGATGAGAGCGGCGCCCGCCACGGCGAGCGGTCGATGGCCGGGCGGCAGGCGGCGGCCGGGGTGGGACGACGGAACCGGGAACGGCGCCGAGCGCGCCTCGAGTCGACTGGGGCTGTTCTGCAGTGCCGCGCGCCCGCTGCCTGGCGACCGTCGGGCCGAAACCCCTGGATCCGCTTCCATTCCCATATGAAATCGCCCTCTTAGCACCAAAACGCGGCCGACTCGAGGCCCTTCGCCCGGGTGTCCCGGACGACGATCCGGCACGGGAACCCCACACGGGCGGCGACAGCGGGGCCGATCCTAGGCTTACGGCCGTGACCTGACAAGCAGATGACGCGCCGGCTCCGAGAGGCCCGTTTCCCACCGGCTCGGCCGGCAAGCCCGGGTCAGGCCCGGCGACAAATGGCCCAAACCCGGGTGCACGTGGTGGTCAGGACTGATACACCCTTCGAGGCAGCTTCGTCGGCCTCGGGAGGCCCCTCGGGACACGGCCTCTGGGCCGATTTTCAGCCTCCCGGCCTGACCCCACACGGCAACCCGGCCGACCTGGGAAACGCCGGCCAGTATTGCTTTAAGTAGCGGAAATCACCGAACAAAAATAGGTGGCCGGCGGGGGTTCTTCGATTGACAACGCACGTATGGGAATCTAATGTAACGGCTGGCAGGTCGGCTCCGGACGCAAGCACTCATGTCACGAAAAAAGATCTCGACCACGGTCTACATCACGCCGGAGCAGAACGAGCGCCTGCATCTTCTTCATAGCCGCACGAAGGTTCCCGTCGCCGTCTACATTCGCGAAGGCATCGACCTCGTGCTCAAGCGATACGAGCACGCCTTGCCGGGGCAGCTCAGCCTCACCGAAGCGCAGCAACAGCGCAGCAGCGCCGGGGGGAGCGCGCCTGCCAGCGCGTCGACGGGCTCTCAAAAGAAGTAGACCCGCGGGGCCTGCGCGGCGCACGGGCGTCCCCGTCCGATCACGTGCCCTCGCCCGCTGGCGAGCGACCCGGGGCGGATCGACGCGTGGCGGCGCTCGAATGACGCGAGCGCCCGTGCGCTCCCCATTGCGTTTGGCCGCGCGCGCCGCAGGCTCCGCCTTGAGACAAGCGCGGCGTTTTCCAGGTGCTCGCGCCCGCCGCGCGCTATACAGGCGCCCGACTGGGGAGCCCCGGCCCGACATCGAGCCCGCATGCCTGCCGACACCGCTAAAATTCGCAACTTCTCGATCATCGCCCACGTCGATCACGGCAAGAGCACGCTCGCCGACCGCATCCTCGACGTGACGGGGGCGATCACGGCGCGGGAGAAGGTCGCGCAGTTCCTCGACAAGCTCGAGCTCGAGCGCGAGCGCGGCATCACCATCAAGGCCCAGTCGGTCCGCCTGCGCTACAAGGCGGACGACGGGGTCGAATACCAGCTGCAGCTCATCGACACCCCCGGCCACGTCGATTTCAGCTACGAGGTGAGCCGCAGCCTGGCCGCCTGCGAAGGCGCGCTGCTAGTGGTCGATGCGACGCAGGGGGTGCAGGCGCAGACGGTCGCGAACGTCTACCTGGCGCTCGACAACAGCCTGGAAATCATCCCGGTGCTCAACAAGGTCGATCTCCCCTCGGCCGACGTGGATCGGACGGCCGAGAACATCGAGGAGGTCATCGGCCTCGACTGCAGCGGCGCCATCATGGCGAGCGGCAAGACCGGCATCGGGGTGAAGGAGCTCCTGGAGGCGGTGGTCACGCGCATCCCGCCGCCGCAAGGCAGCGCCGATGCGCCGCTGCGCGCCCTGATTTTCGACAGCTGGTACGACAGCTACCGCGGCGCCGTGGTGATGGTGCGCGTGATGGAGGGCACGGTCAAAAAGGGCGACAAGATCCAGTTCATGGCCACCGGGCGCAGCTACGAGATCACCGCCATCGGCTGCTTCAGCCCGCACCCGGTCGCCCTGACGGAGCTCGGCCCGGGCGAGGTCGGCTTCATCGCCGCCAACATCAAGAGCGTGGAGGACACCAAGATCGGCGACACCGTCACGCTCGCCGGCAAACCCGCGACCGGGGCCCTCGCCGGCTTCAAAGAGGTCAAGCCGATGGTGTTCGCCGGGCTCTTCCCCACCGACTCGGCAGAGTACGAGGACCTGCGGGACGCCCTCAGCAAGCTGCACCTGAACGACTCCTCCTTCCACTTCGAGCCCGACACCTCCGACGCGCTCGGCTTCGGCTTTCGCTGTGGCTTTTTAGGCCTGCTCCACATGGAGATCATCCAGGAGCGGCTGGAGCGCGAGTACAACCTCGACCTCATCACCACCGCGCCGAGCGTGGTCTACCAGGCCCACACCAAGACGGGTGAGGTCGTCCACGTCGACAACCCCTCCAAGATGCCGAGCCCCGGCGACCTCGATTTCATCGAGGAGCCGATCATGAAGGTGACCATCCACGTGCCGTCGGAGCACGTGGGCGCCGTCGTGACGCTCTGCGAGGAGCGCCGCGGCGTGCAGCAGGGCATCCACTTCGCGACCAAAAACCACGTCGTCATCACCTACGAGCTGCCGCTCGCCGAGGTCATCCTCGACTTTCACGACCGGCTGAAGAGCGCCTCGCGCGGGTACGCGAGCATGGACTACGAGCTCATCGGCTACCGGCGCGACAACCTCGTCAAGCTCGACATGCTGCTCAACGGCGAGCCGCTCGACGCGCTCAGCGTGATCGTGCACCGCGATCAGGCCTACACCCGCGGCCGCGCGCTGGCCGCCAAGCTGAAGGAGCTCGTCCCGAAGCAGCAGTACGAGGTCGCCATCCAGGCGGCCATCGGCACCAAGATCATCAGCCGCGAGACGGTGCGGGCCATGCGCAAGGACGTGACCGCCAAGTGTTATGGCGGCGACATCAGCCGCAAGCGCAAGCTCCTGGAGAAGCAGAAGGAGGGCAAGCGCCGCATGAAGGCGGTCGGCAGCGTCGAGGTGCCGCAGGACGCGTTTTTGGCGATTTTGAAGATCGAATGAGCGCGCGCGGGCATCGGGCGCCCCGAAAAGCCTTGCGCCCGGCTGCCAAGTCGCTATTGCCACAAGCACCATGCCCCAGGTTCAAAGCTCGAACGGGCAGCGCCGGCCGTCGCCCCGCGAGGCGCGGCTCGCCAAGATCAACGCGAGCGCACCTCCCTACGGTCGCGTGAGCCACGTGGAGACCGTCCCCTTCGGTGCGCTCTTGAAGGTCGAGCGCTTCCGGCTCGACAACGGGCTCGAGGTGCTTTTGTGTGAAGATCACTCGGCCCCGGTGCTCGCCTACCACACCTGGTACCGCGTGGGCTCCCGCCACGAGAAGGTCGGCAAGACCGGGCTCGCGCACCTGTTCGAACACTTGATGTTCAACGAGACGGAGAAGCGCAAAGCCGGGGAGTTCGATCGCAGGCTCGAGGAGGCCGGGGCCGAGAGCAACGCCGCCACCTGGCTCGACTGGACGCAGTACAACATCGCCATCCCCAAAGATCAGCTCGGCCTGGTGGTGGAGCTCGAGGCCGAACGCATGAGCCAGCTCGTGCTGCGCGATCCTCAGGTGGACAGCGAAAAAGAGGTGGTCGCCAACGAGCGGCGCTACCGCGTCGACGACGACGTCGAGGGCGCGGTGAGCGAGCTGCTCTGGGCCACGGCCTTCACCCGCCACGCCTACCGCTGGCCGACCATCGGCTGGATGGCGGACATCGAAGGCTTCACCACCGAAGACTGCGCGGAGTTTTACAAGACCTACTACGCGCCGAACAACGCGACCCTGGTGGTGGTCGGGGACGTCAGCGAGGCGACCCTGCTCCGCCGCGTCTCCCAGGCCTACGGGCACCTGCCGCCGTCGGAGCTGCCGCTAGAAGACGTGCTGCCAGAACCGCCGCAGACCAGCGAGCGGCGCGTCGAGGTCACCAAGCCCACCGCGACGGAGAAGCTCTGCGTCGGCTACCACGGCCCGGCGATGGGGGATTTCGATCACCCCGCGCTCTCCTTGTTGGTCGAGATCCTCACCGGCGGCCGCGCGAGCCGCCTGCACCGCAAGCTGTTCGAGGAACGAGAGATCGCGACGGACCTGCGGGCGTTCGTCGGACCCTTTCGCGATCCGGGTCTGGTCGAGCTGTTCGTCTCCGCGCGCGGCGAACACCGGGCCGAGGAGTTGCTCGAGGTGGTGGACGCCGAGCTCGCGCGGGTCCAGTCCGAGCCGATCGCCGTCGAAGAGCTCGACCGCGCCAGGGCTCGCCTGGAGCTCGGGTTGCTCGCCGGCCTCGACACGGTCGAGGGCAAGGCCTCCACGCTCGGCTTCTACGACGTGGTGCTCGGCCGCCCCGCCGGCGCCTTCGAGCGGCTCGAGGCGACCGCGCGCGTCACACCGAGCGACCTGCGCCGCGTGGCCCGCCGCTACTTCGACCCGAGCCGCCGCAGCGTCGTGCTGGTGCGCTCGCAGCAGGAGGCCTCGACGTGAGCCTGTCGCCGAACACCGCCCCCGCCGCCGGAGGAGGCCCGATCGTGCTGGTGGAGTCGAGTCGAGCGCTGCCGCTGGCGTCGCTCACCGTCTCGCTGCGCACCGGCGCCATCGAAGATCCCGTGGGCAAGGAGGGCCTCACGCGCCTCTGCGCGCGCTTGATGCGCCGAACGGCAGGCGGGCTCGCCCCGCACCTGGTCGACACCCGCATCGATTCCCTCGGCGCGGGCCTCGGCCCGGAGGTGGGGCACAGCATCGCTGCCTTCCACGGCACCGTGATCGCCCGCTCGCTCGATCCGCTGGTCGATCTTCTGGAGGACATGCTCGCGCGGCCGGGCCTGGACGACGGGGAGCTCGCGCGGCTCGTGCGCGAAACGCAGGCGGAGATCGTGGAGGCGCGCGACAACGATCGCAGCCTCGCGCGGCGCTGGTTTCGGCGGAAGCTCTTCGGCGATCACGCCTACGCTCGCTCCGTCACCGGCAGCCTGCGCTCGGTGCAAGCCATCAGCGCCGCCGACGTGCGCGCCCAGGTGCGGCAGCTGTTCGTCTCCGGCAACCTGGTGTTCGCCTTCGCGGGGGACCTGGACGAGGCCGCGGCGGAGCGGATCGCGCGTCGCGTCCGCGACGCCTTGCCGGACGGCGCCGCGCGCGAGGATGGCGCCGGGGAACCCAGCGCGCGCAGCGGGCGGCACCTGGTGCTGGTGGACAAGCCGGAGCGCACGCAGACGCAGATCTTGATCGGCGGCCTGGGCACCCACCCGAAAGATCCCGACCACCTGCCGCTGTCGGTGGCGACCACCATCTTCGGCGGCACCTTCACCGCGCGGATGACGCGCGAGGTCCGCTCCAAGCGGGGCTGGTCGTACGGCGCCTACGCGAGCGTCCCGTTCGACCGCCACCGCCAGGCGTTCAGCATGTGGACGTTCCCCAAGGCCGAGGACGCCGCTCCATGCATCGAGCTGGAGCTCGCCATGCTGCACGACTGGCGGGAGCGTGGGGTCACGCGCGCGGAGCTCACCTGGGCCAAGCGCTACCTCACCCGCTCCCACGCGTTTTCGATCGACACGGCCGGCAAGCGCGTGGGCCTCGAGCTGGACGCGCTGCTCTACGGGCTGCCCCCCGACTACTACGCCCGCTACGTCGAGCGCGTCCAGGCGGTGACGCTCGAACAGGTCAACGAGGCGATCCAGAAGCGCATTTCCGAGCGAGATCTCTTGGTGGTCGTGGTGGGCACGGAGGCCGTCATCGGCGAGCCCGTCCGCCGGGTGATCCCGGACCTGGAGGGCGTCGAGATCGTGCCCTACGACAGCGACGCCTACTGACGGCTGCGCGGAAGGATCACAGCCAGCCCATCAGGCCGAGCTGGATACCGATGCTGCGGTAGGTGGCGTCCTGCTCGAAGCCGTTTTCGTACTCCCGGCCACCGGTGACGTCGACGTCGATGTTGATGCCCGCGGTGAAGGCGAAGTGATCGACCGGGCTGAACACGAAGGTCGGCTCGACCGTGAACGCCAGTCCGCTCTCGTCATAGCTGTCTTCGACCGACACCGAGTGGTAGGTGAGGCCACCCCGCAACCAGAACCCCACCACGTCGCTGAACATCCAGACGTAGCCGACGCGCGGATAGAAGATGAAGGAGCTCACGTCGGTCCTGGGGAACCCCTCTTCGTCGCCGCCGACGCTCGCGTAGCCGATCGTCCCGCCCAGGCTCAGGCTGTCGATGATGAAGTAGTCGAAGGCCAGCCGCGGCACGTCGAACGGGCTCGCTGAGAGCTGCCCGCGCCAGGCGAAGCCGAAGCTGGTGTGATCGGCTTCGTCGTCGTCCGGGGTGTTCTCCAGGGTGACGTGGGTCGTGCTGAACGCGAACAGGCGGTCGGCCGAAAACGCCGCCGTCCCGCGGTCGCCGAAGTCGCCGCGCCGCTGGGCCATGGCCGTGGAGCCTGCAAGAAACAGCGCCGTGCCGAGCATGGTTGCGATTGCCTGTCTCATCACTCACCTCTTCCTTGGTTGCGGAAACGCCTCTTCCGAAAAAGCTGCCTTCGCTGGCGCGCTCGGGGCACTACGGCCGGAGCCCGAGCCGCGCCCAAAGATCGATCGCCAGCCGCTCGGCGGCGCGCTGCCCCACCGAGTGCCAGTCTTCCCCCGGCGGCGGCCCCGGCTCGCCGACGCAAACGTCCACGTACGCCTTCAGCTTGGGCTCGGTGCCGCTCGGGCGCACGAGCACGCGCGCCGGGCCGTCGAGCTCGAGCTCGACCAGATCCGCGGCGCCGAGCCAGGCCGGCCGCGCCTCGGCGCCGCTGAGATAGTCGGTCTTCCGAACGAGCTTGCGATCCCCGAGACGCTCGAGCGAGGCTGTCCGGAGCCGCTGCATCGCCGCGCGCATCTGCTCGAGGCCATCGAGACCCGGCAGCACCCGGCTCTGCTGCAAGCCAAACCAGTAGCCGTGCCGCGTGTGCAGCCGAGCGAGCGCCTCGAGCAACGTGGTGCCGCGCGCCCGGCAGTGGGCGGCCAGATCGACGGCGTGCACCGCCGCGCTGATGCCGTCCTTGTCCCGCACCGCCGTCCCCACCGAATAGCCGAGCGCCTCTTCATAGCCGTACGCGAACCGCACACCGCCCTGATGCTGCCGCTCGAGCGCCGCTCGCCAGATCCATTTGAAACCCGTCAGCGTGCGCTCCACCGCCGCGCCGTGCGCCCGCGCGATCGAGGCGAGCATGGGCGAAGAGACGATGCTCTGGACGACCAGGGGCTCTGGCAGCTTCGGCGCGTGCTCGAGCACGTAGTCGGCGAGCAGCAGCCCCACCTCGTTGCCGGAGAGGCGACGAACGCCGCCGCTCGGGACCGGCACGCCGAGCGCGAGCCGATCGGCGTCCGGATCGTTGGCCACCAGCAGATCTGCCCCGGTCCGGACCACCTGAGCGATCGCGAGATCGAGCGCCCCCGGCTCCTCCGGGTTTGGGAAGCGCACGGTCGGAAAGCGCGGGTCCGGCTCGGCTTGCTCGGAGACGACCTCCAGCCGGTCGTAGCCGGCGCGACGGAGCAGCGGCTCGGCCAGCGCGCGGCCCACCCCGTGCAGCGGCGTGTACACGATGCGCAGGTCCGTCGCGCGCGGGATCTCGGGGCGGCCCGCGGACAGCTCCATCCAGTACCGCTCGACCAGATCCTCCGCCACGGGCTCGAGCAGCGGGTGGGTCCCCGACAGCGCCCCCGGCTCACACGGAATGTCCGCGGCCGCGCCGACCTGCGCGAGGCGGCGCGAGACGTCCTGGTCGAGCGGCGCCGAGATCTGCACGGCGTCGGGGCCGTAGAGCTTGTAGCCGTTGTACTCGGGCGGATTGTGGCTGGCGGTGATGACCACGGCGGCCGACGCACCGAGCACCCGCGCCGCGTAGGCCACCAGCGGGGTCGCCACCGGCTCGGAGAAATGGCGCACCGGGATCCCCGCAGCCAGCAGCACCCCGATGGTGTCCTCGGCGAACCGACGGCTGGAGGCGCGGGCGTCGAAGCCAACCACGACCGGCAGCGCCCGAGCATCCGGCACGCGGGCGAGCAGGGTGTCCGCGACCGCGCGCGTGGTCCGGATCACGACGGCGCGGTTCATGCGCGCCGAGCCCGCGCCCACGATGCCACGCAAGCCCGCCGTCCCAAACTCCAGCGGCCCGGCCATGCGCTCGGCGAGCGCTGCGTCGTCGTCAGCCGCCAACAGCGCCGACAGCTCCGCCCGCGTGTCGGGATCCGGGTCGCCCGCGATCCAGGCTCGAGCACGTTCCCGCACGGAGCCGGCCGTCATCGGAGCGAGCATAGGGTCAACCGGGCCGGTCTGGGCAAGCCCTCAGCACCAGGCCGACCCGCAGGCCGACCCGCAGACCGAGCGATAGCGAGCGCACCCCCACCCGCGCGAGCAGCGCGAGCGCTCCCATACCCGCCCCAGGCCTCAGCCCCGATTCATCGGGATCTCCCCCCTGGCAAACGGATCGGTGCTCTAACGCGCTCGCGCTTCCGCCCCCGGGATCAGATCCGGGCGCATCGCCAGCTGCCCACAGGCCGCCGCGACGTCGTCGCCCCGGCGCGTGCGGACGAAGCAGCTGTAGCCTGCCCCCGCCAGCGCTTCCCGGAACGCACGCACCCGTGCCTCGGGCGGAGCGGACAGCTCCGAGCCGTCGATGGAGTTCATGGGGATCAGGTTGATCTTGACGGGCAGCTTGCGGAGCAGCGCGACGAGCCGCTCGGCGTGGGCGTCGCTGTCGTTCACGCCGTCGATCAAGGTGTACTCGATGGTGATGCGGCGCCGCTTCGGCAGTGGGTAGGCCCGCAGCGCCCCCATCAGCTCCCGCAGCGGGAAGCGCCGGTTCATGGGCAGGATGCGGTCGCGCGTCTCGTCGTCCGGAGCGTGCAGCGAGACCGCCAGCCCCACCTTGCCACCGAAATCCTCCCCCAGCCGGCGGATGCCAGGCACCAGCCCCACCGTGCTGATCGTGATGCGACGCAGGCTCATGGCGAGCCCCTCGGGGTGGTTCAAGAGGCGCAGCGCCCGCTCCGTCTCGGCGTAGTGGTGCAGCGGCTCGCCCATTCCCATGAAGACCAGGTTCCTCAAGTCTTCCTCGGGCTCCAGGTAGCGGCGCGCGATCAACACCTGGCTGACGATCTCGGCGGCACCCAGGCCCCGGACGAGCCCGGCGCGGCCGCTGGCGCAGAAGACGCAGCCCATCGCGCAGCCAAACTGCGTCGAGACGCACAGGGTGACCCGCTGCCGCTCGGTCCAGCCGTCGTCGTCATCGTCGTCCGGCGCGTCGGCTTCGTCCTGCTGCCGCGTCATCGGGATCAGCACGCACTCGACGCGCGCCCCCGAGGCCATCTGCAGCACCAGCTTGCGGGTGCCGTCGCTCGAGCGGTGCACGTGGATCACCTCGGCGGCGGGCCCGAGACCGGCCGCCTTCAAGGCGTTGCGGAGCGGCAGCTGCAGGTTCGACATCTCCGCCGGGTCGAACACCCCGTGCCGGTGGATCCAGCGGAACACCTGCAGCGCCCTGAACGAGCGCTCGCCGTGCAGCACCGCCTGCCACTCTTCCGGCAGGCGGGCGACGGGGCTCTGCTCCGCCGGGCTTTTTCCGCGCGAAGAGGTCGGATCTGGGATGACGGGCAGCTCGATCATGGCTCGCTTCGTTTCGCTTCTTCCCAGTAGCCGTCGAGCTCCTCGAGCGGCAGCCCCGGGCCGGGCTTGCCGTCGTCGCGCCGTGGCCAGCCGCCGTGCTGCTGCTTCACGCGGCGCTCGACGTGATCGAAGCGTCGCGTGAAGCGATCGGTGGTCTTGCGCAGCGCCATCTCGGCGTCGACCCCTTGGTGGCGAGCCAGGTTGACGAGGGCGAACAGCAGATCCCCCAGCTCCGCCTCGACCCGAGCGCGATCGCCGCCGGCGATCGCTTCATCGAGCTCACCCAGCTCCTCGGCCACTTTCTGCCGAGACCCGGCGGCGTTGGGCCAGTCGAACCCGACCCGGCTCACCTTGTCGCTGGTGCGTTGCGCGCGGTAGAGCGCCGGCAGCGAGCGCGGCACGCCGCCGAGCAGCGGGCGCTCGGCCTTCTCTTCCGCCTTGATGGCTTCCCAGTTCTGCAGCACCTCTTCGGAGCCGCTCACCTCGACGTCACCGAAGACGTGCGGATGGCGGCGCACCAGCTTCTCGATGATGCTGCGGATGGCGTCGTCGGGACCGAAGCTGCCCTGAGCGCGGCCGAGCTCGGCCAGAAACACGACCTGCAACGCCAGATCCCCGAGCTCTTCCTGCAGGTCGCTCGAGTCGCCAGCGTCGATGGCGTCCATGACCTCGCACGCCTCCTCCAGCACGTAGCGCTTGAGGGAGGCGAACGTCTGCTCACGGTCCCACGGGCAGCCGTCGGGCGCGAGCAAGCGCTGCATCACCTCGACCAAGCGGGGGAAGCTCTGGCCCCGCTGCTCGGCGAGCGGCAGCGGCTCGGGGATCTCGAACGATTTGGGCATCGCGGGGCTCGTTTACCACGTCCCGCGGGGGCGCACTCAGCGCCCGTCGGGCGGAGGAGGAGGCCGCGTCCCCGGCTCGCCCGGGTTCTCGTCGCCACCGAGGCCTTCACGCAGCGAGCGCAGCCCCTCCCCCAGCGACCGGCCGACGCCCGCGAGCCGTTTCGGCCCAAAAACGAGCAGCACCACCACGAACACGATCAACCAGTGCGCGGCGCTCATCGCTCCCATCAGAAAACCTCCTTGCCCCTCAACACCGGGACACTCCTTGGATTCCCCCCACCCGCATCGTTCGGCCCGCTGGCGGACTTGCCTCGCCCGCGTCCCTTCAACAGACTGAGCGGGTCCGTGATGCGTCGCCTGCGTGCTCTGCTCGTCCTGCTCGCCGTCTTCGCGAGCGCGGTAGGAGCACGCCTGCCCGACGCTTCCCGGGTGCTGCTGCAGCATCGCGTCGCCCAGACGGTGCTGGCACCGACGGCTCCCGCGCTGCCGGCGGCGACGGTCGATCCGTCCGCGCAGAAGAAGGCCGGAGCCGCGATCGAGAGCCAGCTGGCGCTGCCGGCGCCCAACGCGCTTTCCATTGCTGCGGCGGGGCTCGCCGGCACCGTGTCTCCGCCGGGGACGGGTGCTCTCGCCGGATCGGCCCGCCCCCGGCTGCAACGCGCGCGCGCTCCGCCGGCCTGAGGCCGCCTGCGGTTTGCAGTGCAGACCGCCGAGCGAACGCTCGAGGGCGCCGAGGCGCCTGACCGAGCGCGCGACGGCTGGCTTGCGCCTACCGCGTGGCGCCCCCGCGATGAAGCGCGCTGATCGCAGCCGGAGGCTGCAGCTCGTGCGGACAGCGCCGCCCACCTGGGCGGGGTTGTCCGGCGGCCTTCAGCCATGAGCGTTTCCATGCACCGCGACGCGCCGCTCACGTGCGGCCCGCCACCGCGCGAGCACAGCAACTCCCGTGCCGAACCATTCACGCCGCGCTCCCCCGAGCGGCGGCTCTCCATTTTCTCGCCCGCCCGCGGGCTGGCCCCAGTCCGAAGGTTTTCCGATGCTCACCCACAGCTCCCCCGTCATCGCCATCGCTGGCGACGGCGGCCCCTGCCACGAACAGCTCGAGCGCGTGCTCGGCGCGCGTGGCCTGCGCACCGTCCGCTTCGACCCGCACGCCGTCGAGCCCGCACCGCTCGCGCTGGCGCTGCTGGACGCGCACCACCATTTGCAGCTCCTCCCGAGCCTTTCGGAGCGCGACGTCGCCGTCGTCGCGTACGGTCGAGATCCGGCCCTGGCGCTCGAGGCCGGACGGCTCGGCGCGCGCGCCTGGCTCAGCGTGCCGCTGGACGACGCCGTGATCGGGCGCTGCATCGAGGCCCAGCTGGCTCCGGCGGGCTCGGAGCGTGCTCCGTCGTCCTCCAAGCCGCGGCCCGGTCATCGATCGCAAATCGCCGAGCTCGACTCCCGAGAGCCGGCCATGCAGGAGGTGCTGCGGACCGTCGAGGCAGCGGCAGCCGCGGACGTGCCGGTGCTCCTGCGAGGAGAGAGCGGCACCGGCAAGGGCGAGCTCGCCAAGCTCTTGCACCAGAAGAGCGCGCGGAGCGATCGGCCGTTCGTAGTGGTGAGCTGCCCGACGTTGAGCGAAGAGCTGCTCTCCGCCGAGCTCTTCGGCCATGCGCGCGGCGCCTTCACCGGCGCGGTGCGCGACCGCCCCGGGCGGGTGGAGGCCGCCGAGGGGGGCACCTTGTTTCTGGACGAGATCGGCGACCTGTCGCCTCGGCTGCAGGTGATGCTGCTCAGGTTCTTGCAAGACAAGGAGTACGAACGCGTCGGTGAGACCCGCACCCGCAAAGGGGACGTGCGCGTCGTGACCGCCACGCACCGCGACCTGGAAGCGGACGTGGAGGGTGGGCTCTTCCGGCTCGATCTCTACTACCGGCTGGCCGTGGTCGAGGTGCGAGTGCCGCCGCTGCGCGAGCGCAAGGAAGACATCGTGCCTTTGGCGGAGCGGTTGCTGCGCCAGGCAGCGGCGACGCAAGGGATCGCCGTGCCCGAGCTGAGCGCCGCGGCAAAGGCGCTGCTCGCGAGCCACGACTGGCCCGGCAACGTTCGCGAGCTGAAAAACGAGATCGAGCGCGCGCTGGCGCTCGGTCGACCTGCCGTCGTCGAGCCCGCGATGTTCTCCGAGCGCCTCGCGCGCCCGGGACGTCGCCCCACGCCGCGCGTGGGTGGCCCGTTCACGATCGACGAGATCGAGCGCGAGCACATCGAGCGGGTGCTGCGGCAGAGCTCGACCTTCGAGGCTGCGGCGGCCACGCTCGGCATCGATGATTCGACCCTTTGGAGAAAGCGCAAGCGCTACGCCGGGCGCGCCGCCTGATCCCTCACCCTCCGAAGAGGCCCCAAAGGATCAAGCCCAAAAACGGGATCAGGAGCCAAAGCAGCGGCATCAAAGGGCTCGCCAGTTTCTCGGGCTCGGGCTCGCCCTTGTCCTGATCGGCGGGCGCCCGCTCACGTGTCGAGTCGGTCATTTCGAAACGGTCTCCAGCAGCAAAGTAGCTGCTGCTCCTGCAGCAACCGGGCCAAGCGGAAGATTCCGATCCTTCCCTTGATCCAGACCCCATCGACGACCCCCCGCGCGACTCCGTCTCGAACGATCGCGCAAAATGCAAGGCGGGCTATCGCAAACTGCAACGTCTCTCAGTCTTCTTCCACGTAATCCAGATCGCGCCCGTACGTCTCGTGCAACGAGCGCAGCGCCAGCCATGCGACGACCAGGGTGGCCACGCCGACGGCCAGAGCGCTGCCCACTACCCCAAGCCAAGCCTTCCCGAGCTGAAATAGCGACGTGAGCGGCACCACGGCCCCACGCACGAAGTTCGGCGCCGTCGTCGTGGCGGTGGCCCGGATGTTCGTGCCGAACTGCTCCGAAGCCATCGTCACGAACACCGCCCAATAGCCCGTGGCAAACCCGAGCGCCCCGCAGACGGCGTAGAACGTCGCGAGCGAGCTGGCCGCGACGGTGAAGTAGGCGGTCACGCCTGCCGCGGTGAGCACGAGGAAGATCAAGACGACGCGCTTGCGGCTCTTGAGCAGCTGGCTAGAAAATCCGCTCGCTAGGTCCCCCACCGCCAGGCCGATGTACGTCACCATGATCGCACGGCCTGCCTGCG
The DNA here is from genome assembly GCA_023418705.1 of Pseudomonadota bacterium. Taxonomy (GTDB): domain Bacteria; phylum Myxococcota_A; class Polyangia; order Polyangiales; family Polyangiaceae; genus JAEZYZ01. Next base: position 3,793 of record JAEZYZ010000483.1, on the reverse strand, counting down.
GCGCCTCGACCATCCCCATGGCCTTGCCGATCTCCGGCGAGAAGGTCACCAGGATTCCGACCACGTACCAGATCGGCACGCCGATGAGGATGATGCTCAGGTACTTGATGGCGCGATCGCGCCGGCGCAAGAGGCTCAAGAAGTCGCCCCGGCGCGCCGCGGTGTGGCGCACGTTCTCGAACAAGCCCGACTCGAACAGGCCGACGCGCAAGAGCAAGAGGCCGAGCCCCAAGCCTCCGCCGACGAAATAGGCCGTGCGCCACGGGAAGAAATCGCCGACGAGCGCCGCCACCACCGCCCCGAGGATACCGACCGCCGCCACCACGGCCGTCCCGTACCCGCGCGTCTCGCGCCCCATGACTTCGCTGACCAGGGTGATGCCTGCGCCGAGCTCTCCGGCCAAGCCGATGCCCGCAAACAGCCGCAGGGCTGCGTACACCGGCAGGCTCTGGACGAAGCCGTTGGCCACATTCGCCACGGAGTACATGGCAATCGAGCCGAACAGCACCGACAGCCGCCCGCGCCGGTCGCCAAGGATCCCCCAGATCACGCCGCCCACCAGCATCCCGCCCATTTGCATGTTGAGCAGCAGCACCCCGGCGTCGAGCACCCGATCGCTCGGGATGCCGATGCCGAGCAGGCTCTCCACGCGGACGATGCTGAACAGCACCAGGTCGTAGATGTCGACGAAATAGCCGAGCGCCGCCACGAGCACGGTCATGGCGACGCGGGCCTTCGGTGGGCCGGCCATGCGGGGCTGCCGAATCAACCGCCGGCCGCTGGCACGGGCCCAAGCTCCTCCTTGGGCTGCTCGACCTTGATGCGCATGGCGTAAAACGAGCGCCACACGAACACCAGGCAAATCGAGATGAAGACCGCCGCGAGGATCGACGCCAGCTCGGGCTCGAGCTGGATGGCGAGCTCGACCGCCAGCAGGCCGAACAGGGTGGTGAACTTGATGATGGGGTTCATCGCCACCGAGGAGGTGTCTTTGAACGGATCGCCCACGGTGTCACCGACGACGGTGGCATCGTGCAGCGCCGTCCCCTTCGCGGCGAGCTCCACCTCGACCACCTTCTTGGCGTTGTCCCAGGCGCCGCCCGCGTTGGCCAGAAACAGCGCCTGAAAGAGGCCGAACAGCGCGATCGAGATCAGGTAGCCGATGAAGAAGAACGGCTCGACACAGGCGAACCCGAGGGTCCCGAAGAAGACGGCCAGAAAGATGTTGAACATGCCCTTTTGGGCGTAGGTAGTGCAAATCTCGACCACCTTCTTGCTGTCCTCGGTCGAGGCCTTCTCGACCCCCTCGAGCCGGATATTGGCCTTGATGAACTCCACCGCGCGGTAGGCGCCGGTCACGACGGCCTGGGTCGACGCTCCGGTGAACCAAAAGATCATGGATCCGCCGAGGATGAGCCCCAGCAAAAACGGCGGGTGCAGCAAGCTGAGCTTGTCGAGGTTGTTCGTGATGCCTTCGGTCAGCACGACGATGATCGAAAAGATCATCGTCGTGGCGCCGACCACGGCCGTGCCGATCAGCACGGGCTTGGCCGTCGCCTTGAAGGTGTTGCCGGCGCCGTCGTTCTCCTCGAGCAGGTGCTTGGCCTTGGCAAAATCTACCTGGTAGCCATAGTCCTTTTTGAGCTGCGCCTCGATGTCGGGCACGTTCTCGATCATGCTGAGCTCGTAGACGGACTGGGCGTTGTCGGTGACCGGACCGTAGGAGTCCACCGCGATCGTGACCGGTCCCATGCCGAGGAAGCCGAACGCCACCAACCCGAAGGCGAACACGGGCGCCGCGATCATGAGCTGCTCCAGGCCCAGCTCGCTGATGCTGTAGGCGACCGCCATCAACACCGCGATCACCCCGCCCATCCAGAACGCGCTGAAGTTGCCCGCCGTGAGCCCCGACAACACGTTGAGCGACGCCCCACCCTCACGCGAGGAGATCACCACCTCTTTGACGTGGCTGGAGGACGTCGAGGTAAACACCTTGATGAGCTCCGGGATCACCGCGCCGGCCAGCGTGCCGCAGCTGATGATGAGCGAGAGCTTCCACCACAGGGTGCCATCGCCCAAGCTCGGGATCAAGAGGTAGCTGACGACGAACGTCAGGGCGATCGACACGAACGACGTGATCCACACCAGCCAGGTGAGGGGCGACTCGAAATCGAAGCGAGCGGCCCCGGCGAAGCGCGCCTTCTGAATGGTGTCGTTCAACAGGTACGAGACACCGCTCGCCACCACCATCATGATGCGCATGGCGAAGATCCAGACCAAGAGCTCGACCTGAACGACCGGGCTTGCCACGGCCAGCACGATGAACGAGATGAGGGCGACGCCGGTGACGCCGTAGGTCTCGAAACCGTCGGCGCTGGGCCCCACGGAGTCCCCCGCGTTGTCGCCGGTGCAGTCCGCGATCACCCCGGGGTTGCGCGCATCGTCTTCCTTGATCTTGAAGACGATTTTCATCAAATCGGCGCCAATATCGGCGATCTTCGTGAAGATGCCGCCGGCGATGCGCAGGGCCGACGCACCCAAGGATTCGCCGATGGCGAAGCCGATGAAACAGGGGCCGGCGTAGTCCCGCGGCACGAACAGCAAGATCATCAGCATGATGATCAGCTCGACGCTGATGAGCACCATCCCGATGCTCATGCCCGCCTTCAGGGGGATGGCGTAGACCGGCAGGGGCTCGCCCTTCAGGCTCGCGAACGCCGTGCGCGAGTTCGCGTACGTGTTGATGCGGATGCCGTACCAGGCGACGGCGTAGCTGCCGAGAATGCCAATCAAACTAAAGGCGAGGATCACCAGCACCTTGGCGATCTCGAACTGTTGCAGGACGCCGAAGTAGACGACGATGATGGCGCCGATGAACACCTCGAGCAAAAGCAGAAAGCGCCCCTGTGTGATCAAATAGGTCTTGCAGGTCTCCCAGATGAGCTCGCTGATGGAGGTCATCGAGGCGTGCGCCGGCAAGCTCTGCACTTGTTTGAGGGTGACGACGCCGAACACCAGACCGAGCGTCGTCACCAAGAGACCCCAGGTCAAAAGCTCCTGCCCGCTCAGTCCCAACATGCTGGCAGACTCCAGATCCGGCAGCACGAGGTTGGCTTCGCCGCCTCCCCTGTGCTCGTGCGGCTGTGCGGCCGCAGGCCGGGCGCACAGCACGGCGACGGTGCCCAAGAGCATTGAAAGGAGGGACGGCCCGCGCGCCCCCTCCGATCGTCCAGGGCCTTTGGGCCGAGAGCGAGCAAACAGCGTTCCCATGATGACTGTCTCCACTTGGTGTCGCCTCGGTTTCGGGTTTGGGACCACGGGCGACCGACAGCCCGAGTAGAGCAAGTTTCTGGGCCCCGCAACACACAATTGTCGGCGCAGCGCCGCGGAAAAACGAGCGCGTCCAGAGCGCCGACCCGTGAGCAGACGAGAGGGGTTCCCGATGAATCGGGGCCCTCACCCAGAGGGGGGGGCCCGCTGCACCGGGATCTCCACCCTGGCAAACCGATTGGTGCTCTAGACCCTAATCAAGCGAGACTTTCGGCATAGCTGCGGGAATTTTTCAAAACTCCCGGCGGTTTTTGGTGGTTGGAAAACAAACCCAACAACCCCGGGAGACCTTTTCAGGTGAAACCGAAGATACGTCGACCGTTGAAGCAAGAGAAACGGAAGATCGTCGAGCGCCTGGAGCCCTTCATAGGGGGCACGAGCGCCTGGAGCCCTTCATAGGGGGCACGGACCCGAGGCAGGAGGGACGCCCGGAGTTCAGCGGACCATGTCCGACCTACGAGAT
>JAEZYZ010000480.1 GCA_023418705.1 Pseudomonadota bacterium | reverse complement strand
GCGCGCTCCCGCGCGCCCGGGCCACCGGCGAGCCTGCCCCAAATGCGACAACGATGGTAAACTGCGGGTGATGACCGCGCCGCCCGAGAACTACACGTTGATCGACCAGCTGCTGGACGGCGGGGATCTCGAGGCCGCGCGCAGCGCGCTCGGCGCGACGGCCGCCGGGGACGAACGCTATGCCGTGCTCCGCATCAAGCTCGGACTGTACGACGGCTCGCTGCCCCCCGGAGCGGCCCAGCAGCGGTTGATCCAGCTCATGCGGCGCGATCAAGAGTGGCCCGGCGCCAAGGCGCTCTATCAGCAGGCGTCTCGAGCGGCCTACCAGGGTGGGCAATCGTCCGCCGCGGCCTCGCACCCGCCCCCCTCCTCGAAACCGGGCAAAGGCTGACGCTCGGCGCTCTCAGGAGGGAACCGTCTGCCCGATGGCCCGCTTGATCTGCGAGGCCAGCGCACAATCCTTGGTGATCACCGCGTCCACCCCGAGCGCCATCAGCTCTCCCAGAATGTCGGGCCGCTCGAACGTCCACACCGTGACGCTGTCGAGCTTGCCGTCGCAGCGGGCGTAGAGCGCCCGGACGATGTCCTCTCGCACGGCCGACCAGAGGCGCCGCGCCGTGTTGCCGATCGCGACGTGCCGCGCCTGCATCCCCTCGGCCACTTCGGTCACCCCGGGCAGCTCGAAATCAGCGACGAGCCGCCACGCTCGGAGCTCGGGACGACTCGCCAGCTCGCCTTTCACGCGCTCGTAGAGCTCGCGCTCACGCACCATCAGGCACATGCGCTGGCCGCCGTCGATGCCGGTGGCGCGTTGCAGATCCCGCAAGCCATCGAGCAGCGCTGGCACCAGCGCGAGCTCGTCCACCTCGAGCTTGATATCGAGCAGCACCAGCCGTACTTGCGGGTGACCCGCCGCCCAGATCAACAGCGGCTCTAGCCGCTCCGGTGGCATGCGCTCCCCCGGCTCGATGCCCAAGAGCGAACGGCGAGCGTCGCAAGCCCGCACGTAGCCGTAGTGGTGGTGAAAACACTCGTAGTCGAGGGCCGACACCGGCCGCCGCAGCTCGGAGCCGAAGCCGGGCACCCGAGGGACGTACTGCAGGCCCTCCAACCCGTACTGCCGCGCGATGGCCAGCGGGTCGTCGGGATCCGGGTCGTGCCAGAGCACCAGCTTCCCATCACGGGTGATGCAGACGTCGACCTCGAACCCCTCGGCGCCGGCCTCGATCGCGTGTTGACAGGCCGAGAGCGTGTTCTCGGCGCTCCCTTCGCAATCACCGCGGTGGCTGACGATCCAGGTCGAGCGGCCCGCCGGGTTGGGCGTGGGCGTGGGGAAGATTTTGCCGCGCAGCCCCTGCAAAGCGCGCCGCGCGACGGAGAGATCTTTGCCGAGAAGCGTCAATACCGCTGTTCAAGATAAGGCCTGCCGACGCCGTTGTCATGGCGCCCGGCCCGAGCGCGCCTGGCGGCCCGATCAGGCGCTTGCGTCGATCCAGGCAGCGAGCTCGCCGCTGACCATCCGGGGCGCCCGGCGCAGCGCCGCCAGGTCCCGCGCTCCCACCAGGAGCATGGCCATCTTCAGCTCGAGCTCGACCTGCTCCAGCAGCTGGAGCGCGGCCTGGCGCCCGCCTTCCTCGAGCGCCCGCAGCACCGGGCGCGCGATGCCCGCCACGGTCGCGCCGAGGGCGATGGCCTTGGCCACGTCGAGCCCGGTCGCAACACCGCCGGTGGCGACGATGGTCTCGAACGGTTGGCGCGCAGCGAGCGCGACGCTCGCCGCGGTCGGGATGCCCCACTCCCAAAACGTCTCACCCAGGCGGCGGCGCTCCGGCGTTGCGCGATGGGTCTCCACGGCGACCCAGGAGGTCCCGCCGGCGCCGCTGACGTCCACGTGGCGGATCCCGAGCCCGTACAGACGGCGGGTCACGCCTGCGGACAGGCCGCACCCCGTCTCCTTCACCACCACGGGCACGGGCAGATCGGCGATGAGGCGCGACAGGGTGGCTTCGCCAGCGCGAAAATCACGGTCCCCGTCCGCTTGCACGAGCTCCATGGCGGGATTCAAGTGGATGCACAGGGCGTCCGCCGAAACGGCGCTGCAGAGCGCCGCGAGCTCGTCGCTGCTCATCGCGCCGGCCTGCACGATGCCCACGTTGCCGAGGACGAGCGCGCTCGGAGCGACGTCGCGCACGCGGTAGGTCGGCGCCGCCTCGGCACGTTTGTGCATGGCGCGCTGGCTGCCGAGGCCAAAGGCGTAGCCCTTCTCCTCGGCGATGCTGGCGAGCTCCCGGTTGATGTTCCCGGCGCGCTCGGTGCCGCCGGTCATCGCCGCGATCACCAGCGGCGCCCTCAGGCGCTTGCCGAACAGCTGCACGCCGGTGTCGAGCGCCTCGAAATCGAGCTCCGGGAGCGCGTCGTGCACCAGCCGGACGCATTCGAAGAGCGTCGTCGTCCGTTTGAAGCCAACGTCCGCTCGGGCGGCCAGATCCAAGTGGTCGGTTTTTCGCTGGGCTATGTCGCTCATGCGGGGTTCCCTCGATGGTGCGCGCCCTTGGGGAGGTTTGGCGGCGGGGGAAAGCTTCATGGCCGGCCGGGCCACCGTCAATGCCCGCTTCGCTGGCGAAAGGCTCTATCCGCTGCTCGGCCGGCGCGCTAGAGCCCCGATCCGTTCGCCAGACTGGAGAATCCCGATGAATTCGGGGCCCCATCGAGTGAGGCCCCGAGCTCATCGGGAGACCCGCTCTCATTTTCCGCGACGAACGCTTTGCGCTGCAAACCGTTCGTCGCTCTAGGCCCAGGGCCGTCGAAAGCAGTTCCAGGCGGGACCGAAACGCCCTAACCTCGCGCCAAAAAATGCCTTCCAAGACGCAGAGTTCCCGGCCATCCGCCAAGCGCCGACGGCCGCCGGCGAGCGGCCGCCCCCCCCCCCCCCCCCCCGCCCC
>JAEZYZ010000441.1 GCA_023418705.1 Pseudomonadota bacterium | reverse complement strand
CCCGCGCGGGGCGGCCGGGCTGGGCGCCGCATGCGTCTCCGCCTGGGTCCTCCTGGGGCCGGCGTGCCAGTCGCGACACGATCCGCCGCCCCTCGCCCTCTCGGAGCAGGCGTGCACCTCGGCGTGCGCCAGCTTCACCCACCCCGGCTGCGGGCGCGCGGGGCTGCTGCCCGCCGACCAGGCGCGGTGCGCCAGCGCCTGCGTCAGCACGGCGCGGGCGCTGCCGGCCGCCTGCCACGAGCCGTTTCGCGCCTACCTGGCCTGCGTCGGTCGGGCACGCATCGACTGCGCGCGGGCGACCTGCTCCGCCGCCGTCTGCGTGGAGCAAGGGGAGGGGGTGCTCGGCTGCGAGGGCGAGCTCGCACACTACCGGGAGTGCGCCGAGCCCTGCGCGTTCGCCGGCATGAGCCACGTCGCCGAGCGGCGCGTGTCCGGCAAGCGGGTGCAGAGCGAGCTGGTCCGGGCCGGCTGCGCGGAGTGCCCCAAGAAGCTCGGCCGCGCCGCCCCCGCAGGGGCACCGTGCCAGGCGGCGTCGGTGTGCTCGCAGCACTGTTGCGCCTGCCCGAGCGGCCCCGCACGCTATCTGGCCCGAGCCTGCGTCGACGGCACCTGCGCCGATCCGAGCGCGGCCTGCCAGGTTGCCCTCGAGCCTGGCCCGGTCAACCCCTGCCGGTAGAGCGCCGATCCGTTTGCCGATCGGCGCTGCAAACCGTTCGTCGCTCTTAGAGCACCGACCGTCTACCTGAAATCATCCACGTCGATGCCGTAGCGCTTCAGCCACCGGTGCACTTGCATACGGGCCTTGCCGAGCTGTCGGCCCACGGCGGCGATGTTGCCGCTGTGGGCCTGCAACAGCGCGCGGAGCTCTGCCTCGCTGGGCAGGCTCGGGCGGTCCTCGACCGAGCGAGGCTCCGAGCGGCTCGCCGGCTTGCCATAGTCGACCATCGCTTCGCGGATGCTGTCGGGGAGCTTGGACTCGTCGAGCAGGAGCGCATCGCTGAGCGCGATGCAGCGCTTGATGCAGGCCTCGAGCTCCCGCACGTTGTAGGGCCAATCATAGTGCAACAGCCCCGTCATGAACCCGAAGCTTGGCACGAGCTCCGGCCGACCATGGCGTGACGCGAACGCCCGCACCAAAAGCAGGATGTCTTCCTTCCTCTCCCGCAGCGGCGGCAGGCGCAGCTGGTATTCGTTCAGGCGGGCGAACAGGTCGGGACGGAACTTGCCGGCCTGCTGCAGGCGCGAGAGGTCGCGGTGCGTCGCGCAGACGAAGCGCACGTCCACCTGCTCGGGCGTCGTGGCGCCGAGCGGGACCACCTCGCGGTTCTGCAGCACCCGGAGCAGCTTCGCCTGCGCCTCGAGCGGCATGTCCCCGATCTCGTCGAGCAACAGCGTGCCCCCCTGCGCGGCCTTCACGACGCCCGGTTTGTCGCGATCGGCGCCGGAGAACGCGCCGCGCTTGTAGCCGAAGAGCTCGCTCTCCAAGAGCGATCCTGGGATCGCCGCGCAGTTGACGGCGCAGAAGCTGCCGCGCCGACCGCTCCAGCGGTGCAGCTCCCGCGCCACCACCTCCTTGCCCGTGCCGCTCTCCCCCGACAGCACGACGTTGAGCTCGCTCTGGGCGATGCGCTGGATTTCCGCCGCGATGCGGTCCATCTGATACCCCCCGACCAGCGCCGACGGCTGGCTGAGCCGCTGGTGAGGGGGCCGAAGGCTGCCGTCGATCCCGTAGCGGGCATACAGCTCGATGTCGCGATCGACGAACTTCAGGATGGCGTCACCGACCCGGAGCTCGGACAGAGGCTCGAGCAGAGCGCGGTCGATGCGACGGCCATCCAGCAGGGTGCCGTTGGTGCTGGCCAGGTCGCGCACCCACCAGCCGCTCGATTCGCGACGGAGCTCGGCGTGCTGGCGAGAGACGGCGCGCACCGCCACGGTCAGGTCCGCCGAGGGCTCGCGGCCGACGACCATCGCCGGCGAGGTGAGCGTCCAGGCGGTCGGCAGCTCGGGGTGGTTCTCGGCGTACAGCAGCAGAAGGCCGGCGGACGACCCCTCGCGCGACGTCTCGCGCGGGTCGTCGAAGGAATGCATGGCGCCGGTCGTCTTGTCCACCATGGACGGACGAGCCTACACCGCGGCACGGCGGGCGTGTATACCAGGGGGCATGTCCTCGAGCCTCCGTGTGGCCGCCGTGCAGCTGAACAGCCAGCAAGATCTGACGCAGAACCTGGCCAACGTCGCGGCTGAGGTTCGGGCGGCGGCGGAGCGGGGGGCGAAGCTCGTCGTGCTGCCTGAGAATTTCGCCTACATGGGGTCCGAGGTCGACAAGCGGGCCTTCGCCGAGGAGCTGCCGAGCCGCGACGCCCCCATCCAAAGCTGCCTGCGCCAGCTGGCGGAGCAACATCGGGTCGCGCTGTTGGCGGGCGGGTTCCCCGAGCGGAGCGGTGATCCGCTGCGCCCGTTCAACACCTGCGTCGCGTACGGGCCGGACGGCAGCTTGCTCGGCGCCTATCGGAAGATCCACCTGTTCGACGTCGACCTGCCGGACGGCACCCGCTTGTTGGAGTCAGAGGGCGTGAGCCCAGGGAGCGACCCGGTCGTGATCGAGGTGGCCGGGTTCAAGGTCGGCCTGAGCATCTGCTACGACGTGCGGTTCCCGGAGCTCTACCGCGCGCTGACGCAGCGCGGTGCGGAGTTGTTGATCGTGCCGGCGGCGTTCACGCTGCAGACCGGCAAGGATCATTGGCACGTCTTGCTGCGCGCGCGCGCGATCGAGTCCCAGTGCTGGCTCATCGCCGCGGACCAGTGGGGGCGCCACCCGCAGAACCGAGCCACCTACGGGCACTCGATGATCATCGACCCGTGGGGGACGATCGTGGCCGAGGCGAGCGACCGGACCGGTGTGGTGGTGGCCGACATCGACCGCGACTACCTCGACAAGGTGCGGCGCTCGGTGCCCTGCTTGCGCCACCGCCGGCTCTGAGACCCGCGGTCAGAGGTGGCGCTTGGCGATCTCCGTCCAAGTGCCGGAGGGCTCGAGGCTGATGTAGCTCTTCCAGTACGGCCGCGCCTTCTGGGGCTCGCCCACCTGCTCGTAGGCCATCGCCAGGTTGAAGTAGGCGTCGGCGAAGTTGGGATCGGTCTCGAGCGCCCCGTGGAAGAACGGGATCGCGAGCTCAGGGCGCCCCCGCTCCAGCATGACGTAGCCGAGGTTGTACTGCGCCTCCGGCTGATGAGGATCGATCTCGAGCGCCTTGCGGTACAGGTCCTCGGCGCCGTTCGCGTCCTCGCAGCGGAAGCGGATGTTGCCAAGGTTCGTGTACGCGATCGCCAGCCAGGGGTCGATCTCGATGGCGCGCGCGTACAGCTGCTCGGCTTCGTGCATCGTGCTCGGATCTTCGTCGAGCTGGCTGGCCTTCAAATAGATCTCGTACGCGGTGCGCGCGCGCTCTCGGCCGGCGGAGGGACGCAGCACCCGCACCACGTCGGCGCGCAGGTTCTTCACCTCGAGATCGAGCATCATCTGCCCGGTCAGCGGCTCGAACGCACCCTCGTGCGTGCGCACGACCACCTTCTGGCCGTCGGAGACGATCCGGAGCTCGGCGAGCGGGCGGGTCACCTTCGGCAGCGAGCGCTTGAGCGCGGAGACGGCGCGGGTGACGTCGCGCAGCCGGACCTTGCGCTCGAGCAGGGTCTGAGCGGTCCTGAGCGCGATCAGATCCTGGAAGGTGTAGGCACGCCGGCCGCGACGCCTGCCGCTGGGCGACACGACCCCGGTTCTGTCGAGCGTCCGCAAGCGCGCGGGGGTCAGCCCCAGCAGGCGCGCGATCTCGGCACGCGTGAACAGGTCGGTCAGGGGCTCTCGCCCCATCGCCACCGGCTCGGCATGCTTGGGCGCGGTCTCTCTTTTGACGCGGCCCCCGCCGGGTCCGAATACGACGTGAATGACTTTGTCGTCGCGCCGCTTCTTGCGACTCATGTCCTCGTGCTGCCCCATCGGTGTCCGTGGCGGAGCTCTGTCAATTCTTCCGCACGGGCCTCGCTGTCAAGAGGGACGCTCCGCTTGCGCCGATCGGCGCCAATTCTGCTGCGTCGCGCGACGGCTCTCTGGCGCTGCGCGCGTCGGGTGGGCGCGCTCGCGACGTGATCGCGCGAGGACGAAACGGTCTTGACGAAGGGACGCGGATCGTTCACTGCCGCGGCGAGCGGCCGGCACGCCCGACCTTGGCGCTCGTGCGTGAGCCTCCCAGCGTCACCCGCCCGAGCTGCTCGGCGAACACCCGCGCCTCCACCTCGACGTCGATGCGCACGCCCTTGCGGTCACGGCGCACGAACAGCTCCGCCTGCACGCGTCCGATCGGACCGTCGGCGCGGAGCTGCGCTTCGAGACACGCGATGCGCACGGCGCGCAGGCGCGCGTGCGGGTCGGCGCCGATGAGACGCGTCAGCTCGTCGCGGCGTCCTGCGTCGGCAGACCTGTCGAACACCTTCAAGAGGACGCTGGTGGAGCCGTAGTAGACCGAGCCCTCGCTCTCGCGACGCGTCGCGCCTTCACTCATCACGTCCGCGGTCTCGAACAGCTCCCGCAGGCGATAGTCGGCGCTGTGCCAGAGCTCGACCTTGCGCTGCTGCAGCAGGCGCGGCGAGCTGGCCTTGGCCAGGCCGGGGCCGGTGGGGCGCCGTCGTTTCACGAACGGGATCGTACGCCGGAGTGATAGCGGAGGAGAAACTTCGCTGCGATTTACCGATGTGGGGGCGGCGCGATGCCCGAATTTGTACGGCGGCGGTCCAATTTGCGACCATACCCCATGGCTCACGCCCAATCCGTCGCCTACCCAGGCCCCGAACGGCGGCGTCACAAGGTCTTCGTGACGCGCAATACCGAGTACCACTTCCGCGGCTCGCTCTGCATCGCCGTCAAGGATCGGCGGTCGGGCAGCTGGCTGCCCTCGCACCTGGCGGTCAACCGCAGGCTCACCGGGGGCGTCCGTTTCCAGCCCGATGGACACGCCGTCCCCTATCCCGCCGAGCCGAGGCTCGGGGAGGCGCTCTTCTTTGCCAACGGGGGCCGGGAGCTGGTGACCAGCGTCCTCTGCGCCGTGGAGCGGCCGGAGAAGGCAACGGTCGCCGCGTACGCTGCTCTAAGTTGTTGAACCAGTTGGAGTTTTCCGCGTAGCTCCGTGCGCTGCGCCACCCGGATTCGCGGCAGACTGCGAAATTTCGTTCGCGACTGTCGGGCTGGAATTGGCGGAAACAGCGAGATTTGCCCCCGGCCCGAAGGGGGCCCAAAGCGGCACTAAAATTGTATGTAGGGTGCACGCGCTCTCCCCGGAGCGCCCGTCCGAACAAGCGAGCATCATGGCATTCCCCTTCGAAGTACCAACGACCCCGAACGATCCGCGCGCGGTGCGTATCCTCGCCAAGAGCATCTACCGCGAGCTCCGCGCCAGCGGCCTTTCGGAACGTGACGTGCTGGCGATGGCTGGTGAGCTGCTCGACCTGGTCACTTCCGACGTCCGCGATCAAGGCCCCTCCAAGCCCGCACAGCTGGCCCGGTGAGCTGACCGGCCCGACGTTCAGAGCGGCGGGCTGCCGCGTCGATCAGGACGACCGAGGCTCGGCACTTCATGAAGCGGCGGAGCCAGGCAGCCCTGGCGAACGTCTGCCGTTGACAGCTGGCACCCGTCCGGAAAGTATGAAACGGTCGCTTTGGTATCCTCTCCGATGCAGACCGAAAAACCCCTGTTCGCGGTGGTCGTTAGCGAAAAGGGCGGTGCAGAACGGCGCGAGCTGTTCAACCGATCCGAGCTCAGCGTGGGCCGCGTTCAGGGCAATGACATCATGCTCCCCAAGGGGAACGTCTCCAAGCGCCACGCCCGCTTGGTGTTTCGTGACGGCCGTTTCATCGTCAGCGACCTGAACAGCACGAACGGCACGTACGTCAATCGCCGCCGGATTTCCCAGGCCACCATCGTCAAAGAGGGAGATCGGATCTACATCGGCGACTTCGTGCTCCGGATCGAGCCGGCCGAGGCCGAGCTGGAGGAGGCGGAGGTGTTGCCGATCGAGTCGAGCCCGGCGCTCGCTCATGTGGCGCCGCGCGACTCGGAGCCCTCGGGGCGCAGCACCGTCGAGCCGGAGCCGGCACGCAGCTACCCGCCGCTGTCGAGCCCGCGCCGGCTGCCGCCGCCGCCTCGCGCGCTGGTCGAGTCGCGGCCGGAGGCTTTCCCCTCCTCGCGCCGAGCCTCGACCGTCACCGCGACGTCCAGCCAGGTGGATCTCGAGCGCAGCAGCATCCCCGCCCTCGATCGCATTTCGACCGTGGAACGTCCGACCGGCGAGCACGAGCTCGAGCCGGAGTCAGCGGGGGAGGCCGACGCGCTCGCGGATCTGGTGGCGCGCGTCCTGAAATCGGGGGTCGACCTGCCCGTCGACGTCGACGACCGAAGCCGCCGGGCCATCGAGGCCGTCGTCGCGCAAGAGCTCGAGGCGATGCAGCACGCCCAGCAGCGGGGGCACGCCTTGAACCTGGAGGCGCTCAGGAAGGACGCGCTGCTCGAGCTCACCGAGCTCGGGCCCCTCGGGCGTCTGATGGCGGACGAGGCGGTCACCGAGATCTCCTTGCCGCGCTACGATCAGCTCACGGTCGTGCGGCAGAACCGGAAGAGCGACCTCGCGGGCTTCGCCACGCCCCGAACGCTGGAGCTGGCGGTGCTGAGGCTTTGCCACGTCGCCGGCATCACTCCCGACGGCGAAGGCGTCTCGCGCGGCAAGCTCGAGGGCGGCCTCGAGTTCGAGGCCATGCTCTCACCGGCGTTGCGCACGGGGCCCTGGCTGCTGCTGCGCAAGTCCCGCCGCCTGACGGGGCGGCTGGAGAACCTGGTGCGCAGCGGGGTGATCTCGCGCGGGATGGCGACCTTTCTGCAGCAGGCCACCGCTGCGCGGCTTCGGCTGCTGATCGTCGGCTCGCGCGGGGCCGACGCCGGTCAGATCGTGAGCGCCTTGTGCGCAGCGGCCGGCGAGGATCGGCTGGTGGTCGTGCAGTCGCTGGACGTGTTCGCCGCTGAAAGAGCCGCGGTCCGGCTCAGCCTCACGGAGGCGGCCGCCGACGCGGGCAGCATGGTGCGCGCGTTGGCGCACACCGCCAGCTCCCGTCTGGTGGTGGATCTGGCGCAGACGGACGTCGCGGTGGCGGTGCTGGACGCCGTCGCCGAAGGCGCCGACGGTCTGATCGCCACGACCCGCGCCCCCAACTTGAGGTCGGCCTGGTCCAAGCTGACGGCGGACATCCTGACCGTTCGCCCGCAGCTGCCGCTGGCTGCGGCGCGCGAGTGGCTGGCAAGCTGCTTCGACCTGATGTTGGAGGTCGGTCAGCTCCGCGATGGGCGCGTGCGCGTGGTCCGGATCTGCGAGCCGGGCGCCGACGGCTCGGACGTGGCCGAGATCTTCGGGTTCGTGGCTCAGCGCACCGCGGCGGGCGGGCTCGTGGAGGGCACGTTCACCTGGAGCGGCCACACGCCCAGGGCCGCCCAAGAGATGACGGCGCGCGGGTTCAGTCTGGACTCTTCCGTGTTTGCCCGTCCGGCGACCCGATAGGCCAGGCGCCGCTACGACCCGGTGTGGCGCCTCGATGCGCCCCTTGGCGCCGCTACGCGCGCGCGGCCTGTTTCTTTGCCATCTTCCGGCCGATGGCGCGGCGCTTGAGGGCGTTGACCTTGTCGATCATCAGGACGCCGTTCAAATGGTCGTTCTCGTGCTGAATGGCGACGGCCATCAGCCCATCGGCCTCGAGCTCGAACGGCTCGCCGTCGAGCCCCAGCGCGCGCACTTTGACGCGCTCGGCCCGCTTGATTTCCTCGCTCAAGCCCGGGAAGGACAGGCAGCCTTCGTTCCAGGTCTGGACGCCGTCGAGCTCCAGGATCTCGCAGTTGATGAACACGCGCAGGTCGCTTGGCTCGTCCTCACCGGCCACATCGATCACGAAGATGCGTTTCATGACCCCGATCTGGGTCGCCGCGAGCCCGCAGCCAGGCGCCGCGTACATCGTCTCCGCCATGTCTTCGACGAGCTGTCGGATCTCGTCGGTGACGGCTTCGACCGGGGCGGCGACTTCCCGCAGCCGCGGATCGGGATACTCGAGGATTTCGCGAATAGCCATTTTACTCCCCAGATTTAACATTGCCGGCCGGTGGTCGCAATCGCCGGCGCCGCGAGAGCGGCAGCCCGCGCGACCCCAGCGGCGCCCCCGGACCGGTTATCCGAGCGCATCGCCCCGCGCGCGCCGCCCGTTAAAAACGATGGCGGCGCCTTCAGCCTGGGCTCGTGCGGCCCTTCTTCGGATACGCCAACGGTCCAGAGACGTAGGCGTCGGTGCCGCAGAGCTCCCAGCGGGGCGACTCGATGCGCGGTGCATCCGACGGATTCTCGGGCCCCGCCCAGTCGACGGCGCCCGGGCGGCCGCGCGGACCCAGCAAGAGCGGCGCCACGAAGACGTGCATTTCGTCCGGCAACCCCGTCGCCAGCAAGCTGCCCGCCAGCTCCGCGCCGCCCTCACACAGCACGCTCACCACCTCGCGCGCCGCGAGCTCCTTCAACACGGAGAGCATGTCGCAGCGGCCCTCCGCCGTCGCCGCGACCCGGATCACGGCGACCCCGGCGTCCTGGAGCGCTTCGCCCACCGCCCGCGAGGCGTCGCCGGTCGTGATGACGCAGGTCGGCGTCTCCGCCGCGGTCTGCACGAGCTGGCTGTTGGTGGGCATGCGCAGTTTGCTGTCGATCACCACCCGCACCGGGCTTCGCCCTGGGACGTCCCGCACCGTCAGGCGCGGGTCGTCGGAGATGACCGTGTTGATGCCGATGAGGACCGCGTCGTGATAGGCGCGAAGCTGCTGCACGCGGGCGCGCGACTCGGGGCAGGTGATCCAGCGTGACGCGCCGGTGCGCGTCGCGATCCGCCCGTCGAGGGACACGGCGAGCTTCAGGCCCAGGTAGGCGAGGCCTTCGGTCACGTATTTGATCCACGGCCGGATCACCCCCCGGGCTTCCTTCTCGAGCACGCCGATGACCACCTCGACGCCGGCCGTCTTCAGGCGTTCGATCCCGCCGCCCTTCACGTTGGGGTTGGGGTCACGGCAGCCGATCACGACGCGCCGGATGCCCGCTTCCAAGATGGCGTCGACGCAAGGGGGGGTCCGCCCCTCGTGGTTGCAGGGCTCGAGCGTCACGTACAGGGTCTTGCCGCGTGCGGCGTCGCCCGCCTTGCGGAGGGCGGCGACCTCGGCGTGGTCCAGCCCTGCGGCTTCGTGAAACCCCTCTGCGATGATCGTCTCCCCGTCGGCGACGACGCTGCCCACGTGGGGATTGGGCGACGGATCACCGCTGCGCGCCAGCTCGAGCGCACGGGACATCAGTTTCGCGTCGATGTCCGGCATTGAGTGGAACCTACTCCGAGCCGCGCGCGCGAACAAGCTTGCCCATTTCGCGCATGAATTCGTCGATGTCTCGGAATGATTTGTAGACGCTGGCGAAGCGGACGTACGCCACGTCGTCCAGCTGCTTGAGGCGCAGCATGACCCGCTCTCCGATGAGCAGGCTCGGCACCTCCTTGTCCCCGCTCTCGGAGAGCTCCCGCTCGAGCGCCGCCGCCTGCTCCTCGAGCGCGTCGGCCGAGACCGGGCGCTTGCTGCACGCGATGGTCAGGCTCCGCAGCACCTTTTGGCGATCGAACGGCTCGCGGTGCCCGTCCTTCTTCACGACGGTCGGCAGCGCGTGCTCCACCCGCTCGTAGGTCGTGAAGCGCTTGCGGCACGCGTCGCATTCGCGGCGCCGCCAGGTGACGGTGCCGCCGGCAGCCAGGCGCGAGTCAACCACGCGGCTATCCATTTCGCGGCAGTACGGACACTGCATGCGTCGATCCGCGAAGCGACGGTCAGCCCTCAGCCGTCGAAGGCCGAGAGAATGATGGTGGCGTTGGTGCCGCCGAAGCCGAAGGAGTTCGACATCGCCAGGCGGATGCGCCGCTCCCGCGCCTGGTTCGGCACGAAGTCCAGGTTGCACTCCGGATCTTGATCCTCGAGGTTGATCGTGGGCGCGATCACGCCCGTCTGGATCGACTGGGTGCAGATGGCGGCCTCCACCGCGCCGGCCGCGCCGAGCAAGTGGCCCATCATCGACTTGGTCGAGCTGACCCACAGCCGCTTGTCCAAAGCGTGGGCGCCGAACACCTTCGCGATCGCCTTGGCCTCCTCGAGGTCGCCGGCCGGCGTGGAGGTGCCGTGGGCGTTGATGTACTCAATCTGATCGGGCGAGAGCTTGGCGTCCGCCAGCGCCAGCTGCATCGCGCGGACGGCCCCGGCCCCGTCGGGGGCGGGTTTGGTGATGTGGTAAGCGTCGCTGCTCGCCCCGAAGCCGGTGATCTCCGCCAGGATCTTCGCGCCGCGCTTCTTGGCGCGGCTGAGCGACTCCAAGATCAACGTGCCGGCCCCCTCGCCGCAGATGAAGCCATCGCGGCCGCGGTCCCAGGGGCGGCTGGCGCGCTCCGGTTCGTCGTTGCGCCGGCTGAGCGCGAACATGGCGCTGAAGCCCGCGATCCCGATCGGGGTGATCGTCGCCTCGGCGCCGCCGGCGATCATGACCTCGGCGCGGCCCTCCTGAATCCAGCGGTACGCTTCACCGATGGCGTGCGCGCTCGAGGAGCAAGCGCTGGTGTGAGCGTAGCTCGGGCCGCGGAAGTTGAAGGCGATCGAGACCTGCCCAGCGGCCATGTTGGCGATGAGCGAGGGGATGAAGTAGGGGCTGACCTTGCTCGGCCCTTTGCTGTGCAAGATCAGCGTGACCCGCTCGAGGTTCTCCAGGCCACCCAGTCCGACGCCGATGAACACGCCAGCTCGGTCCCGCTCCTCCTCGGTCAGGTCCAAGTTGGCTTGCTCGAGCGCCATCTTCGTGGCGGCCATCGCGAACGGAATGAAGCGGGTGACCTCCTTGAGCTTCCGCTTCTCCATGAACTTGGAGGGCTCGAAGTTCTTCACCTCCGCCGCGATGCGGGTGGGGTAGCTCTCCGAGGCCTCGAACAGGGTGATCGGCCCGACCCCGCTCTGTCCCTGGGTCAAGGAGGCCCATGAGGCGTCGGTCCCGACGCCGTTCGGCGTGACCAGCCCGATCCCAGTGATGACGACCCGTTCCATGCTTTACCTCGTATCCGGCGTCTCTTGCCGACGGGGCGCTTCGCTCGCAGCGACCTGCACCAGCTCTCGGCGACTCGTATCAGGCAATGGGAAGCTCTGCCAGGCGGGAAACCCTCGCCCCAAGCCGTCGGCGAGCGCCTCGGGCTTGGGGGAGCTCAGGGAACCCTCGCCGCGACGAGGGTCAGCTGCTGTGCTTCTCGATGTAATCGACCGCGTCCTGGACGGTGCGGATTTTCTCCGTGTCCTCGTCCGGGATGTCGATCTCGAAGGCCTCCTCGAAGGCGAGCACGAGCTCGACCAAGCCGAGCGAGTCCGCTCCTAGATCGTCGATGAACGTCGACTCCGGTTTGATGTCCTTTTCGTCGACGTCGAGCTGCTCTTTGATGATGCGCTTGACCTCGGCTTCGATATTGCGCGCTTCCGCCATCTCTCCTCCAGGTGGGGCCCTCTATACCAGAGGTCGTCCCGCTTGCTTGACCATTCGTTTGCGACAAGGGTTTACATGTACATGCCACCGTTCACGCGCAGCGCGTGGCCGGTGACGTAAGCAGCTTCATCGGACGCCAGATAGACGATCGCGGCCGCCACTTCGGCCGCGGTCCCGGCGCGCTCCAGTGGCACCGCCGACAGCATCGCCGAGCGTTGCTCGCCGTTGAGCGCGGCCGTCATGTCGGTCTCGATGTAGCCCGGCGTGACGGCGTTGACCGTGACGCCGCGCCGCGCGTACTCCCGCGCGAGGCTCTTGGCGGCGCCCAAGAGAGCGGCTTTCGAGGCCGCGTAGGCGGTCTGGCCGGCGTTGCCCATCTCACCGACGACGCTCGACAAGAAGATGATGCGCCCGGACTTCGCGCGCATCATCGTCTTGATGGCCGCCCTGGCGCAGGCGATCGAGCCGCGCAAGTTGACGGCGAGCGTGCGATCGAGATCCTCGTCCTTGAGGCGCAACAACAAGCCGTCGATGGAGATGCCGGCGCTGGTCACCAAGACGTCGAGCCGCCCGAGGCGCTTGACCAGCTCGGCGATGTCCTTCTCCGTTTGGACCGTATCGCCGACGTCGAGCTTCAGGATTTCGGCTTTTCCTGCTCGTCCGTGGATGGCCTCGGCAGTTTCACGGGCCGCGGCCTCGTTGCTGGCGTAGCCGACGATCACTTGCGCGCCTTGCGCCGCCAGCGCCAGGCATGTCGCGCGGCCGATCCCGCGAGATCCACCGGTGACGAGCGCTACCTTGCCAGAGAGATCGAACATTGCTTTGGTTGAACCAGTAATGGGTGCCCGAGGTCGGGCGAGCGCGTGTTTACCATGAGCCGGCCAGACGGGAACTGCGAAATCGGTTGCGCTCGCGGCCGCGATGAGGGGGGCCCCCGCCTCGAGCGCCGATCAGACCGGAGATCCCGATGAATCAGGGCCTCCTCTGGGCGAGCACACCGCCCGCGGCGACCGGGTTTGCACGGCAAACCGGCTGCCGCTCGCGCTGCCGTCGTTGTCGCGGTGAGTCAACCCGCGCCCGCGAACGCCGAGATGGTCTCGCTGTCCCCGAGGCTCGTGACCGTGATGCGCTTGTCGATGCGCCGGCAGAGCCCGGCCAGCACCTTCCCGGGGCCGATTTCGAGGGCGGTGTCTACCCCGGCGTCCGCCATTGAACGAATCGTTTGCTCCCAAAGCACGGGAGCGGCGATCTGTCGGACGAGCAGGGCGGCGATCTTGTCGCGCTCGGCGTTCGGTGCGGCCTCGACGTTGCTCACCACTGGGAACGCGGGGGGTTCGATGCGGACCGACGCCAGCGCCGCGCGCACGGCTTCGGCCGCCGGAGCCATGAGCGAGCAGTGGAACGGTGCGCTCACCTTCAGCAAAATCGCCTTCAGCTTGCGATCGGGCGCCATCCGGCTGGCACGCGCGACCGCGGCGCTGCTGCCGGCGATCACGATCTGGCCGGGCGCGTTGTAGTTGGCGGGGCTCAGGACGTCGCCCTCGGCTGCCTCGCGGCACAGAGCCTGCACCGCCTCGGCGTCGCCGCCCATGATCGCCGCCATCCCGCCGTCCCCTTCAGGCACCGCTTGCTGCATGGCGCGTCCACGGAGATGAACGAGCCGCACCGCGTCGGCGAAACCCAGCGCGCCAGCGGCGACCAGGGCGCTGTACTCGCCGAGCGAATGCCCGGCGGCGAAGGCAGGCCGCGGCAGGTTCGGGATCGCTTCTTCGAGGGCGGCCAACGCCGCGATGCTGGCCGTCACGATCGCCGGCTGGGCGTTCGCGGTGCGGGTCAGCTCCTCCTCGGGCCCTTCGAAGCACAGCTTGCTCAAAGACCAGCCGAGCGCGCTGTCTGCCTCCTCGAACACGCGGCGCGCGGCCGCGGACGAGGCGCACAACGATCGGCCCATCCCGACGTGCTGCGTGCCCTGGCCAGGGAACAGCCAAGCGGTGGTCATCGCACGAGTTTCCTGAAACACCCGGACGAGGCGCGGGCGAGCTCGGGGTTAGCTCTGCTCGCCGTCCTTCTTGAGGATGGCCCGCCCTTTGTAGTGGCCACACGAAGCGCAAACGCGGTGCGGCACCATCGGGGCCGAGCAAGTGGGGCAGGGCACGATGTTCGGCGCTTCGACTTTGTCGTGTTGCGCGCGTCGCATGTTGCGCTTGCTGCTGCTCAAGCGCCGCTTCGGAACTGCCACGGGAACTACTCCTTCTTCTGACTCAGGCGGCTTTTGATCGCTGCCAGGGGCGCGAGCCGGGGATCGACGCGCTCCTCCGCCGCTTCACCTGAATCCGCGGGGGCCGGAGCGATAGCGGGAGCTGCCTCGGCGTGCAAGCCCTTTGTCGTCGGCATCATCGGTAGCTCGAGCAGGAGGAACTCCCTCACGAAGCTATCGAGCTCGATTTGCTCGCCTTGGTACAGATCCTCGGCCGCCTCCGAGTCCGACAACACCGGATCTTCGGCCCAGTTTCCGGAGTGTCCCTTCGCCGGCCCTTTGGCCGGCCCTCGCCCTCTTCGGCCCTTGCGGTGCCGGTGGTCGGCCGGGTCCGGTGCGGGCGACAAGAGCAGAAAGACCTCCGGCCGCAGCTCGACGGGGACCGGCTCCAGCGTGCGAACGTCGGGCATTTCGACGCTCACCCGCGCCTCCCCGCGCACCATCACTTGCCGGCCGTTCTTCGACAGCTCGACCGAAAGCTCACCGGGGCCGAGCGGCGTGGCTTCGGTGTCCGCCAGCGCGAGCCGCAGCCACTCTGGTGGGATCGACCAGGTGACTTGCTTCGCCCCGCGCTCCAGATCGGCGAGCGGCACCACGAAAAAGGCTTTGGCCACGCGCAGAACCTAGCGCCGCGCCGCGCGCGGATCAAACCGGCAGGTGCCGCTCGCGGTGGCTCGTAGAAGATGGCCTTCGGCCGGTGCGGACGCTAGCGTCGGGCGTCGATGTGGAACATCCGGTGGCAGAGCGAGCGCGGCCGGGGGCTCCTGGTCGCGGTGGCCATCTACGCGGCGGCGACGCTGACCTACCTTTTGTTCGCGGCGCCGCAGACCCTCGCGCGGCACACACCGTACAACCACTTCGCGTTGCTGGCCGAAGCCTGGCTTCGGGGCGATCTCGCGCTGCCCGGCGCGCCCCCGGCCTACGCGGGCAACAACGATTTCGCGCTCTACGACGGCCGCTGGTTCATCGTCTTTCCTCCGTTCCCCGCGCTGCTCCTGGTCCCGCTGGTCGCTTTCGCCGGGTCGGCGCAGGACGTGCAAGACGGAGAGTTTTTCATCTGGCTCGCAGGCATCGCGCCGGCGCTCTTGTTTCTCGCCCTCGAGAAGCTTCGCGCTCTGGGTGCCGCCACCACCAGCATGCGACAGAACCTGGTGCTGGCGCTCCTGTTCGCGTTCGGCACGGTCTACTTCTTCACCTCCGTTCAGGGCACCGTTTGGTACGCGGCGCACGTGGTCGGGGCGGCCCTGGCCGCCGGGTACCTGCTGTGCGCGCTCGACGCGGCGCGGCCGCTGCTCGCGGGCCTGCTGCTCGGGCTCGGTTTCTGGACGCGCACGCCGCTGTTGTTCGCGTTTCCCTTGTTCGTCTTCGAGGCGGCGCGGACGTCGCTCACGGCGGCTCCGAGCGGCGACCTCCGGCAGCGCCTGCGGCAGGTCGCTACGGGCCTCGACCGACGGCGCTTCGCGCGACAGCTGGCGCTGTTCGCGTCCCCGATCGTCGCCCTCGTGGTGGTCTCGTTCTGGTACAACGCCGCCCGCTTCGACGCGCCGCTGGAGTTCGGCTACCAGTACCTCACCGTGCGCTGGCAGGAGCGCATGCAGCGCTGGGGGCTCTTCCACTACCACTACCTGGCTCGCAACCTGGGTGTGCTCCTGACGAGCTTGCCCTACGCCCCGAGCGAGGGCGGGCCTCCCTTTCGCGTCAACGCCCACGGCTTGGCGCTGTGGGTGACGACACCGCTCTATCTGTGGCTGCTCTGGCCGCGCCGCCGTCACCCGCTCTGGCTCGCGTTGGTGGTGACCGCGCTCGCGGTCGCGCTGCCGACGCTATTTTATCAGAACACCGGCTGGGTGCAGTTCGGGCAGCGCTTCTCGAACGACTATGCGGTGTTTCTGTTCGCGTTGCTCGCCGTCGGCGGCTATCGGTTCGGCGCCCTGTTTCGGATCGCGGCCGTGTGGAGCGTCGCCGTGAACGCCTTCGGCGCGCTCAGCTTCGACCGCGCCGCCTTCGCGCGGTTTTATCACCTGGATCCGAGCCAGCGCGTGATCTACCAGCCGGACTGAAGGTTGAACCGCGTGGCTCACGGCGTGACGGCGATTTTCAGGACGCCGTCGCGCTGGTTCGCGAAAAGCTCGTAGGCTTCTTCGATTCGGTCGAGGGAAAACCGGTGGGTCACCATCGGCTTCAGATCGGCGCGCGCCGCACCGAGCACGTTCATCAGCCGGCGCATCCGCTCCTTGCCACCCGGGCACAGCGTCGTCACGACCTGGTGATCGCCGAGCCCGGCGGCGAAGGCGTCGAGGGGCAGCGTGAGCTTGCCCGAGTACACCCCGAGGCTCGAGAGCACGCCGCCGGGACGCAGCACGCGCAGACAGCTCTCGAACGTGGGCTGTGTGCCGAGGGCCTCGATGGCCACGTCCACCCCGCGCCCTGCCGTGTCCTCCAAGATCGCCGCGACGGGATCCTGCTCCTTGTAGTTGATCGTGACGTCGGCGCCGAGCGCACGGGCCATGGAGAGCCGTTCGGGGACGGCGTCGACGGCGAAGATCCGGGTCGCCCCGAGCAGCCTGGCGCCCAAGGTCGCGCAAAGCCCGATGGGCCCCTGCGCGAACACCGCGACCGCGTCGCCGATCCCGATGCGACCGCTCTCCGCGCCGCCGAAGCC
Source organism: Pseudomonadota bacterium (assembly GCA_023418705.1). Taxonomy (GTDB): domain Bacteria; phylum Myxococcota_A; class Polyangia; order Polyangiales; family Polyangiaceae; genus JAEZYZ01. The sequence continues at coordinate 10,997 of JAEZYZ010000441.1, read as the reverse complement.
GGTGCTCATGATGTCGGGACACATGAGCACCTGCTCGTCGCTGAGCCCGTCGGGGATGGGCGCCAGGTTGGCGACGGCGTCGGGGATCAGGACGTATTCGGCCTGGCAGCCGTCGATCGTGTTGCCGAGCCGCCAGCCGCCCATCGCCTTGCCGCCGCACTGCGCCGGGTGCCCGCCGAGACAGGTGTAGCACTGCCCGCAGGGGGTGATGGCGCCGGCGATCACCCGCTGGCCGACCGCGTAGCCTTGAACCGCCGCCCCGAGCTCCTCGATCACGCCGACGGGCTCGTGCCCGACCGTCAGCCCGCGGGCGACCGGATACTCACCCTTGAGGATATGAACATCGGTCCCGCAGATGGTCGTGGTCGTCACCCGCACGAGCGCGTCGCGGGGCCCGACCTTCGGGATCGGCTTCTCCTCCAGCACGATGCGTCCCGGCTCCACGAAAACGGCGGCCTTCATCTTCCGGTTCCCACTCGCCATCGATCACCTCCTGCGCTCGACCTACGATTCGCCAGCTACCCTAGCGCCGTGGTTCGCCTCGGCCACGAATCTAGCCACCCATTCGGCGACCTGCTCCGCCTGAAACTGCAGGAGCATGTGTCCGGAGCCCTCGAAGCGTTGAAATTCGGATGGTTGGCCGGCGTTCAGCAGCAGGTCGTGGACCGTGCGGGCGTGCTCGATCGGCACCACCGCGTCCTGCGTGCCGTGGAGAAATAGAACGGGGCATTGGATCTGCCGTGCGAAGATCGACAAGCGCGAACAAGGTCGCCCCAGCGTCACCTGGACCATGCTTCGGAGCACCTCGGGCCTCTCTGCGTACAGGGCAAGCTCGCGATCGAGGCGCTCATCTGGAACTGGTTCGGGCGAGAAGGCATCCTGCATCATCGCGCGCAGGATGCGGCGGCTCAATCCACGCACCGACGCGTGCCGGAACAGACGGCCAGCCAGCTGGGCGAGCGCGCTGCTCCCTGGCAAGGATAGCAAACGATAGCTCCGGTGTGCTGGCACGCCCAGCGTGCTGACGAGCACGAGGCCGGCAACTCTGTGTGGGTACCTTGCTGCAACGGCTTGAGCGACGCCGCCGCCGTGGCTGTGACCCACCAGCACGAATGGGTCCTGCCACGTGAGCGCGTCGGCAACGGCGAGCGCGTGCTCGGCGAGGCGATCCAAGTCGAGGCCCTCCGCAGAGGCCTCGGTTCGAGCGCTTCTCCCGAACCCCGGCATGTCGAACGCAGCGATGTCGACGCTCTTGGCCAAGCGGGGAACGACGGCCGACCAATCCTCGAGCGAGCCGGGGTTTCCGTGAAGGAGCAGGCATTTGCAGGCACGCCCTGGTAAGGGGGTCGTCCGCACTTGTACCGTCGCCCCCGTCCTCAACGCCATCGCCGACGAGCCCGAGTACAACGATTCCATATGGACGCGGGTGTATCTCAGGTCCCGGGGGACACACCAGATCGACGAGGCCTCGCGAGACCATCTAAATCAGTGAGCTCGATGCTGCTACAACTCACCCGATCCCATCGAGGTGAGGGTCGGGTGAGGGTTTCGTAGGGCCTCGGCGGTCCTTCCCCGCGGGGCCCCTTCGGCCCCAATGACACTTCGCACGGAGGACCGTTCGGCGAGCGCAGAGCAGAGGGTTTCCCGATGAAACGGGGCTCTCGGCTGGCAAACTGATCGGCCGGCGCTTCAGCTAGGAGCTAGGCGTCGCGGGACGGCGGAAGCTCGTAGAGTAGCCCCAAACCACCAGGACGAAGCCGAGGGTGAGGTAGGCGTCGGCGACGTTGAACACGGGCCAACGGCCCACGTCGATGAAGTCGACGACATAGCCGCGCAGCAGCCGGTCCAGATAGTTTCCGATGGCGCCGGCCGTCAGCAGGATGAGCGCGAGCATCGGCATCCCCGATTTCTCTCGCGCCTGGAACAGCAGCAGGCACATGGCCAAGACCGCCACGGCGCCGGAGACGATCAGCAATGGGAACCGCACCGGCTCGGGAACCCAGCGCAGGAGGTTGAAGGCGATGTCGGTGTTCTCGACGTAGCGAAGGTCGACGAGCCCTCCGAGCAGCTCGCGGGCGCCGCCCACCTCGAGCGTCGCCTTGGCGATGCCTTTGGAAGCGTGGTCACACCCGACCAAGAGCAAGAGGACGAGGATGGTGAACAGGCGGGTAGTGATCCGTCGGGCCATGGCTCGGATGCGAAAACGCCCCTCCTACCCGCCAGATTCCCGCGGCGTCTTTCGGGGGCTTCGGAGGTCCTGCCTCCTCGAAACGCGCCCGGAGCCGGCTACTTCTTGTCGCCCCTACGGATCCGGATGCTCTCGATCTTGGGCGGCTTCAGCGCGCGGTCCCCGGCGACCTCGGTGCTCGCGAGCTTTTCGATCACCGAGTCCGGTCCGCACTTGCCGAAGATCGTGTAGCCGCCGTCGAGGTGGGGGGCGGCGCCATCCAGAATGAAAAACTGCATGGCGTTGGTGTTCGGGCCGCGGTTGGCCATGCACAAAAGTCCGCGTTGATCGTGCTTCGCCCCCTCCCAGATTTCGTCCGGGATCATGAAGCCAGGATCCCCGCGCCCCGTCCCCGCCGGATCCCCACCCTGGATCATGAAGCCTTTGACGATGCGGTGGAAGGTCGTCCCGTCGTACGCGGGGCGCTTCACCCACTGGCCGCTCGGATCTTTGAAGGGCCGGAGGCCGCGGGCCAAGCCTACGAAGCTTGCCACGGTCAGCGGGGCGCGATCGTCGTAGAGCTCACAATCGAGCGTGCCCTTCTCGGTCTTGATCGCCGCCATCAGCTTGCCGTCGCCTTCCAGTCCGGCGACCGCTTCCTTCATCGGGAAGGGTCCGGTGTGTGGCTCGACCGCGCCGGTCGTCGAGGACACGGCTTCGGTCTCCCCCTTCTGCGCTGGCGCGGCCGGCTTCGCGGCAGCGCCCTGGGCGGCCGTGGTCGAGCTGGTGTCGGTCTTTTGCTCGGTCGGTTCCGGCTCGGGCACGCGAGACTGGCAGGCGACCGAGGCGCCAGCGGAGGGCACGAGCCAGAGCAAGGCGCTGAAGATCAACGGGGTAGGGGACCAGGGGAAGCTGGAGGCTGCAGTCACGGTCCCGACTTTTTCGCGTATCGCGCCGATGTCAAGCGCCGAAGCTGCCGCGCCCGGGAAGCCAGGGCCTCACCCGGCCGGCAGCTCGACGCGTTGACCCGGCTTTATCCCGTGCGCCCGCACGTAGCCGGCGTTGACCTCCAGGACGTGGCGGGCCGGGCATGGGACGCTGCGAGCCTGATCGTTCATCGGCGGCACCTGCTCCAAGACGCCCACCACGACCGCGTCGGCGGAGATGAACAGCATATCGAGCGGGATACAGGTGTTGCGCATCCAAAAGGAGCGCACGCGCTCGTCGTTCCAGGAGAAGAGCATGCCGCCGTCGTCGGGGAGCGCCGTTCGGTACATCAAGCCGCGGGCGCGCCCGGCGTCATCCAAAGCGCGCTCGACCTCGATGCGCGGCTGGCCAGGCGCGTCCACGAACGTCAGCGGGCCGCGTGGCATATCGGGCTGGGATGCGGGCTCCGTCGGGCACTGCTGGACGGCTTTCGACGGCGCGGGGGGCTCCGGCGGCATGGGGACGACGCAACCTGGGGCGCGGGGAGCGGCGCGGGTCTGGCTGACGCGGGCGGTGGGGGGCTCGTCCTTGGCAGGGCCGCTGCTGGGCGCGTTGGCCGGCAGGCTCTGGGGTTCTTCGGTACGACCGCAATTGGACAGAATCAGCAGAGCCGGAAGAGTCCATGAAGCCACTCGCAGCATCGAGGCTTCGTTTAGCACTGAACGGTCCCCGCCGGGCGCGGAACACGAGCACATGGGGTGGGGGCGTCGAAGCGGGGAGTGGTGTATGCTGCCGAACATAATGACGCTTACGGGGCTTGAGGCGCGGCGCGCTGTTTTCGTGGCGCGATGGGGTTCGCTGGCTGGGTCGGTGGGGCTCTTGGCGGCCCTTGGCGCGGGGTGCGGCGGCAGCGTCAGCGCCGATCCGATCGGCGGCGGCGGTGATCCTTCGAGCGGTGGAGCGGGCGCGACGGGCGGCGCCGGCGGCGGTGGGGGCGGTGTCGGCGGCAGCGGCGGGACCGGGGCCGCCCCGGCGGTCGACGCGGGCAGCGATGCTCCCTACGTCGACCCAGGGTGTCCGAACAAAACGACGCCCCCGCCCTTGAACGAGTGTGACCCCTTCGCCACGCCGACGGGCTGCCGCTTCGACCAAGGCTGCTATCCGTTCGTCGACTACCCGAGCGGCAGGTGTGAAACGGAGCGCTACGGCACCTTGTGTCAAGTCGCGGGGACGGCGTCGCAGGGCGAGCTCTGTGAATTCGAGCGGTGCGCGCCCGGTTACATGTGCGTGATCGGCGGCGCGCCGGGCGCGCGCTGCGTCCAGCTGTGCAGTGTGTTCGGCGACGCGCAATGTCCGCCGGGGCTGGTGTGCGAGCCCGTCGACATCCAGCAGGGCTACGGCGGATGCGTTTGAGGCTGGCGGCGCTCGTCGCGGCGCTCCTTTGGGTTGGCCACGTCGGATGCGGCGCGCGATCGGGCCTCCGTTCGAGCGCGCGGGACGACGCGGGGCCGGACGCTGCCGCGGCGGACGCGAGCCTCGCCTGCGCAACGCCCGCCGACTGTGACAGCGGCGATCGCTGCCAGCCGATGAGCTGCGTCGAAGGGGTGTGCGTGGCTTCGGCGCCCGTGGTCTGCGACGACGGCGATCCCTGCACCGACGATCGGTGCGTTCCAGAAACGGGGGCGTGCGAGTTCGCCGCGGCGACGTTCGATCGTGACGGCGACGGCCACTTCGGGCCGCGCCCCGGCTTCGCACCGGGTGAGCCGCTGGCCTGCGGCGACGACTGTGACGACACCAGTCCGCTGGCGTTTCCGGGCGGCAGCGAGGTGTGCGACGGCGTCGACAACGACTGCAACGGCGTCATCGACGACAGGGCCGAGCACGTCGTCGAAGGCGCGCCGGTTCGCCTGACGTCCGAGGGTCTCGTCCAGGGGCGCCGCGGCTCGGTCGCCTACGAGGGCAACCACTATGCAGTGGCCTATCGCGGCCAGCGCGACAACCAATGGACGAACTACTTCAAGGCGCTCCGGAGCGACGGCAGCGAGGTCGTCCCCGAGACCCGCATCACCAACGTGAACAGCGATACGTTCACGGGGCCGCTCGTGTGGACGGGCGCGGTGTTCGGGGCGGCGTGGGAGGATCGACGCGACAACGACTTCGAGATTTATTTCAATCGGCTCGACCGCTCCGGCCAGAAGCTGGGTCCAGACGTCCGCGTCACGCGCGCTCGAGACTTCTCGACCGAGGCGCGTATGGTCTTCAACGGGCGGGAGTTCTTGCTGGCCTGGACCGATCGGCGGACCACCGTGCAGATCTTCGGTCAGCGCATCGCGGTCGACGGAGCGCTCGTCGGACCCAACTTGGCGCTGACCGAGCCCGCCTGGCAGGCGGAGTCGGCGGCCCTGGCGCTGGGCCGGCGGCGGATCGCCATCGCCTTCGCGCTGCTCGAAGGGGGCATCGGCTTCAGAACGTTCGACATGGAGCTCGGCGCTCCCGGCGACCTCGTCCGGTTCCCTGGCCCGCTCGCCCGCGATCTCGCGATCACCTTCGCTCAGGATCGTTTCATCATCGCCTGGGAACGCCAGGAGGACGGCGTGCCCGGGGAAGCCATCCATGCGATGGCCGTGCTGGAAGACGGAACCGTCGTCGTCGCCGAGCGCCCGGTCACCGAAGCTGCCGGGTTCGCGAAGACGCCCAGCTTGTTGTCGCTCGGTGACCGAGCGCTGATGGCGTGGAGCGATCAGCGCGACGAAAACTTCGAGATCTACGCGAAGCACCTGTCGCTGGAGCTCGAGGAGCTCACGCCGCGCCAGCGCTTGTCCAATGACCCAGCTCAGTCGCTGTACCCGCTGATGAGCTTCGGGCCGGAGGGCGAGATCGGGGTCGTCTTCGACGACCGACGGACGGGAACCTGGCAGCCCTATTTCGTTCGGCTGAGCTGCTTCAGCGTGCGCTAGAGCGACGAACGGTTTGCGGAGCGAAGCGTTTGTCGCGGAAAATGAGGCCGCCTAGAGCACCGAGCCGTGAGCGGACGCGAGGGGATCCCGACGAATCGGGGCCCTCACCCGGATGGGGGCCCCGATTCATCGGGATCTTGGCTCTGGCAAACGGATCGGTGCGCTAGCGCCGCGGCGCGCCGGCAGGCCCGCCTGGTGCACCTTGCCCGGCAAGCGACGGCCCACCACCGACTCCGCTACCTTCCCGGCCTCGATGAGCAGCGGCAGGTCGACGCCCGTCTCGATCCCCATGCCATGCAGCATGAACACGAGATCTTCGGTCGCGAGGTTGCCCGCCGCGCCGGGCGCGTAGGGGCAGCCGCCGAGCCCGGCCACGGAGGCATCGAAGTCGCGCAGGCCGAGCTCGAGGCCGACCAGCGCGTTGACGAGCGCCGTCCCGCGCGTGTCGTGCAGGTGCAACGCCAAGCGGCCGGCGGGGATCTCGCTCAAGAAGAGCTCGCAGATGCGGCGGGTCTGCAGCGGCGTGCCGACGCCGATGGTGTCCCCCAGGGAGACCTGATAGCAGCCGAGCCGGAGCAGCTCGCGCGTGATCCGAAGCGCCGCCTCGGGGTCGATGTCCCCTTCGTACGGGCAGCCCCAAACGGTCGAGACGTACCCGCGCACGCGCATGCCGGCCTCGAGCGCGGGCGGCACCACCTCCGCGAAGACCTCGAGCGACTGAGCGATGCTCTTGTTCGTGTTCTTGCGGTTGTGGGTCTCGCTCGCCGACATGAACACGGCGATCTCTCGCAAGCCGGCCGCTCGTGCCCGCTCGAAGCCCGTGGCGTTGGGGCACAGGGCGCTGAACGTCACCCCTTCGGGCGGCACCAGCTCTCGGCTGAGCCGATCGGCGTCGGCGAGCTGCGGGACCCAACGCGGCGACACGAAGCTCGTCAGCTCGATGCGGGTGAGCCCTGCCCGGAGCAGCGCCTCGATGAGCCGCTTCTTCTCCTCCGTCGGGATGGGCGCCGACTCGTTCTGCAGCCCGTCCCGGGGCGAGACCTCGTAGATCGAGACGCGGTCGGGCAGGGCGTCGAGCATCACGCGTCGAGCAGCCGCATCTGCCGCTGGCGCGGATGCGGCGTGAACGAGATGGGGTATTGCCCGCTCCAGCAAGCGTGACAAAACTCGCCCTGTCCCGTGGATGGATTCACGACTTGGAGTGATTTGCGGTCGGAGCCAGCCGGGCGAGCCGAGGTGACCGCGTGCATCATGTTCTCGAGCGAGAGGTACGCCAGAGAATCACTGGTGATGTAGTTGTTGATCTCTTGAACCGTGTGGCTGGACGCGATGAGCTCCCCGCGCGTAGGGGTGTCGATTCCGTAGTAGCAGGGCCACTTGGTCGGAGGGCTGGTGATGCGCATGTGCACCTCCGCGGCGCCCGCATCGCGCAGCATCTTGACGATCTTGCGGCTGGTCGTGCCCCGCACGATGCTGTCGTCGACCACCACGACCCGCTTGCCGCGCAAGGTGTCGCTGACGGGGTTCAGCTTCAGGCGGACGCCGAAGTGGCGAATGCTCTGCTGCGGCTCGATGAAGGTGCGCCCGACGTAGTGGCTGCGCACGAGCCCCATCTCGAACTGCAGCTTCGCCTCCTCCGCGTACCCGATGGTCGCCGGCACGCCCGAGTCCGGGACCGGGATCACGACGTCGGCCGCCACGCCGTGTTCGCGCGCGAGCGCTCTCCCGAGGTTCTTGCGCGCCTCGTAGACGCTGATGCCGTCGATGCAGGAGTCGGGGCGGGCGAAGTAGACGTACTCGAAAATGCAGGTCTTGCGCTTGGTGTTTGGGAACGGTCGCAGGCTGCGCATCCCGCGACGGTCGAAGACCACCATCTCGCCGGGCTCCACGTCGCGCACGTATTCGGCGTCGATGAGATCGAAGCTCGTGGGCTCGCTCGCCACCACGTAGGCGTTCTCCTGGCCGGGCAGGACGCCGATACACAGCGGGCGGATCCCCATCGGATCCCGCACGGCGACCATCGCCTGCTCGGTCAGGCAAAGCAGCGAATAGGCGCCCTGCACCTGCACCAGCGCGTCGGCGATCCGATCTTCGACGGCGCGCTGGGTGCTCATCGCCACCAGGTGCACGATCACCTCGGTGTCGCTGATGCTCTGGAAGATCGAGCCGCGGGCCTCGAGCCTCTCCCGCAACGCCTCCGCGTTGGTCAGGTTGCCGTTGTGAGCGACGGCGATGGAGCCGCGCGAGTAGTCCACGGCGATCGGCTGCGCGTTCTTGAGATAGGACCCGCCGGCGGTCGAGTACCGGACGTGCCCGATGGCGTTCTCACCGCGCAGTTTGCCGAGCTGCTCGGGCGGAAACACGTCGATCACATGTCCCATGCCGCGGTGCAACATGAGCTGGTGGCCGTCGCTGGTCACGATGCCGGCGCTCTCCTGTCCTCGGTGCTGCAGCGCGTGCAGGCCCAGGTAGGCGAGGTTGGCGGCTTCGCGATGACCGTAGATTCCGAAGACTCCGCACATGATGAACCGCGTAGCGCCGGCGGGAAGGGGGGGCCCGGCACCGTTTGCGACGAGACTTTGGCCGCTCCGCGCCCTGAATGCCAGCGCTCAAGTGACGCGATCAGCCGGGCCGATGGCCAAGTGGGAGGTGCCGGGCCTACGGGGCGGAGCCCCCGGAAGCGATCCGGCGTGAGTGATCCTGCTACAAAACCCTGGGGGGCGTTGCCGTATTCCGGGCAAGCTCGGGTATCCTTGGGCGCGCATGGCGGCGTTAGAGCAGCTCCTGTCCCGCTGGCGCTCGAACCCGGACGCTGAGACGACGCTGGCGGTCTGCGGTGAGCTGAGTCTTGGCGGGGTCGCCGACGAGCTGGTGCGTGAGGTAGGGGCGCGCGCCGAGCAGTGGCACGCCCATGATCTGGAGGTGCTCGTCGCGGTCGGGCGCATGTACTTGCGAGCTGGCTTGCTCAGCGAGGCCCAAGCGGCGTTCGTGGGGGCCGGCAAAGCCAATCCCCAGGATCCGCGCGCGTTCCGGCTGCTCGGTGAGGTGCTGCTCCGTCGCGGTGACGCCATCCGCGCGGAGAAGGTGCTCGAGCGCGCGATGCAGCTCGGCGGTACGGACGCGAGCGCGAGCGCCCTGCACGCCTGGGCCGCCCGCTTGCGCGACGTGCAGCAGCGCGAGGGGGGGCGAGCGGCAGCGGCGGCGTTCGAGCGCGCGGCGGTCGCGATCTCCACCCCCGGGGGCGGTGGGACGGGATCCCACCGCAACGGCGGGGGCCTCGAATCGTACGCCGAAATCTCCGGCGTCGAGTCCTACGCGGACATCTCCGAGGTGCTGGACGATCCGCTCGGCCCGGGTGCGGCGGCTGGCCAACGACCGCTCTCGTTCGAGGAGATCTCGAAGGTGGAATCGTTCGAGGAGATCTCGGGCGCTCCGGCGTTCGACCCGGAGGCGCCGACTCGCCGCACCGGCCCGCCGCCGGGTAAACCGGGCGTTGCTCCGCCCGCGCGACGCCCGCCGCCGAAGGCGCCGACCTCCGCGAGCGCGCCGCGGCCTCACGCGCCGCCTCCTCGGGGGGCCGAGCCTGCCGAAGACGAGGTGACCATCCGTGTGGATCCCAACGCGGCGCGGCGAGCGCTGCTGGAGGCGGGGGTTCCCCAGGCCTGGTCCTTGCCGTCGGCGCCCCCCGCCACGCCGAGCCCCCCTCCCTTGGACGTCCCGGCGTCGGTGGCCGTGGCCGCCATCACCGCGTCCAGTGGCGGCTCGTTTTTTCCGAGCGATTCAGTCGCTTCACCGCTGGGGTCGAGCTCGCCCGCCAAGCTCTTCGACGCTCCGACGTACCGTCCGCCGGCGGACGGGGAGCTGGCCGGCGAGGCGAGCGGGCCGATCGCCCCGGATCTGGTGCTGAGCCACCTGGCGCAAGTCGGTGTGTACGAACCCGGCGGCGGGGCTCCTCCCGCCTGGATGCAGCCAAAGCCGAGCCCACAGCGCGGCTGGTGGGTGATGGCGCTGGCGAGCGCGCTGCTCCTGGGGGCCGGCGGCGGCGCCTACCTGTACGCCGAGAACGTCAAGGAGCAGCGGCTCGAGCTGGCCGCCAGAACCGCGGACGAGGTCGAGGCGTTGCTCGCTTCCGGTACCCCCGCCGAGCTCGCCGCCTCGGACGAGAAGCTCTCGCTGGTCTTCGATCTCGACTCGCTGAGCCCGCGCGCCGCGCGGCTGTGGTTGCACAACCGCGTCCTCCGGAGCCTGCTGAGCAACGAAGAGGTGCGCGGCGTGGACGCCGCGGTGCTGCGCGCGCGCGATCTGGGGGTCGAGGAGCACGAGCTGGCGAGCGGCCGGCTCATCACCTTCATGGCGGAGGACGATCTGGCGGGGGCGCTGGCGCTGATCGCCAAGTGGGATCGAAAGGCCGCCAGGGACCCGCTCTTCCAGCTCGCCGCCGGGGCCGTGCTCGAGCGAGCCGGAGACGCTCGCGCTCGCGAACGCTACGAGAAGGCGCGGCTGCTGGCGCCGCGGTCGTTGCCCGCGAAGCTCTTGGCGGCGCGCCTCGCCCTGCTCGAGTCCGGACCGGATGCCGGGCGGGATTTGGTGGAGGAGCTCGGGCGGAGCCACGCCGAGCGGGTCGACGTGCGTGCGCTCCGCGGGTTGATGTGGGTGGTGGACAGAGCGCCGTCCGCGCCGCCCGCGGGGGTGCTCCTCACGCCGGAGGAGCGCCGGGGGCTGCCGCTCCCGCTGACGGCGGTGCCGGACGCCATCGACGCCGTCACGGCGCTCGCGAAGCGCGAGCGTCGCGCGGCCGTCGAGGCCATCGAGCGCGGGCTCGCTCGCACCAGCACGCCGGCCATGGCGACCGAGTTCGGCTTCCTCGCCATCCGCGCCGGGCACGAGCAGCTGGCGCGCAAGGCGGCGCTGCGCGCCGTGCGGTACTCGGCGGCCTATCCCCGCGC
>JAEZYZ010000216.1 GCA_023418705.1 Pseudomonadota bacterium | reverse complement strand
CTAGGGGGGGGGCCGGCGGCCGGGTTGGGACGCCGTCCGGCGGGGGTGGCGCAGCCGCGACCGGCGGCGCGGGGGCGACGGGGGGCGTCGGTGCGACCGGTGGCGTGGGCGCGACCGGTGGGGTCGGCGCGACCGGTGGCGTGGGCGCGACCGGTGGGGTCGGCGCGACGGGCGGCGTCGGCGCGACCGGTGGCGGCGGCGCGACCGGTGGCGCCAGCGGGGCCAGCGGAGCGGGTGGCTCGGACACCCCGGACCCGGTGTATCCCAAGGTGGAAGCCCGCAATCCAAACATGTGGGCCGATGTTCCGGACCCGTCCATCGTCCGCGTCGGGTCGGACTACTACATGAGCAGCACGACCATGCACATGAACCCGGGCGTGCCGATCATGAAGTCCCAGGACTTGGTCAACTGGGAGGTCGTCAGCTACGCCCACCAGGCACTGGACGCCAACAGCAACGCGCTGAACCTCAACGGCGACGACGCCTACGGCCAGGGCTCCTGGGCCAGCAGCATTCGCTACCATGAGGGCACGTTCTACGTGAGCACGTTCTCGAACACCACGGGCAAGACCTACATCTACAGGACCGACGACATCGAAAATGGCACGTGGCAGACCACCGTCATCAACTCCCACCTGCACGACAGCTCGCTGTTCTTCGACGACGGCCGGGTGTTCTTCATCTACGGCGTCGACGACATCCGGATCGTCGAGCTGAACGCGGACGCCACCGCGATCCTGCAAGGGGGACTCAACCAGGTCCTGATCCCGAAATCGTCGTCGATCGCGGGCAACCAGTTCTACGTGACGGCGGAGGGTTCGCAGGTCCAAAAGATCAACGGTTGGTACTACGTCAACCTCATCAGCTGGCCCGCGGGCAGCGGCCGAACGCAGCTGCTCTACCGTTCCCGCAACTTGACCGGGCCCTACGAGGGCCGGGTCGTCCTCAGCGACAACACGGCGCAGGGCTCGTTGATCGACACGCCGACGGGCGAGTGGTGGGCCTATCTCTTCAGAGACAGCGGCGCCGTGGGGCGCATCCCCTACCTGGTCCCGGTCCGCTGGGAGGATGACTGGCCCATCCTGGGCGTGAATGGCCGGGTGCCGGAGACGCTCGGCTTCGAGGTCGAGGACCGAGGCTTGCGCGGCATCATCCACTCCGACGACTTCTCCGACGGGGAGCTGGATCTGGTCTGGCAGTGGAACCACAACCCCGATCCGAGCGGGTGGTCGCTCAGCGAGCGGCCCGGCTTCATGCGCATCACCAACACGCGCGTCGACCAAACGTTGGTGCAGACCCGCAACACCTTGACCCAGCGCATGTTCGGGCCGACCTGCACCGGCAGCGTCGCGGTCGACGTCAGCGGCATGCAGGACGGGGACTACGCCGGCTTGGCGGCGCTGCAGGACAAGTACGGGTTCGTCGGCGTCACGCAGAGCGGCGCCACGCGCGCGATCGTGATGATCAACGCCAGCTCCGGTTCTCCGCAGGAGGTGGAGCGGGTCACCATCGATCAAGACGTCGTCTACCTGCGCGTCACGGGAGACTTTCGCGACCGAGCCGACACCGCCAGGTTTCACTACAGCCTCGATGGTGTCGAGTGGACGCCCATCGGCAACACCCTGCAGATGGAGTACCTGCTGACCCACTTCGTGGGCTATCGGTTCGCCCTCTTCAACTTCGGGACCCAGTCTGCCGGCGGGCACGTGGATTTCGACGCGTTCGAGGTCGACGAGTGACACTGGCGGCCGAAATGACCTACCTGATCCCCGCGAGGTGATCGAGCAGTCGTAGCTGCCCGCCGCGCAGCTCGCCCCCGCAGCGCCTCCTCATCATCCGAGCGACCGACCAGCGCGCTCCGCGCTGCGGTGCGCTCCCTGGTTCACTTTATCGTGAAGGTACGCGGACCATCATCGCTCCAAGCGTAGCGAGACCCTTCGCCAGGAAGCGGTCTCGTTCGCGGCCGGTCGAGCCCAACACCTCGGTTGAGCTTCGCCGACCTTCACTCAGGAGAGATCATGAATTCGCAATCAACGCGCACCTTCGTTATAGCCTCGATTTTCTCGACATTTTGCGCGCTGGGCTGCTCGGGCGCCGAGGGCGAGTACGGCGACGGCGAACAGACCCCGGTCGGTTCGAGTCAGCAGGCGCTCGAGGGCTGCGGACCGGAGAACGCCGTGCCGATCCAAGGACCGAACGTCTCCAACCGTCTCGGCTCCAACGCTTGCGCGACGATCATCCCGCAGTTCCTCCCGGAGTGGTGGATGTACTCCGACGGCACCGCCCGCGTTCAGATCGCCAACTTCAGCAGCGACCCCGGCGAAAACGCCTTCCCCCTGACCGTGGAGTGGGAGAACACCTGCGGGACCGAGTCCGGAACGGTGATCTACGAGCAGCCATGGCAGCAGCACGAGCTCGGGCACCCCGACGATGAATGCGCCATCGTCATCAAGCTCGGCGGAGCGTTCACGGAAGACGTGCTCGTCTTCTGGGGCGCCTGAGGGCTTCGCAGGGTTCCGACGATGCCCGCCACTGCCGTCATCGTCTAAATCAGCGAGCTCGATACTCACCCGGCCCCATTGAGGTGAGGCCGGGTGAGGCTCCGCCGAATGAATGCGTCTGCTCGGTCTGATTCGGTCTTGTTTCCTAGAGCGACGAACGGTTTGCGGAGCAATGCGGGGAACGCTTCCTGCTTGGAGCCCGTGACGCGAAGCTCCTCGAGTTTCGGAAGGCTCCCGAGCATACCGACCCAGCCCTCCTCGAGGCGATCGAGCTCGAGGTGGCGCAGCTCGGTGAGCTCCGCCAATCGTTCGATCTTCTTGTACGGCTTGATCATCCGAAGGACCTCGGTCGTCGCCGGCAGCTCACTCAGATCACGGCAGGTGACCAGACCCGCGACTTGCCCGAGATAGGGATACGTCGTGACCGTCCGAAACCGATCGTCTTCCAAGCTCATGCAGATCCGAGTGTACTGCAGATCGCAGAGACCAGTGTCCCGAGCCGCAGCAGGCGAACAGCGCGCGCAACACCGCGGTTCTCCGGGCGCTGGCGGCCAAGGGCCCGGCGGTCGAATGGAAGTGAGCTGATGGCCATCGGCGAACCCACGCTCCGTACCCGAAGCACCTGGTGATCGCCACCCGACTCGCCGGAAAGCCCCAGCTACTCGCAGGCCTCTCCGCTCTTCTTTTCGGCTCCGAGCTTCGAGAAGAGGGTCTGTTCCTTCTCCGACAAGGTCACCCCCACGAACGTGAAGCCTTGGGAGAGCGTGGCGCCGAAGTTGACGCGCGAGCTAAGACAGTTGCCGGTGATCACCGGCACCCCGCCGGCCGCGCCGTATTCAATGAGAAAGTTCGACACCGCCTCGGATTTGAACCTGAAGGTGGCGCTCGCCTCGGCGACCTTGCGGGGGCCGACGCCGACGCGCAGCTCGGGAAAGTTCATCAGAAACCCCATCCCCGCCGTGACCGTGCCCACGTGCTCGCGTTCTCCCAGCTCCACCTCCGAGTTCACGAAGGTTGCCAAGAGCCGAACATCGCCCTCGTTGACGCGCACGCCAACGCCGCCCTTGTACCGCGTCTTCCCCTTGAAGATCGCGCTGGTGTTCGTGGTCAACGTCGAGCTCCACTCGGCGCTCCCTCCCACCTCGACGTAGAACGGGATGCCGCCGATCACGACCGGCAGGGCGAGACGCGCCGGAACTTGGAGCTTCAGATCAGCGAGGCCGAACTCGACGCCACCCGCTTCGATTTCCAGGTCCCCTTCGACGTCCAGGAACTTGACCGTGAAATATTTGAGCGAGTGCCCCTCGACCACGATGCTGGTTTCGTTGGTCAGGCCATACACAGTCCCCTTGACCGCCGCGCTGGCGACGGCGTTGGCTGCCTTGTATTTGGTGGAAAGAGAAAGGTCGAGCCCGGCGCTCTGCTTGGTGAGGCTGAAGTCGACGTCGAAGCCCGAGATTTTTCCCGAATACGTCAGCTTACCGGGTTCGAACGTGCCGAGCGGCTGCTTCAAGCTCCGAACGGTGTCGACCTGGTCTTCGTCGATGCCCAACCCGAGCTTGGCGTCCTCTTCCGCCGATAGAAAGCTGCGCCGCCAGGCGATGGTACCGTTCTCGATCACCTCGGTGAGCGGCACCTCCTCCACCCGGATCAGCTCGCCCGCGTCGACCGACTCGCGCGCGATCACGCGGAAGAATCCCACGCCGCCGATCAAGCCCACCCTGTCGACCTGAAGCTCCGCCAGACCGGCCAGCTCCGGCGAAAACACCAGCTCACCCGCCTCGTAGTCCGCGGCAAGCAACGCGCCCTGGACCTCCGACAGGTCGTCCAAGACGAAGGCGTCGTCCGCCCACTCTACCTCGAAGGTCGTGTAGTCCTGGGTTGGATCCTCGTTCAGGGCCGGCGGC
Organism: Pseudomonadota bacterium; assembly: GCA_023418705.1. Classification (GTDB taxonomy): domain Bacteria; phylum Myxococcota_A; class Polyangia; order Polyangiales; family Polyangiaceae; genus JAEZYZ01. The sequence goes on along the minus strand of JAEZYZ010000216.1, from coordinate 11,400 downwards.
GAGGGTGTCGAACCGCCGCCCTCTTCACCTGCCCCGCAGGCCCACTGCAAGCAACAGGCCGCGAGCAGCAGGACGGCTCTTGCCGAGCCCCGCCTGCTTCGGCAGGGCTCGGCCGCCCCATGCTCGAAGGTGTGGTGCCCTGATCGGGCCAGGGTCTGCTGTTTCCCATTCTTTTCGCAAGCAACCATTCGTGCCCCTCCGCGCCGTGCGCTGCCGGGTTCCCTACGCCCCGAGGAGCACATTCTCCCCCGCCGCAGGACATGTGGAGACCCCTCGTTGGCCCCCTCGACCCAGAAATGACGTTCGCGAGCCGGGGGCTAGCGAGGTTGAGCCCTTGGCGCCCGAGCCGAAACGGACCCATGGTGGGCACGTGAACGATCCTCAGCCATCCCCCACGTTTCGCATCGGCGGTGAGCTCTCGGTCCACCGCCTGGGTTTCGGCGCCATGCGCATCACTGGCGAAGGCGTCTGGGGCGAGCCGCCCGACCCGGACGCGGCCAAGCGCCTGCTCCGGTTGGTGGTCGAGCTCGGCATCGATCTCATCGATACCGCCGACTCCTATGGCCCCAATGTGTCCGAGCGGCTGATCGGCGAAGCCCTCGCTCCGTACCCGAAGCACCTGGTGATCGCCACCAAGGGCGGCCTCGTGCGGCCGGGACCCGGCGAGTGGAACCGCTGCGGACGGCCCGAGCACCTTCGCGACGCGCTCGAAGGCAGCCTGCGTCGCTTGAAGCTCGACTCGATCCTGCTCTATCAGTTGCACGCCCCCGATCCGGAGGTGCCCTTCGAAGATCAGGTGGGGACGCTCGCCGACCTGAAGAAGGAGGGCAAGATCCGCCAGGTCGGCCTCAGCAATGTCAGCGTGGCCGAGCTCGAGCGGGCGCGGAAGATCGTCGACATCGCCACCGTGCAAAACCGCTTCAACCTGACCGATCGCGCCCACGAGCCCGTCCTGAACGCCTGCGAACGCGCCGGCATCGGTTTCATTCCGTGGTACCCGCTCGCTACGGGCGACCTGGCGCGACCAGACAGCGCGGTGTCGGAGATCGCCCAGCGCCGGCAGGCGAAGCCGGGGCAAGTCGCGCTCGCTTGGCTCTTGCAGCGCTCGCCCGTGATGCTGCCGATCCCCGGTACCTCCTCCCCCGACCACCTCCGGGACAACCTCGGCGCGCGCGACCTGCGGCTCTCCAAGGAAGAGATGCGCCAGCTGGATCGGGTCGCGGGAGGCTGAGCGCGGCCGCTCGCCCGAGCTCCGCGTGCCACATTCTCCGCAATTGACGTCTCCCGGCGTCGATACGCGGTACCATGATTCCCATGGTCGAACCCGACGCGGGCACGCTCGCGCGGATCGGGGAGCTCTGCGACGCGGCGCTCTTCATGCAGGCGCATGCGCTGGCCCAGCGGGGCGGGGCGTTCGAAACTTGGGAGTCCGTGCCGGCGCTCTGCACGGCGAGCCGCCTGGCGCGCCATCTGGGAGCGCCCCTGATCGGTCGAAAGTGCGCGCTCAAAGCGTACCGGCGGGAGCCTCAATCCGCCGAAGCGCGCTTTTGGGCGGGGACGGAATGGTTCGAGCTGCGGGGACCGCTCGCGACGTGGGAGTGGCTGCAAAAGTACGAGCCCCCAGCGGACACGGCGGCCGGCGCGCTCGCCGATCTGTGTTGGCTCAAGGCCATGGTGTTCATCGCGTTCCGGGATTTCGCCGTTGCACAGCAGTGGCTGACCCGGGCGGATGCGCTCGAGCCGAACCAGCCGTACACGCGAGCGCTCCGCGTGAGCTGGCTGTCGGCACAAGATCGCTATGACGAAGCCTTGGAGCTCGCACAGGCCGCCGTGCAGTCTGACCCCGGGCACCGCCCTTCCGTCCAGGCCCTCGCTGCGCTGCTCCAGCTGCACGGCCGCTTCGATGAGGCGGTCGACCTCCTGCTGCAAGCGGCCGCCAAGATGGAGTGCGGAGCTCTTTACCTAGAAGCCGCGCGCCTTCAGCTCGAGCTCGGGAGGTACGCCGCGGTCGATCCTGCCGTCGACCGCGCGCAGGCGCTGCTCCCCCTTGCCGATGCGGAGCTCGGCCAGCGGTTCGCGTCCCTGCGCTCGGACGCTGCCTATCACCTGGGGGACACGCGCCGCGCGATCGCGCAGGCGCGGGCGGCAGACACCCCCTTCTTCTCGAAGCTGGCGGACAGGATAGCGGCCCGTCGTAGCGGCGCGCGCGTGCTCTTGGAGGTCGGCTTCGTGCGCCAGCACCACCTGACCTGCGTGCCAGCCACCCTCACCACGCTGGCCCGGTACTGGAACCAGAGCGTCGACCAGCTCGAGCTCGCCGATCGCATTTGCTACGACGGCACGCGCGCCCACGCGGAGCGGCAATGGGCAGAGCAAAACGGCTGGGTCACGCGGGAGTTCACCGCTACGTGGGAGACCGCCCGCGCGCTGCTCGACCGCCGCGTGCCCTTCATCTTGGACACCGTGCACGTCGTCTCGGCGCACGCGCAAGCGGTCATCGGCTACGACGAACGGCGTGGCACCCTCTATATTCGGGACCCCTTCGTCCCTGCAACGATGGAGGCCGAGGCTGAAGCCTTTCTGGACGCCTTCAAGGCCCACGGCCCGCGGGGGTTCGCGCTGGTCCCCAAGGCGCACGCCGCGTTGCTCGAAGGCATTCGCTTCCAGGACACGGAGCTCTACGATCTTGCGGACTCCGTGGAGGCGGCGCTCGAAGCCCACGATCGCTCGCGGGCGAGCACGCTCCTGACCAGGCTCGAGGCAGAGGCTCCGGACCACCGGTTGACCTTGCTCGTGCGGCGCGCGATCGCCGCCTATGATTCGAACTGGCTCGGGCTCCAAGCGGCCATCGAACGCGGTCTCGAGCGCTATCCGAACGAACCCACCTGGCTCTTGTCCTTGATCGGCGTGTTGCGTCAAACAGCGCCCTCGCGCCAGGTCGCCGAGCGCCTGGCGGCGATCTGCGCCGATCCCAAGGCGCACCCCGTCTTCCAAGAGTTGCTGGCGCAGGAACACATCGAGGACGCTCGCTGCGTGGAAGCCACGTCGCGCCGCCTGCGCCAGGTCGCGCGGCAACTGCGGGAACGCGCAGCTCCCGTCGGCAACCTCGCTCACTGCGAGTGGTCGCGCCTACGCTTCGACCGCGCCCTCGATCTCTATCGCCTGGCGGCCTGCGTCGAGCCCACCAACGAGCAATGGGCGCAGGCCTACTTTCGCGCGGCGCTGGTGCGCGGCCAATCCGAACAAGCGCTCGGCTTTTTGACCGAACGCGCAGAGCGCTTCGTGCGCCGGGCCGCCGCGCCGGCGATCTCGCTCTTCCACGCGCTGGAGGCGCTGGACCGCGCGGAGCACGGGTTCGAAGTGCTCGACCGAGCGCTGAGCGCGCGGCCCGACGACGGGGACCTTCTGCGGTTTGCGGCTGAGGCCTTGGCGCGCTACGCGCGCTTCGAGCCCGCCCGAGCTCGCCTGGACGCGGCGCGCGCTCATTCGCCGCGCGCCGCTTGGCTTCGCAGCGCGGCAACCATCGCCGTGTGCGCGGGCGAGCACCAACGAGCGCTCGAGCTGACGCGGGAAATCCTCGAGGCGGAGCCGCTCGCGATCGACGCGCACCGCTCGCTCGCCGCGCGCCTGACCGCGATCCACGGCCCCGGGCGCGCGCTCGAGCACCTCACCGAGGTGAGCGCGCGATTTCCCGAGAACGCCGCGCTGCTCGAGCTCAGGATCGAGTGGCTGAAGGACGAGGAGCCGCGCGAGATCGAGCGCGCCCTCCGCGCGTTGCTGGCGCTCCAGCCCGAGAACGCCTGGGCGCAGCGGGAGTTGGCGCTGACCCTGGCGCGCCTCGGTCGCTTTCCCGAGGCGCAGGCGGCGTGTGAAGCCGCGCTGGCGCTCGCACCCCACGAGGTGCAAGGTACCCTCACCCAGGCTCGGGTCCAGGAGCTTTCGGGTCGGTTCGATCTCGCGAAGGCTGCCTACCAGGCCGCCCTCGAGCTGACCGCGGACAGCGCGCTCGCCATCTCGTCGCTCGTGGAGATGGCCGCGGACGCGGACGAGAGCCTCTCGCTGCTGCAGAACATCGAGCGACGGGTCACCGAGGCGAGCACCTCGGGTGACGGGATCCTCGCCTGGTACCACGCCGCGCGGCGGCACCTCGAGCCCAGCGCGCTGGGGGCACGCTTGACCGCGTTGCGCGAACGTCGCGCGGACTGCTGGACGGTGTGGCTGTGCTCGGCGCAACATCTACGCGGCCTGCAGGCTGAGGCGGCCGTTCCCATCGCAGAAGAGGCCGTGGAACGCTTCCCCCTGCTCCCCGCGCTCTGGCTCGAGCTGTCGCGCTGCCAGGGGGCGGCCGGGAACGCGGCGGCGGAGCTCGCCGCAGCGGAGCGGGCGGTCACGATCGCGCCGCACTATGTCGCGGCGACGCTGGCGCTGGCGGAAACGCTGGGGCGGCAACATTCTCAGGAGCAGGCGCTCGCCACGCTGACCCGCGGCCTGCATTTCGAGCCCGCCAGCACGGAGCTCTTGCTGGCGCGCGCGGACCTCTTGTGGCGGCTCGCGCAACGTGACGAAGCCCTCGACGCGGTTCAGCGCGCCATCGAGCTCGAGCCGTCCAACGCCGAGGCCTGGCGGCGCATCGCGACCTGGAACCACTCGGACGCGTTCGATGCGGTCGAGATGGTTGCGCGGCTCGCCGCGCGCCGGCCGTGGGACCCGCAGATGCTGCTCCGCCTCGCCGAGCTACAGGTCACGGCAGATCCGAGCGCGGCGCTCGGCTCGATCGACAAGGCCATCGAGCTCGATCCATCCAGCATCGAGGCGCACGATCTACGGGCCGAGATCGCCGCCCGGCTCGGCCACCGCGCCGTCGCGTTGGCCGCCTGCCGTCCAGCCCACTTCGGCGACACGCCGCCCGTCCCGCTGCGCGGGCGTGAGGCCTGGATCTCCGCTGCGTTCGGGGATGTCGCGTCCGCGATGACCCAGATGAAGCAGATCCTCAGAGAGCGTCCCGACTACGCCTGGGGGCATCGGGAGCTTGCGGAGTGGGCCGACGACGCCGGCGAGCAACAAACCGCGCTGGAGGCCGCCCAAGCGCTCGTTCGGCTGGACCCAACCAGCGCCATGGCGCACGGCTACCTGGGACAAGCCCTCGCCGCCCTCGACAAGCCTGGCGAAGCACGCCAGGCATTCCGGCGCGCCCTCGAGATCGCCCCTACCTATCGGTTCGCGGCCGACCGCTACCTGAGCTTGCTCGCGGGGGCGAAGGAGTTCGAACGCGCCGAGCGCGCCCTGCGGCGCATCGCGCGGCACGCCGAGCCGTACGACGCCGCCTACTTCGAGTGTCGCCTGGCGGGCCAACAAGGGCAAACCCGTCGCGCCGAAGCCGCCGCCCGGGCGGCGTTCACGACCCCCGACGTGCCCGCACCGATCATCGAGGCCATCACCCACGAGCTCGGGGCCGCGCGCGCCGAAGCCATCTTGCGCCCTCTGATCTTCAACAGCGATGCCAAGCATGCAGAGCTCGTGCAAGCAGGGCTCGCCTATGCAGAGCTCGCGCAGGGCTGGGCCCGCTGCACCTTCGCCCTGGGCGAACGGCCCTCCCGAACCGAGCTCCAGAAGCTCCAGCGCCGGAGCGGCGCGGCCGCCGAAGCGGTCATGCACAGGATGCTGGATGATTGGGGCGAGCGCGGTCGCGTCGGGCGGGCGCTCTGGTTCCTCTTGAGGCACTGGTCCTTCATTCGCCAAAGCGACCTGCTCTGGGGCGGCATGAGCTTCGTCTTCGCCAACGCCAACTGGGTGCTGACGACCGTCCTCTGGATGCGCGGTCACGAGCGCCGCCGCGCCCAGCCGTGGATGCTGCTCAACCTGGCCGTCAATCTCCGCGCCCTCGGCCGGTTCCAAGCGGCCGGCGACGTCAGCCGCACCGCCTTGAGCCTTCCGCCCGATCACGCCTCCCCCTGCCACCTGACCTACCTCGCGCTCGACGCGGTTCGCGCGGGCCAAATCGAGCGAGCCGAAGTGCTGCTCTTCGACGCCGGGCGGCAAAAGCTGAACGACTTCTTCGGCGGCCTGCACGACCTCGCCACGTCCATCGTCGCCCTGCATCGTGCCCCCGCCGAGGAGCGGTCCGAGGCCTCCGTCTGGGCCTTCGCCGCCCTGCAGAAGGCCCAGCCCCCGATCCTGCGTCGCCTCATGTCGCTCGAGGGAGCCTACTGGCGCCAGCTCGCGCGCATCGTCGGCCGCGAAAGCGACACCCCCTCCGCCCTGCTCAGAGGCCACCTCGACACCGCCGTGGGCCTGCTGATCGTCCTCGTCGTCGTCCTGGTCGTCGCAGCCGGCCGCCCAACGGTACTGATAGCGTGCGTCCTCTGGGGCCTCGTCATACGAGCCCTATCATCGCGCGTGCGGGCGTGACGCCCCTCCCCAACGCCGTGGCTTCGGGCGTGACGCCGTAGCTTCGGGCGTGACGTCGTAGCTTCGGGCGCCACGGCGATCGACCCGCCCCCGACGCAGGCACGTCACCTCAGTGGGAGGTCGCCTTCGTCAGCGTCGGGACGAGGCGATTGAAGAAGGCACGATAGCGCTGCAAGCACACGCGCAGCGTCTCCGTCGAGACCTCGCCACCGCTCGACCACTGCTGCTCGAGCGCGCCGCGTTCACGGGTGAACTGATCGACGATGCGGTCGGTCAGCTCCCCCACGAGCTGATGGGCCTTCGCCACGGAGTTCTTCGGGTCGTCGACGAAGGCCGCCTGAATGGCGTTCCACCGCTGACTGATCGACTGCGCGTCGCTGTCGGGAAGGTACGCCGTGCCCAGCTCCGGGTGCGGCGGGTGCTCCCCCTCATCGGGCGCGCGTGTCTGTGAATGTGAAGGGCTATCGTTCATCGTAGGGGTGTGCTGTCGTGTGGTCATGCGTGTACCTCCTGCAGGTTTCGAGCCGGACCAGCCTTCTGCTCCAGCAACTCGGAAAACAGAGCACGGTAGTGAACGAAGGCCTGCCGCAGCTCTTCTGTATCGCCTTGTGTCGCCCGGTTTGCCTCGGTGAGCGCCCGCGCTGCCCGATAGTGTTGCACGACGTTCGCGTGCTCCACCGAAAGGTCCGCCACGCGCTGTTCGAAGTCCTCCACCGGATAGCCGCGAGCGCCCATCAGCTCCTTGACGAGATCATTCGCCTGGAGAACGGCCTCTCGAGGCTCATCGACGAAGCGCACTTGCACCTCGCGCCAAGCGGTCGCGAACCGCTCATGCTCGGCGTCGCTGAGCTCACGCAGGCGGAAGCGCCGCACGCGCCGCTCTCGAGCGACGAGCTCCCGCTCGGCGTCCTTGTCGCTGCCGTACTGCTGAACCAGGCGCTCGTACTCCGGCCCGTAGCGTTCACGTAGCCGAGCGTGGTGACGGCCGGGGCGCCGCTTCACCATCACGGCGATCACGGCGATGGCCACGATCACGATGGCGCCGACGATGATCCAGAACAGAGGGGAATCAAGAGGTGACATGACAGAACCGCCTTTCGGGTGAGCTTCCCTGATCCCAAGGGATCCCAAGGACGCATCCGGCAACGCCCGATGATCCTGCGGTTTTGCAACGCCCGTACCACGCACAAACCCCGTAAATCAGCCGCGTCAACGTGTGCCCGTCTGGCAGATCCGACCGTCCACTGCGGCAGGCTTGCATCGCCCCCGCGCGCGCCTCGACCTTCGACGGCGCGCTACCGCTGCTACCGGTGCTACCGCCGCTACCGCCCAGCCGGCGTCGGAGCAGCTTCCGTTCCCGGCAAGTCGACGCGGCCAAGCACCAGGCCGCGCTTGACGAAGTGGGCCAGCTCCGGCTGCACCTCCGCGACGGCAACCACGATCTGGCCGGGGCCTGGCGACGCGCCCGCCGATGCCATGTCGGGCGGCAGCGTGAACTTCACTTGGCCATGGGCATTCGCTCGAGTCTGCAGGCGACGCCCGTCCGGAAGGATCGCGACGAACACAAGTCCCGCGGTGTTCTCCGGAGTACCGCAGGCCACCGCTTGCGTCCCACGTACCGACTCCTCACGTCGACTCCGCTCGTGCACCGAGCTCGAGGGTTTCCCCCGTAGCGTGGCGACGCCGAGCGATCCCAGCAGCACGCCCCCCAGGGTGAGCGACAGCGTGAGCGCTCGGGGTGGGTTCCGCTCGGTGTCGCACTCGATCGCCGGAATGTACCCCTGCATCGCCGGAGGACTACTGCAGCGCGTCTCTTCTTCAGCCGAGGCTTCCAGCACCAGGCCAGTGACCGCGGTGGCAACGCCGGCAACTAGCAGCGCGACGCCGGCCCCCGTCGCCGGCTCTTTTTTGATCGTTTCCTCTTCTACGACGGTCTGTGACCGCTCGAGCACGCAGGCGTCCGCCCACTCGAGCTGACCCAGCAGGACGCCGCTTTCGACTTGCCAGTCCGCCCGCAGCGGCGTTCCGGTTGCTTCGGTGAGTACCGGGCGTTCCGAGGCTGGCAACGCGCGCGTCTCCACCGAACGCGTCCGGTGAACGCAGCTCGTCCCAGCGACAAACAGCAGCAGAGCTTGCGCCAGCGCCTTCAACCGACTCCGTGGGCGCCGCACCTGTTGCACCAATGTCACGCGCCTCAGCCTAGCGGGTACCCGGCGGTGCTGTGGAGGTTTTTCCGTCGCACGCCCCGCGGGGGGGCGGGCGCCATCTTCGGAAATCCGGACATGCGCCACCGATCGAGACAGAAGCGCAGCCGCTCGCGCACCTCGAGGCAGCGCCGGCGTCGCTGCTGTGCCCGGTTGCCATACCCAGGGCCGCACCATCGAGCAGGCGCGGGAGCGGATCCGGGAAGCCCTGCAAGCGATGCTGGACCTGGACGAGCCCTATACCGGCAAGCTCGTGGACGACGTTCGCTTGCCAGCGCGCGCCCGCAAAGCCGTACAGGCCGCACGTGCCGCCAAGGAACGCGCCCAAGCAGCGGACGAGCTGGCCTCCGGCAAGAGCCGGGAGGCGCTCGGCAGGCTCCTCGAACTCGGCCTCAGCCTCCGTGACGCCGGAGAGCTGATCGGGGTGTCGAGACAGCGCGCGCAACAGCTCGCCAAGAGCGCCTAGCAGCGCGGTTCGCAAAGCCGAAGGCTCCGCGGCAGCGAGCCCGCCGCGGCTGGACAGAAGGAATCCCTTCTAGCTTCTTCCAACAAGGAACGGAGAGCGGGAGAAGGGATTCGAACCCTCGACGTCAACCTTGGCAAGGTTGCACTCTACCACTGAGTTACTCCCGCGAGGTGGGCGCTTTGTGTAGTGGGCGGCGGGGGAGCTGTCAAGCGCGGACGTGAGCGCCTGGCGAAATTGCTCGGCCCAGTGGCCGCCAGGGGCGGGCGGACAGAGCGCCCTTGGGCTCCGTCGGCCGTGACGGTGGTGGTTGACGCATGTGCTCCAACATCGGACGGATGCGCCATGAGCACCCTCTTCCCAGCCCCCGCCCCGCGATCCCGGCGCTTGGAAGCCCCGAGCCGCGAGCGGTCCCGGCGCCCTTCCCCCTGGGGCATGACTTGGTCGGTCGTGGGATTCGGCCTGATCGTCGTGGCGGCTAGCTGCGGTCCGGATGAGCCAGATGGCGAGGGCCCTTCGGGGCCGAGCAACGAGGCGGAAGCCTTCGCCGGGTCCGTCACTGCGGCGTTCTGCGATGGGCTCGACGCGTGTTGCGCGGCGCGCTCCAACGCGTTCGATCGATCGGCGTGCGAGTCTGGGGTTTCAGGCTTGCTCGCGCAGCTTGCGCCCGACCCAGAGGCGCTACGCTTCGACGCGGCGGCGGCCGAGCAGTGCCTTGCCAGCGTGCGGGCCGCATTGCCGAGCTGTGCGGGCATCGACCTCGAGCCGTGCAACCGCGTCTACGTAGGAACCGTCGCCACCGGCGAGCCCTGCGACCGCGACGCCCAGTGCGCGCCGGTCGAGGGCAGCCGCGTCTACTGCCAGCAGGTCTGCAAGGCGGCGCGGCGCGCCGCGGAGGGCGAAGCCTGCGCGCGCACCTGCCGATCGGAGACCGACTGCGGCACGCTGCCCGGTGAGCCACCCAGCAACGTGGTGAACGAGGTGTCCTGGGGCGAATGCTTCACCGAGGACGGGCTCGGGTGTGTTGGCGGCGCGTGCGTCCGTGGGCCTCGCGACGGAGCTTGTTTGGGCGGTGCGGTCTGCGATCGAGGGTTTGAATGCAGGGACGGCACCTGCACCGCGCTGGCCGCCATCGGCCAGCCGTGCACCTCGTCGCGGTGCGTCGACGGCAGCTACTGTTCGGCATCGGAGGTGTGCGAGGCGGAGATCGCCGATGGCGAGCTCTGTCTGGAGGAAGAGGGCTGCGCGTCGGGCAACTGCGCCTTGGATAGCTGCGGCACCGACAGCTGCCCGCCCACCTGTCGGCCATCGACCTTGGGTTCGGCGCACGGTTCAGCCGCTGAGTGTGGGGGCACGGTTCACCTCTGAGCGTCCCGCGAGCGGCCCCACCGTACGCCGCGCCAGCAACGCGAGCGCACCCATAGCCCTAATCTCTCCCCGCCCCCTCGCCCGTCGAACAGCGTCCCAGCCACGCTAGCGGCCGCCTTGCACAGGCCGCCATGGATGTGCGTTACTCGCCAGCGGCTCTTCCATGCAGGCCTCCCCCGTCGTGACGTTGGGCATCGCCGGTCTCGCGCTGGCGGTCGCCTCCCTTCACGTCGCCGGCCAAGCCATCGCCGCCCGCCACCTGGGTCACCCCTCCACTCCCCACGCCCTGCGCTGGATCGTGATCACGGCCGCCTACCTGGCCGTCACCGCGGCGCTCGCCCTCTCCGGCCTGCTAGCTCGCTTCGACCTGCGTCCGCCACCCATGGCGCTCATGTTCGTGGTCGTCATTTCGCTCGGCATTGCCCTTGGGATATCGCGCGCCGGTGATCGGCTGGCACGCGGGCTGCCGCTGTGGTGGCTGGTCGCAGCCCAAGGCTTTCGTTTCCCACTCGAGCTCGTGATGCACCAAGCGGCGCGCGAAGGTGTCATGCCGCACGAGATGTCGTTCTCGGGCTACAACTTCGACATCGTCACGGGCATCACCGCCCTCATGCTGGCGCCGCTCGCCGCCCGCGGCCGTTTGCCGCGCTGGGCCCTGCCAGCCTGGAATGCCTACGGCCTGTTGATGCTCGCCGTGATCGCGGTCGTCGCCTTCGCAGGCTCACCCATGGTGCGCGCCTTCGGCGACGACCCGCGGCACGTGAACACCTGGGTCACTCACTTCCCCTTCGTGTGGCTCCCCGCCGTACTGGTGAGCGCCGCACTGGCCGGGCACGTCATCATCTGGCGCCGGCTCGCCCGCGACGCCGCCGCCCGTCGCCCATAGCCAGCCCGCCATCGCCGTCACGCTCCCGCCGCCTCCCGCCCCTTCCCGCGCCCAGCGAGCACACCCCTACC
>JAEZYZ010000016.1 GCA_023418705.1 Pseudomonadota bacterium | reverse complement strand
GCCTCGATCCGGGCGAGCGCCGCCTCGAGCAACCCGAGCTCGATGCCACCGCCCGCGGTGGCCACGACCTGCAGGACCCGCTGCTCCGCCTCGGACAGCTCGCCCCAGCGACGATCCCGCTCCGCTTGCACGCTCGCGGGGTCGAAGGGCACACAAGAGAAGCGGGCGCACAGGGGCAGCGCCGCAAGCGCGGGCGGTAGAGACTGGTCGGGCTCGAGGCAACCGAGCAGCGCGATCCCGCGCGACGCGCACGCGAGCTTCATGGCCTCCGCGCTGTCGGCGTCCAGGGCCGCGGCGTCCTCCAGCACGATCACGGTCTCGAAGCCGTGCTGGCCAGCCCCGAGCCAGGCGGCCACCAGCGAGGCCGCCGACTCCAGATCGAGGCCATCGCCATCGAGCAGCGTCTCGAGCATCGCCAGGTGCTCGAGCTCCAGCGTCGGCGGCAAGAGCTCGGTCTCTTGGGCCCGCCTCAAGGCCGCCCGCAGCGCTCCTAGCGGCTCGCCAGCAGGGAAACCGCGGACGCGGAACACCCGCGCGCTCTGGTGCACGGCCGCCAGCGCGTCGCAAAACTCCGCCACCCGGGCGCCCGGAGGAGCGTCCACGCGCAGCACCTCGCCGCCGACCAGGGACGGCAGCACCGCCGTGGCCTCTCTCGAGAGCTCCGTCGGCAGCTCGGCGCGGAGCCGAAGAGCTCGCGGAGGCGCGTGCGGCGCGGGTGCCATTTCGCTCCGTCAGGTCTCGACCCGGACCCGCTTCTTCAAGGCCGACAGCTCCTCATCGACCTCAGTGGGGACCGCCGGCGCGGATCCGCCGAGGGGGGTGCCCGCCTCGAGCGCCCGAAACTTCGCCTCCACCTCGTCCGGCGTCATGCCCGAAACGCCCCGCCCGCCGGCCAGCGCCTCGTCCACCTCGCGCTGGGCCTGGATCGCCGCCTCTACCCCCTCGATCTGATCTTCCATGCGGCGGAAGTCATCGAACGGGCGCGCCGCGCCCGCACCCAGCCCTTCGGCGCCACCGCCGGCTCGTGCTTGCTGCACCTGCGCCACCAAGGTGCCCTTCTTCGCCGTAAGCTCTGTGAGCTTGCTCTCCATGCGCTCGATCTCGGCCTTCACCTCGAGGGCGTTGGCCCGCTGCTCGGCGCGCAGGGCTTCGGCGCGGTCCCGTTCCCCGACCAAACGTCGTTTCTGCACCAGCGCCTCGCGCGCCAGAGCGTCGTCGCCGCGGCGCACGGCGAGCTCGGCGCGGCCGTTCCAGCGCTCGATCTGTTGGTCGAGGTCGGCGACCTTCTGCTTCAGCTGCTTCTCCGCCGCCACGCTCTGAACGACGTGCTGGCGCCCCAGGCGGATCTGCTCGCGCATTTGATCGAGCAAGAGATCGACGGACTTCTTGGGGTCCTCCAGCTTATCGAGCAGGGCGTTGAAGTTGCTCGAAAGGACCCGGCTCATGCGGTCGAAAATGCCCATGGGGGAAATGTGCCACGAGCTCGGGGCGGAGCGCCACTGGTGCTTTGCGGGCACGCCGTGCCCGCGATCGAGCCGTTGGCCCGGCCGCAGGCACGGCGCGAGCGCGTCAGCGGTTCATGATGTGGATCGCGTGGCCGAGGGCCGCCGCGCTCGCTTCCATCATCGCTTCGCCGAGCGTGGGGTGCGGGTGGATGGTCAACGCGATGTCCTCCGCGGTCGCGAACATCTCCATCGCCAGAGCCGCCTCGCTGATCAGGTCGCTCGCCGATGGACCCACGATGTGGATGCCGACGACCCGACCGGAGCCGCGTTCGGCGATGACCTTCACGAAACCTTCGGTCTCGTTGAGGCTCATCGCGCGACCGAGCACCGAGAAGGGGAAGCGCCCGGACTTGAAGTCGATCCCTTGCTCCTTGGCCTGGTCTTCGGTCAACCCGACGCTGGCGATCTCTGGATCGGTGAAGATGATGTTGGGCACCGTGACCCAGTCTTTGCCGGCCTTCTTGCCGGCGATCACCTCGGCGCAGACCTCCCCTTCCTTCGACGCCTTGTGCGCGAGCATCGGGGCGCCGCTCACGTCGCCGATGGCGTAGATGCCGGCCACGTTGGTCCGGCACACGTCATCGGTGCGGACGAAACCGCGCTCGTCGATCTGGACCCCCAGCTCCTCCAGGCCGATGCCCCGCGACCGCGGCTTCATGCCGACCGCGACCAGCACCATGTCCGCTTCGACGACTTGCTGCTTGCCCTCGGTCGAGAACGTGACGGCGACGCCGTCGGCGCGCTTGGCGACCGACTCTGCCTTGGCCTGCTTGTAGACCTGGGCCCCGAGCTTCTTGAGCTTGCGCTCCACCACGCCCACCGCGTCGCGATCGGCGCCGGGCAGCAGGTTCGGGGTCAGCTCGATGACCGTCAGCTGGCTGCCGAAGCTCTGGTACACCATCCCGAGCTCCATGCCGATCACGCCGCCGCCGATGACGACCAGTCGCTTCGGGATCCGGCGCAGGCTGACGGCCTCGCGCGCGCCGATGATCCGCTCCCCATCGAACTCGAAGCCGGGGATCTGAATGGTGGCCGAACCGGTGGCGATCACGACGGCATCTTTGGCCTTCAGCGTCTGCCGGCCACCCGGGCCTTCCACCTCCACCCGATCTTTGGCGGTGAGGCGCCCGCGGCCCTCGACGATCTCGACGCCGTTGGCCTTGAGCAGCTGGCGAACGCCGCCGGTCAGCTTCTTGACGATGCCGTTCTTCCAATCTTGCATCTTGTCGGGATCGACATCGACCCCGGCGATGCGGAGCCCCTGGTTTTCAGCCTGGCGTGCCTTGGTGAAGAGGTGCGCGTTGCTGATCAGGGCCTTCGACGGGACGCAGCCCCAGTTGAGGCACACGCCGCCGTACTCCTCTTCCTCGACACAGGCGACCTTCTTGCCGAGCTGCCCCAAGCGAATCGCACACACGTAACCGCCGGGACCGCCTCCCAGCACAATTGCGTCGAACTCTCGTTCTGCCATCGACTTGTCTTCCTCTTCGTAAGGCTCTCGAAGTTGCTACCACAGCCGTCGACCGTCAGGGCCCGGCGTTTTCTGCGGGCGGCAGGCGCTCGAGCGAGCGCCACTGCTCGCGCAGGTGCCAGGGCAGCTCCGCATAAACATCTCGAAACAGGCTGTCACGTTCCGGCGGGCCAGACTGCTCGGCCCGGGCCAGCGCCTCCGCGATCTCCTGATGCATTTGCCGCTCCATCTCCGCGTCCACGGTGTCGTCCAGCAGGTGCTGGTCGACCAGGAGCTGACGCAAGCGCAAAATCGGATCTTTCGCCGCCCACGACCGGACCTCGTCCTCGGATCTATAGCGGGTGGGATCGTCGCTCGTCGAGTGGGCCTCCATGCGATAGGTCAAGCACTCGATGAAGGTCGGGCCCTTGCCCGCCCGCGCTGCCTCGCATGCGCGCTGCACGGCGCGGTAGACGGCGAGCACGTCGTTGCCGTCGACCCGATCCGCGGGGATCCCATACGCCTGCGCCTTGGCCGCGAAGGTCTCTGCAGCGGTCTGCCGCCGCGCCGGGGTGCTGATGGCCCACTGGTTGTTCTGACAGATCAGCACGCAGGGGGCGGTGAGCACGCCAGCGAAGTTCATGGCCGCGTGGAAATCGCCGGTGCTGGTCGCCCCCTCCCCCATGAAGGCGAGCGCGACGTCGTCCCGACCGAGCCGGCGCGCCGCGAAGGCGGCGCCGACGGCGTGCGGCAGCTGGGAGCCCACGACGCTCGACCACGACACGACGTTGGCGTGCCGCCCGCTCATGTGGCTTGGCATCTGGCGCCCCCGCGCGACATCCAGGCGGGTGCCGAACACCTGGGCCACGTACACCGCGAGCGGGAAGCCGCGCACCAGCAGGATCGGGCTCTCGCGCAGCGCCGGGAAGACCCAGTCGGTCGGCCGTGCGGCGAGCGCCGCGGCGACCGGCACGGCTTCCTGCCCCGTGCACGCGCCGTAGAAGCCGATCCTACCCTGGCGTTGCAGCGCGATCAGACGCGTGTCGAGCAGGCGGATCCTCTGCATTTCCCGGTACATCGTCAGCATCAACCGCTCGGGCACCGGGGGGTCGAGCGGCGTCGCGCCGCGGGCGGCGTCGCCTGGCACACGGTCGACCTCGGAGTCGCCGCTCAGCCGCTCGAGCTTGCTCATTGGCCGCGACGCTTAACACGGGGCTCGGCCGAGGGGCACCCCCGAGCGCCAGGGCTCCACCGCGCCCGCCTTTCGGCGGCAAAACCTGCTCTCCGTCAGCGCTCGAAGGCCGCCAACGCCTCGGCCACGGTCTCCGGATCGGCCGCCAGCTCATCGCCGCGCATGGCAGCGATCAGGGGCTGCGCCCGTTGGAGGCGAGCCCGGGCGGCCGCGACGATGGCCGCGGTCCGGGTGTCGCGGTCCTTCGAGCCGAGATCCCGCACGATCCGAGCTTGGGCCCGCTCGTCGCCGAGCCGGGCGAGCGCCACCCGCGCCTGCCAGCCGCCAGGACGAGCTCGGCCGAACCAGCCCCACGCCCGGCGCTCGAGGCCCGGTCGAGCCGCCACCAAGCCGAGCTCTCCGGCCAGCTCGACGACGGCTTGCTCGTCGTCGTCGTGCGCGATCGGCCGCCGCTCGTTCAAGGCGGCCACCAGCTGGTCGACTCCGGAGTGATCGCCGAGCTGCGTCAGGGCGATGGCGGCGGCGAGGCGCACCTCCGGTGCCGTGTCTTCGAGCCGCGCGCGCAGCTCGGCGATCGGAGGGGCCGCCACCGCAGAGTCCGTCAGGATCTCGTCGACGATGCGCAAGGCGATGTAGCGGATCTGTCGATCGGAGTCGGAGAGCTTCTGCAGCGCTTTTGGCAACGCCAGCGCCGGCGCGAGGCGATGCAGCGCGATCAAGGCCTGAAAGCGCAGCTCCGGCGCGGCGTCGTCGAGCGCTTCGGCGACGAGCGCACCGATGCGCTCGTCGTCTTGCTCCCCCAGCTCGCCGAGCGCCAACACGGCAAGCTGCCGCACGCGCGCCGACGGGTCCTGCTCGGCCGCCCTCAGCAGCGACGGCACGGCCGACGCTGCGGCCGCGTCTGCCAAGGCCAACGC
>JAEZYZ010000351.1 GCA_023418705.1 Pseudomonadota bacterium | reverse complement strand
GCCGCGGTTGGCGCAGGCGCGGCCGGTGCGGGCGCGCCTGGGTCGGCCGCGATCGGGCGCGGCTCGGGCCTCGGCCGCGGGGTGGTGCGCACCGGCTCTGCGGCGGCCGGCTGGTCTTGAGGCAGCGGCACCCCTTCGGTGGGCAGCGGTCGATCCTCCTGATCGCTCTGGCCCAGCTTGCACGCGCCGAGCAGCAGCGAGGCGAGGATGACGGCAGCCGGCAGGCGCCGGTCGGTTCTGCGCCAGGCGGATCGAGGCGAGCCCCGCGTGGGACGAGCGCGCTGCATCGAAGCCCTACATGCCGCGATCCGGCGGCGATTGCAACGGCGCCGGGCGGTCACTCGAGCGGTGCCCATCGGGGTGGGGGTGTGCTCGGGCGGACGTCGCGGAAGGACGCGGCGATCGCCGCCGCGTCGTGCTCGGCGACGAAGCCGGTAACTCGTTGAAATTCCGAGGCGTCGATGACGACGGGGTACTTCAAATGGCGGATGGCGCCCCGCTCGAGGCGGGGCAAGCCGAAGCGACCTTGTGACAGCGCCAGCAACCGCTCGGGGAGCGGCACGCGCTGGCGGCCCGTCGCCGCGATCCAGTGCGATAGCGGGAGCGGCGGGGGGCCGGCGACGTTGTACACGCCGCGGACCTGCTTGCGGAGCGCCGCCACGATGGCCCTCGCCGCATCGGTGTCGTGGATCACCTGAAACAGCGGATCGAACCCGAGCACCGTCGGCACCCGCCTGCCCCCGAAGTAGGCGGCGAGCGTGCCCTGAGGCGCCGCGCCGAGCGTGTAGCACACGCGCAAGATGGCCGTCTTCAGGCGCGGCAACCGCCAGAGCGCCGAGCCGGCGTACAGGTCCGCGGCCACCAGGTCGGCGAGCTCCGGAAAGGAATCGAGCCCGAGCGGCGGATCGCTCTCCTGGTGATAGAGCGGGGTGTCCGGCGCCGCCCCATAGTAGGTGTGCCGCCCGACGAAAATCGCCTGCGCCACGCCGTAGCGGTCGCACCAGTCGAAGACGGCTTTGGTTCCCCAGAGGTTGATGCGATGCCGATCCTCCGCCGCCTCGTGCAGGTGCGCCATCGTCGCGAGGTGCACGACGGCCTCTGGCCGTTCCGTTCGAAAGACCTCTTCTGCGTCACGTTTGCGGATGTCGACGCGGTGAAGCGCGACGCCCTCCGGCGCGCCGGAGACCGGACGTCGATCGATCCCAATCACCGCGTCGCCCGCTTCGAGCAGCAGGTGGGTCATCAACTGCCCCATTCTGCTGCCGATGCCGGTGATCAACACCTTCACCGCTCCCTCCTTTTGCGCTTGCCGATCTGGATGAGCTCGCCGATGGCCGAGCGCACCTCTTCGACATAGCGCTCGACCGTCGCGTCGGCTTCGCTGCCGTCGCCCTCGAACACCAGCGGCTCGCCGAACACGAGCTCACAGCCCACCGGCAGAGGCAGCGGCAGGAGGTAGGGCGTCACCGGCACATAGGGCACGCCCAGGAGGCGCCCCAGGGTGCGAAGGTTCGCGATGGTGGGCACCGCCTCCCCTCCCCCGACGAACGCGACCGGGACGACGGGGGCGCGCGCGGCCAGCGCGAGCCGCAGAAAACCCGTACCGAAGCGTACCAGCGAGTGACGCTCGGAGAACACCTTGGCCGTGCCGCGCGTCCCCTCCGGAAACACCATCACCAGCCGCTCGTCTTCCAGCAGCCTGCGAGCGTGCTCGGGCAACCCGGTGATCTGGCCGGTCCGATTGGCCCAGATCGAGGCGAACGGCAGGCGCCCGATGAAGCGATCGGCCATCCCGTGGGCCAGCCGCGGCGGCTCCTTGTCGAAGAAGCAGGCGGCGATCAACATGGCCGCGTCCACCGCGTAGCCGCCGGCATGGTTGCAGACGAGCATCGCCCGGCCGCGGGCAGGCACGTTGTCGATGCCGTGCACCCGCACCCGGAAGTAGCGGCGATAGAGCCAGCCGAGCCAGCGGAAACCGACGGCCAGGTGCGCGCGAGAGACACCGAACGCATCGACGCCAGCCGCGTTGAAGCCGATCTCGAGGCGATCGAGGCGAGCGTCCACGTCGTCTTCGGTCGGCACCGCCATCGGGAGAGCCGGAGCTTGCCCCGAGACGGGCAGGAGACAAAGCACGGCCGCGGGCAACGGGCGACCGCAAGGCCGATCCGGCGGCTCGACCGAGCTCGTGGCTTCAGCTCAGGTCCCGCAGAAGGTCTGCAGGACGCGCTCTTCGGGCCGCGGAGCCAGGGTCAGCTCCGAGAACCTCGGCTGATCCTCGAACGGCCGCGCCAGCGCCTCGACCAAGGCTTCGAAGGGCCCGAAGTCCTCCCGCTCGGTCGCCGCCTCGATCGCCGCCTCGACGCGGTGGTTCCGAGGGATGAACGCCGGATTGCTGCGGCGCATGTTCGCCGCCCGGGCCGCGGCAGGCTCGACCTCACGCTCCAGCCGCTGCCGCCAGGCGCGCAACCAAGTCTGAAACCCCTGCGGCTCCGAGAACAGCGCCACCAGCTGCCCCTCGCCGCCGGGGTCTTCGGCGGCGTCGCAGAGCCCGCGGAAAAACAGCGTGTGGTCGGCGCGATGCGCCGCCAGCTGACGAAGCAAGTCCGTCGCAAGCTCGAGGTCGCCGTCCTCTTCCCGGCGCAAGCCGAGCTTGGCGCGGAGCACGGCGAGGTACTTTCGCTGAAACAGGCTGTCGAAGCGGTCCAGCCGCTCGGTGGCGATCCGGATGGCATCCTTTTCGTCGTCGGACAAGAGCGGCAGCAGGGTCTCGGCGAAGCGGGCGAGGTTGTACTGTGCGTTCAGCGGCTGTTTGCCGAAGGCGTAGCGGCGCCCGTGATCGATCGAGCTGAAGGTCTTGTTCGGGTCGTACTCATCGAGGAAGGCGCAGGGGCCATAGTCGATGGTCTCACCGGAGATCAGGGTGTTGTCGGTGTTCATCACGCCGTGGATGAACCCGACCCCCATCCACAGCGGGATCAGCGCCGCCTGCGCTTCGATCACGCCTTCGAGCAACGCGAGCGCGGCGTGGGCCCGAGCGGCGACGTTCGCGGAGGGGTAGTGACGCTGGAGCGCGTACTCGGTGAGCGCCGCGAGCGCTGGATGGTCAGCGCGCGCCGCAAAATATTCGAACGTGCCGACCCGGAGGTGGCTCTGGGCGACGCGCGTGAGCACCGCGCCTGGCAGGAGGCGCTCGCGCACGACCTGCTCGCCCGTCGTCACGGCAGCCAGCGAGCGCGTGGTCGGCACGCCGAGCGCCGCCATCGCCTCGCTCACGACGTACTCCCGCAGCACCGGGCCGAGCGCCGAGCGGCCGTCACCGCCGCGTGAGAACGGCGTACGACCGGCGCCCTTGAGCTGAACGTCCCGCCGCACGCCATCGACGCCGACCACCTCCCCGAGCAAGATGGCGCGTCCGTCGCCCAGCTGGCGAACGAACGCGCCGAACTGGTGGCCCGCGTAGGCTTGGGCGAGCGGCTCCGCACCCGCTGGCAGGACGTTGCCCGAAAACACCTGCGCCGCGTCGGGGGAAGCCAAAGCTTCGGCGTCCAGGCCCAGCGTCTCGGCCAGCGCGACGTTGACCTTCACGACGCGCGGATCGCGCACCGGTGTCGGGGCCAGACGCGCGTAGAAGCGCTCGGGCAGCCGAGCGTAGGAGTTGTCGAACCGAAACGCGAGCATCGCCTCGCAGTGTTGTCGCTCGCGGCGGACGTGGCCAGCCCTGCGCGCCCTTTTTGGCCTACGATCCGGTGGGTGAGCGTCGAGACCTGTGGCAGGGTCCAGCGCATGAGCTCCGTTCTCATCGCCGGCTGCGGCTACGTCGGCTCCGCGCTGGGTCTGTGTTTGGCGCGCGCGGGCCGCAGCGTCTGGGCGCTGCGGCGCAGCATCTCCCAAGTGCCAGCGCCGCTCCGGCCGCTGGCCGCAGACTTGGCCGATCCGAAGACCCTCGCCCAATTGCCCGGCGACATCGACGCCGTCATCTACGCGGCGGGCGCCGACCGCTCGGACGAGGCCGCCTACCGCGCCGCCTATGTCGAGGGGCTGACGCACCTGCTCGACGCCGTGCGCGCCGCCAAGCTCGGCGTGCGGCGGCTCCTGTTCACGTCCAGCACCTCCGTCTACGAGCAGCGCGCGGGGCAGTGGGTGGACGAGAGCTCCCCCACGAGCCCGACCCATTTCACCGGTCGCACCCTGCTCGAAGCCGAACGCATCGTCGAAGGCTCTGGGATCGACGCCGTCGTCGTCAGGCTCGGCGGCATCTACGGGCCCGGACGCACTCGGCTCGTCGACAGCGTGCGCAACGGAACGGCCAACCTGCGGCCCGAGCCCGTCTATACCAACCGCATTCACCGCGACGATTGCGCGGGGGCGCTCGCGCACCTGCTCGACCTCGAGCGCCCTGACCCGGTATACCTCGGCGTGGATGACGAGCCCGCCGATCAGGCCGTCGTGCTCGCCTGGCTCGCCGCGCAGCTCGGCGCCCCACCGCCGGCGCCCCTCGGCGGGCAGCCGCCGGCGCGGTCGAGCAAGCGCTGCAGCAATCAGCGCCTGAAGGCCTCGGGGTATCGCTTCAGCTACCCGACCTTCCGCGAAGGGTACGCGAGCATGCTGTCGGAGCAGGCGCCCGCGAGCACTAGAGGGGGAGTTGGGACCCGCGAAAACACCGAGCCGTGAGCACACGAGAGGGCTTCCCGATGAATCGGGGCCCTCTCCCAGAGGGGGCCCCGATTCATCGGCATCTCCGCTCTGGCGAACGGAGCGGGGCTCTAGAGCGACAAACGATTTGCGGAGCAAAGCGTTTGTCGCGGAAACTGAGACCATCTAGAGCACCGAGCCGTGAGCACACGAGGAGGGGGCCCCGATTCATCGGCATCTCCGCTCTGGCGAACGGAGCGGGGCTCTAGGGCGGGCAGGCGCTCGCGTCGGACACTTCCGTCGAACCAGCCGGCGGCGCGTAGCTCTCGTCTCCGCAGCTGCACATCCAGTCGCCGAAATCGTCCCGGTACGTCGCGCAGCGCGTGTAGCCGGTGCAAGAGCTGACCTCGGACAAATCCGACCCAACGGCGTCCACGTCGCTGCCGGCTTCGAGGCCATGGCAGTCGCAGTCACCACTCGCGGCGTCGGCAAAGCACTTCCAGCGGGCGACGCCAGCGAAAGCGCCTCCGTCGTCCGAGCTACAGGCGCAAACCAGCGTCAACGCCGCCGCCACCCATCCCGTCCAACCGATCCAAAGCATCCTGCCACCTCCAGAACCCAGGCCTACCACGAAGAAGGATCCGGCTCTAGAGCGACAGGCGGGCGGCAACACAAACTGCGTCAGCCAGAAACCTCCAATGATCGAGGCCCCACAGGCGGAATCGTCCGGCACGCGCCGGCGCGAC
Source organism: Pseudomonadota bacterium (assembly GCA_023418705.1). Lineage (GTDB taxonomy): Bacteria > Myxococcota_A > Polyangia > Polyangiales > Polyangiaceae > JAEZYZ01. The sequence goes on along the minus strand of JAEZYZ010000351.1, from coordinate 4,407 downwards.
GTGAAGGTCCGAAGGTCGCAGAAGCTCTAACCTCGGGCAAACCGAGGGCGGGCGGCAAAGCGTCCGCACCCCAAGACCATCGTCGATCGATGGAGAGGAGACACGTGTGTCATGGAATTGAAGACCATCACGGGCGGTTGGTTGCTTTTGACGCTCGCGGGCGCCACCGCGGCATGCTCCGGTGCAGATGACGCGCCTCGAGAGGCAACGGCTGGCGTGGCGCAAGCGGCGGTTGCCGACCCGATCGCGTTCTGCCAAGCAAGTGGGCTCAACGTCATCATTGGGACGCCCAATGACGACATCCTCCAGGGCACGGCGGAGGCGGACTGCATCGTTGCGCTGGAGGGGCAAGATACGGTCAACGGGCTCGGAGGCAACGACGTCATCTTCGGCAGCGCGGGCGACGATGTGATCGATGCCGGCGACGGCAACGACCAGCTGTTCGGCGGGCTAGGTCAGGACCGCATGTCCGGCGGCAAGGGCAACGATCGGGTGATCGGCGAAGGCGGCGACGACGACCTGGGAGGAGGCGAGGGCGATGACATCGTGTCCGGCGGCGATGACAGCTTCAGCGGAGGGACGGGGTCGGGGCAAGACACGCTGAGCGGCGGAGCCGGCAACGATACGCTGCTGGGCGCAGATGGCGACGATCTTTTGAACGGCGGGGAGGGCGCGGACGGCTTGTTCGGCGGTCCTGACAACGACACGCTCGCGGGGGAAGACGGGGAGGACTTTTTGAACGGCGAAGCGGGCGACGACGAGCTCGTGGGGGGCGCGGGCGTCGACCTCATGGAAGGCTCGGCCGGCAACGACCGCCTGTTCGGTGGTCTTGGCGGAGACACGGTCAACGGCGGCGAGGGCGACGATCGCGTCTTCGGACAAGAGGACGATGACTTCGTCGTCGGCGGTATCAGCGGCAACGACATCTTGGATGGAGGACCAGGCAACGACGACATCGCCGGGGGTGCGGGTGATGATGTCATCGTCGCCGGCGAGGGCGACGACGAGGTCGGTGACTGCGATGGCCATAACCGCATCGACGCCGGTGCCGGCCTGGACGTCTGCACCGCCGACTCGGCAGACAGCTCGATCGTCGACTGCGAGACGATCACCCCGTGTCCCTGAGACCAGAAACGCGGGCGATCCAAATACCGGCGAGGCGCCTCGCCTCGCCTCGCCCGCGTGCATCGACAGACGACGCGTTACTTTCCCTTGCCGTCGAGGGGTTTCGGACAGAGGGATCTGAGCTTGCAAGCGCCGCACTCTTTGCCGGACCAAATGCGGTCGAAGCGCTCTTGCGCGGCGTCGAGCAAGAGGTCGTCGGCCGTCGCGAGCCCCATCTCGAAGTTGCGCTTACCTGCCCCTCGAGCCCCCAGCCCGGCGCCGGTGAAGTTGGCGCTCCCCACGTACAAGTACTCACCGTCCACCGCGATCATCTTCAAATGGACGCGTGGGCACGCGCGCAGCTCGAAACGCGGCGGCTTCAAGCTTCGCCGCTTGGCGAGCGACTGCCGAAACGGGCGCGAGGGCGGCGTGGCGTGCAGCACGCGCACCTCGACGCCGCGGCCGGAGAGCGAAGCGAAGGTCTCCACGATCGAGACGTAGCGGCCGCGCGCGCGGGCCACGCTGCCAAGCGGCGCCTCGAGGCGCACGTCCTTGAGATTGGCGGTCGCGATCCACAACGACACACGCGCCTGGGTGAGCGCGCGCAGCACCACCTGGTCGTAGTGTTGTTGGTCGACGATCAGCTCGACCGCCGCGGTTCGCCGCCGATCGCGGCCATCGAGAGGCAGGGCTGCCACCCGAGGAGTCTACAGGACCGGCCGACAGGGGCACGGCCTTCGCCTTTGCCGCCAGCGGCGAGGAATCGGTGTACTCTGGATCGCCAGGAAACCCTGTCCCCGAGGTTCAGCCAGCTTGTCCGCCTCCTTCCCCGAGCGCTCGCTGCCATCGCCACCGCTCGCACGCCCGCTGCTCGCCTGGCAGCCAGCGTTGCGCGAAAAGCTCGCTTGGTGCTCGCTGGCCGAGCTGCCGACGGCCATCGAACGCCTCCGCTGGCTCGAGCGCCCCGGCGGCCCGGCGCTCTACGCCAAACGCGACGACCGGAGCTCGACGATCTACGGCGGCAACAAGGTCCGGACGCTCGAGCTTTTGTTCGGTGACGCGCTCGGGCGGGGAGCGACCCACGTGATCTCGACCGGCGCCTACGGGTCCAACCACGCCGTGGCCACGGCGTTGCACGCCCGGCGGGCGGGGCTGATTCCCGGCGCCGTCATCTTCCCGCAGCCGATGTCGGAGGCCGCGCTCGAGAACCTGCGTGTGTTGATCGCCAGCTCGGAGGTCGTCTACCCGCTGCGCCACTGGTCCGTGTTGCCTTTTGGCATGCTGAAGGCGCGCCGCGCGGGTCGGGAGGCTGGTCGACGGACGTACGTGATGGTGCCGGGCGGCGCGACCCCTCTCGGGGCCCTCGGCTACGTGTCCGCCGCGCTGGAGCTCGCCGATCAGATCGCGGCCGGCGAGCTGCCGCTGCCGCGCCGAATCTTCGTCGGCGTGGGTTCCACCTGCACCAGCGCAGGGCTGCTCGTGGGGCTCGCCTACGCGGCTCGCTACTGCCCCGCGTTCGCCGAGCAGGTGCAGGCGCTCGGTGCACCCGAGCTGACGTCGGTCCGCGTCACGCCGTGGCCGGTGACCAGCCGTTACCGCATCGTGTCGCTGGCGCGCCGCACGAGCGCCCTGGTCGCGGAGCTCGCTGGTGACCGCACGCTGCTACTGGATGGAACCGGGCTGTCGCGCGGCTTGCGCATCGAATCCAGGTTCCTGGGGCGCGGGTACGGCAAGCCGACGCCTGAAGGGCGGCGGGTCTTGCAGCAGTTCGAGCAGGCTGCCGGCTGGTCGCTCGATACCACCTACAGCGCCAAGGCGGCGGCAGCCTTCGTCGAGGCGGCCGCTCGCGAGGGATCCGGGGGCCTTTTGTTCTGGTCGACCAAGTCGACCACGCCGCTGCCGGAGGTGGCTCAGACGGTGCTCGATCGCGCGGCCCCGCGCCTGCGCCGCTGGATGCGGCGCGCGCAGGCACACCGAGGTGCAACGTGAACGCAGAAATCACAGCAGCGATCGTGCGTGTCGCCCAGTCGCTGAACCGCACTCGCCTCAATCAGGGCACGAGCGGCAACGTCAGCGCCCGCAGCGGCATGCGGTCGAGCGACTTTTGGATCACGCCCACGGCGTTTCCCTACGACGCGCTGACCCCAGCGGATCTGGCGCTGGTGACGAGCGACGGCCGCTTCGAGGGCCGCCGCGCGCCGTCCAGCGAGTGGCAGATGCACGCGGCGGTGTACGCCGCCCGCGCAGATCTCGGCGCCATCGTTCACGCGCACTCCCCCTACTGCACGGCGCTCGCCTGCCTCCGGCGCGACATCCCCGCCTTCCACTACATGGTCGCGGTCGCCGGCGGCAGCAACATCCGCTGCGCCCCGTACGCGACGTTCGGGACGACGGAGCTCGGCGCCCTGGCGGTCCGCGCCCTCGAGGGACGCCGGGCGTGTCTGCTCGCCAATCACGGCCTGCTGTGCGCGGGCGACACCCCCGAGGCGGCCCTGGCCTTGGCCATCGAGGTGGAGGCGCTCGCCGCGCAGTACCACCACGCGCTGCAAATCGGCACCCCGGCCCTGCTCGACGAAGCCGAGATGCAGCGCGTCTTGGCGCGCTTCGAGAGCTACAAGAGCCCGTCCGAAAGCTCGCCGTGAACGTGTGCCCGCCTCGGTTCGAGACGCGCGCGACGCTCGGTGTCAGCGCCCGCGCGATCTCGCTCGCCGTCGGATGGGAGCGCTCGCGCTGGGGACCTGGCGCGACAAACGGTCGCGGAGCAAGCCGTTTGGCGCGGAAAATCAGACCATCTGGCCCCTAATCAAGCGAGACTTTCGGCATAGCGCGATCCCCGACCCGACCACGGCCGGCGACTTCTGCCGCCGCTTCGACGAAGAGGCGATCTGGCGGCTGATGCGTATCACCAACGGGCGTGGATTGCGCACGGATCCCGTCGCTTCCGGACCTGGCTACGTTGCAGCGTCAGATCTGGCTCCGCCGCGTTGCAGCGTCAGATCTGGCTCCGCCGCGTTGCAGCGTCAGATCTGGCTCCGCCGCCCGCGTGGTCAGATCCTTCCCGCGCGGCGAGGCTCGGCGGCGCCTTGCCGCGCCTGCGGTCCATGTGGCTTCGGCCAAAGTCCTGCTCGGCCGCCAGCAAATTGTGGGGAGGACACCGAAGCTCCAGGTTGTCCACGGTGTCCGGGCCACCCAGCGCGTGCGCTTCGCGGTGGTGCAGCTCCAAGCTGCCAGTCTCCGGGCAGCGTCGTCCTCGATCGTCGGTGTAAGCACATCGTCCCGCATCGCGCGCCCACACCTCACGCC